>JBHEMQ010000087.1:0-12966 GCA_046262475.1 Candidatus Velthaea sp.
GATGAATTCGTTGAAGCCTGCCGCCGCATAAATGTTCATCAGGTGCCACAAGAGCGGTTTCCCGCCGATCTCGATCATCGGCTTCGGCCGATTTGACGTTTCCTCGGAAATCCGCGTCCCCAAACCGCCGGCAAGAATGACGGTTTTCATCCGATCGGGCGATTCACGACGCGGTCTGGGCTTCTAAAACGTTTTCACTTTCGCCAATCCCGCCCCGCGGAATACCTCCTCGACGCGGTTCAGCGTGTCGGGTTTCGCATAATACGCCACGACGCTGCGCCCTGCTTCGAGCGCGCCGACGTAATTCTCGACTTCCGAATCGGGAATCGAGAGGTCGCCCAGCCGATCGCTGAGCGTTTCGTTGCGGAAGTACGAAAGGCCCCGGCCCGCGTTGTTGATCCCCGGCACATACCCCGCGTGATCGCCGGTCATGAGGCGCGGTCCCATCTGGCGGCGCGCGATGCCTTCGGTCGAATCTTCGCCGGAGATCAGTTGAATCGGGTCGAGCGGCAAACCGGCATCTTTCAACGCCGTTTCGAGCGCTTTGATGTCGCCGTCTTGCGAAATTCCGGTGACGACCAGTCCCACGAAAACCTCCCGTCGCGCAGTTCGCGGTTACGCCTTCTACGCGAGGCTTGCGCGAACGGCCTCCGCAAGCCGTTCGATGCCGGTGCGTATCCGCTCTTCGTTTGCGTTAGAGAAATTCAAGCGCATGCCGTCGCCGCGGTCCTTGCACGGATAAAACGGCCGGCCCGGTACGAAGACGACGCCGTCCGCCGCGGCGACGGCAAACAGCTCTTCCGTGTCGATACGCGGGTCCGCGGTTACCCAAAAGAACATGCCGCCGGTCGGTTCAACGAACCGCACGGCGCCGGCCGGCATGAACGCGCGCAACGCGCCCGCCATCGCGTCGCGCCGCGCCGCGTAGGTTTCACGCACGCGCGCCAGATGCCGCTCCAACAGATCGCCGGTCGTCACGTAACGGTGAAACACGTATTGTGCGAACGAGCCGGTGTGGAGATCCACGCCTTGCTTCGCCGGCACGATCTTCTCGCGCACCTCGCGGTCCGCAATCACCATCCACGCCACGCGCAAACCCGGCGCGACCATTTTGGAACCGGTTCCGCTGTAGGTCACCGGCGCGTCCGAGCCGAGGGAAACGATGGGCGGCACGGGCGCTCCGCCGAACGTGAGCTCACCGTACGGATCGTCTTCCAATACCGGAAGGCCGAAGCGTTCGCAAATGGCCGCGATCTCGCGCCGCCGTTCGAGCGTCAGCGTGACGCCCGTGGGGTTCTGGTAATTCGGCGTGAGATACAAAAATTTCGGCGTCGGCCGTTCCCGCGCGAGCGTCTCGGCAAGCGCCGCCGGTACGATGCCGTGCGCGTCGGTGTCGACGGGCAGATACCGCGGCTCGTACGCATCGAACGCTTGAATCGCACCGAGGTACGACGGATTCTCTAAGACGACGGCATCGCCCGGATCGAGAAAGATCTTCGCGAACAGGTCGAGCGCCTGTTGCGAGCCGCCGGTAATGATGACGTCGTCGGGCGTGAACGCCGTGCCGTGCATGCCGTTCAAACGCCCGGCGACCCATTCCCGCATCTCCGGAATACCTTCGGTCACGGAATATTGCAAGGCCGCCGCGCCGCGTTCGCGCATAACCTCGACCGATGCGTTCGCGATGTCGCCGGCCGGGAACAATTCGGGCGCAGGCAGGCCGCCGGCGAACGAAATCACGTCGGGCCGCAGCGTGACCTTGAGCATCTCGCGGATCGTCGACGCTTTTAGACGCGCGGCGCGCTGCGCGAAACGGTGCGTGCCGACGAACGTGCTCATCGCGTCGCCGTTCGCGAAGCGCGACGGTGCGCCATGCGAGGCGGGACCGACCCGGGACTAAAGAGAGGGGCTCTTCATCGGCGGCCCGCCGATCGGATGCCGCTCGAATGCGAATCCGTTGCCCGCGGTGCGCACGAAGGCGAGAATCGCGCAGCCCAGACCAACGAGCCACACCAGCGCGGTGACCGCCCACCCGACGATCGGCACGATTTCAGCGGCGCTGACGACGACCAGCCCGAGAATGAGCGCCGTGAGCGGTGACGGCGTGAGCGCCGGCATCGCGAGTTCGCACAAGCGCCGCCCGATCAAGAGCGCGACGGCGCCCGTGCCGAGCCAAACGCCCGCAAAGATGGCGGCGGCCTCGAGCACCATGAGCGGGATGCCGACGATACTCAGCAGCAGCAGAATCGCGACCGGAACCATTGCGACGAACGCGGCCGCGCCGACCGCCGCCGAAAGTCCGGGATGCCGCTCCACGCGGTCGAGCGCAACGCGCATGCGCACGGGGAACAGCAAAAAGACGAGCACCACGATCGCGCTCGACGCCAGCTTTACGAACAAGCGGCGGTTCTGCTCGGCGAGCGCGCCCATCCCGGCCGACGTCACGATCCACGGCGCAACGGCGCGCGCGCTATCGTTCCAGACGCAATGCGTCTGGCCGCCGATCGCCGCCCCGTCGAGCGTTGTGCAGCTGCCGCCGATGACGTTGAGATCGCCGGTGACCCGACCGGCGATGGTCGCATCGCCGAAGATGACGTTGAGATCGCCGTCGATGACTTCGTCGGGGCCGACCGTCACGTTCGTGAAGAACTTCGTTTCGCCGTGATCGTGCGAGCGCGCGAGCGCGGCCTGCGGCGCGAAGCCGAGAACGAACGCCGCGAGGATCGCGAGCACGGCGACGACGCGCCGGATCACGACCGCAAACGCTCCAGCACGCGCGGCCGCACGTAGACGAGCGCCGCGCCGAACATGGCCGCGAGCGTCACGTCCAAGAAGAGCAGAGCGCCGAGCAGCGCGCCGACGCCCGTGCCGTCGCGGTCGACCAGCCGCGCGGCGACGCGCCCGACGCCGCCGAAGGCGTTGGCCACGCTCGCTGCCGCGTCCAGCAAGGTCGTACCCAGCGCGTGCATCGTCTGCGGCGCGAGCACGAATGCGGCGGCGATCAGCAGCCACGTTGCCGTCAAATAACACACGAGGTACGCGAGCACCGGGGCACGATGCGGCCGCGGCTGCGGCAGCGCGCGCACTTCGGCCATCGTCGCGAACGTGAAGTTGGGAGCGAGCTTGACGTCGCGCGGCGTCAGCAGCAGCGCATCGACGACGCGCAATTCTTCCAGAACGCCGCGGCACGCCGCGCACGCGTCGACGTGCGCGAGCAAACGCGCGCGGTCGCGCGGCACGAGCTCGCCGTCGAGGAACCGCTCGAAGAGCGCTTCAGATGAACTGCAGTTCACGGAAGCCTCCGAACAGTATCGGCTTTCGCCCCGCGACGGACGTCGCGACCTCCTCGCGCTGCTTCAGCTTGTGCGCGAGCGCGAGCTTGCCGCGATGGATCAGCGTCTTCACGTTGCCGAGCGACAGACCCATCGTCGCCGCGATCGTCTGATAATCCATGCTGTCGTAATAGCGCAGCGCGAGAACGGTGCGCGTGCGCTCCGGCAGCTCGGCAAGCGCGGCGCGAACTTCCGCCTCCGCCTCGGCACGCAGCACCCCGCCGGCGGGGTCGGCGTCGGCCGACGCGTCGGCAACGGCGTTTTCGAGGGTCCGCTCTTCACCGAGGTCGGTTGTGGGCGGGCGCCGCAGCGACTTGCCGAGGAACGTGCGCACCACGTTGCGCGCGATGTGGTAGATCCAGGTCGAGAACCGGCCGAGTTCCGGATTGAACGTGCCGAGGTGCGCGTATGCGCGCAAAAACGTTTCCTGCGTCAGGTCGGCGACGTCGGAGGACGACCGCACGCTCGCGCCGATGAAGTTCGCGATGCCGCGCTTGTAGCGCTCAACGAGCACGCTGAACGCTTCCGGGTCCTGGGCTAGCACCAGACTGACGAGCTGCTCGTCCGCCTCTTCGATGGTGGTCATCCGTTCCTCGCGGTCGGTGTCGTACTCGCCAGATACCGCCGCCGCGCCGGAAAGTTCCGCGTAGGCGAATGCGCGAAGGGACGCCCGATGCACGTTCTGGTGACCGGCGGCGGCGGGTACATCGGCCTCGAGCTCTGCAGGCAGCTGCTCGAGCGCGGCGACCGCGTGCGCGTGGTGGACCGGCTGTTCTTCGGCGCGGCGCCGCTCGAACGGCTGCGCGAAGCGAGCGCGGGCCGCCTCGAGGCGGTCCACGGCGACGTGCGCGAATGGGACGACGCCTGGCTCGCCGGCATTGACGCCGTAAGCCACCTCGCCGGCCTCTCGAACGATCCGACCGCCGAGTACAACCCCGAAGCGAACTGGCAGATGAATGCCGTCGCCACCGAGCGGCTCGCCGAGTCGTGCAAGCGCCGCGGGGTCGAGCGCTTCGTGTTCGGTTCGTCCGCCTCGCTGTACGACGGCCTCGGCCCCGGTATGTTCGACGAAGAAACGCCGGTGTCGCCGCGCGGCGCCTACTCGGTCTCCAAGCGGTACGCGGAGGAGGCGCTGCAGCGCCTCAGCGACGGCCGGTTCGCGCCGACGATCCTGCGCCAAGGCACGGTCTACGGTTATAGCCCGCGGATGCGATTCGATCTCGTCGTCAACACTTTCCTCAAAGACGCCGTCACGGTCAAGAAACTGTACCTGCACGGCGGCGGCTGGCAGTGGCGGCCGCTGGTCGACGTTACCGACGTCGCGCGCGCGCACATCGCGTGCTTGGACGCGCCGGCGGGCCGGGTGCGCGGCGAAATCTTCAACGTGATGCAAGAGAACTATCAAGTGCGCCAGCTTGCGATGCTCGTCGCCGGTTCGCTCTCGCTGGTCGGGCGCAGCGTCGAACTGGTCGATGCGCCGCTCCCGAAGATCGTGCGCGACTACCGCATGACGAATCTGAAGATGACGCAACGGCTCGGCTTCACCCCCGCAGTAACGGTTCTCGAATCGATCGACGACATGCTCAAGAAGATTTCGCTCGATAACGTCGCCTCGCTTGCGGATCCGCGTCATTACAACATCGCCTGGATGACCGTTCTCGAAGAAGTGCATTCGGCGCAGCGCCGGTTCTCGAGCATTTACTAGGATGGTGGAACCGGTTGCCATCGCCGGCGCGAGCGGACAGCTCGGCGGCGCGCTCGCCGAAGTCTACGCCGGACGGCGCCTGCTCGCGCCCGCGCACCGCGAGCTCGACATTGAAGACGCCGGCGCCGTCGAGCGATTTCTCGGGCGCGAGCGGCCGGCAGTATTTATCAACTGCACCGCGTTCCACAACGTGGATGTCTGCGAACGCGAGCCCGAACGAGCCTTCGCGGTCAACGCGCTGGCGGTCGACCGGCTCGCCCGCGCCTGCGCGGCCGCGGGCGTGCAATTCGCGACGATCAGCACCGACTACGTGTTCGACGGCACGCTCGGACGGCCGTACCGCGAAACGGACGGGCCGAACCCGCGCAGCGCGTACGGCGCGTCGAAGCTCGCGGGCGAACTGCTGACGCGCCGGCACGGCGAGGCGCATTACATCTTTCGCACGAGCGGTTTGTACAGCGCATCGGGCACGTCCAACAAGGGCTATACCTTTATCGAAATGATGCTGCGCAAAGCGGAGAACGGCGAGCCGCTGCGCATCGTCGACGACATGATCTTCTCGCCCTCGTACGCGCCGCACGTTGCGCGCGCGGTGCGCGATACGGTCGACGCCGGCGCCTTCGGGACGCATCACGTCACGAATGCGGGGGCGACGAGTTGGTACGCATTCGCGGGGCGCGCATTCGCGCGTAGCGGACTGCAGCCGCAACTCGAGGCGGTGCGCTACGCCGAGTTCGGTTCAGGCGTGCGGCGCCCCATGTTTTCCGCGCTCGAGAACGGCACGTTCGCGGCGCGCGGCATCGGGCCGTTACCGGCATGGGAAGAGGGGCTCGAAGAATACCTGACCGGGCGAGCACGCCGCCGGCAAGCCGGAGTGCGATAAGCCGGTTTAAGCCCCGCGCCTCTCGGCGATAAAGCGAGCGCAGTCCGTTTCGTTTGGATGGTGCCTCATCTCCGTCTCCGCTCGCATCGCGCCGCGCACCGACCGGCTTCGCACGACGCGCTTTTCCGAACCCGAACCTCAGGCGCCGCAGCCGCGCCGGCGCGTCCGTTTGGGTGTGTTTGGCGCCGGCTATGTGGGGCTCGTGACCGCGGCGTGTTTCGCGGAACTCGGCCACGTCGTGCGCCTGTATGATGCGGACGCGCGGAAAGTCGCGCTGCTGCGCGGCGGCGGGCTGCCGATTCACGAACCCGGCCTGGCCGAAGTCGTCGCGCGGAACGTCCGCGCGGAGCGCCTGCAGTTTGCGAGTGAACCGGCGGCGGCAGTTGCCGGCGCGCGCGCGGTCTTCATCGCCGTCGGCACCCCGCAGGCGCCCGACGGCCGCGCGGACATTTCTGCCGTGCGCGCCGCCGCGACCGCGATCGCGCACGCCGTCGACGGCCCGACGCTGGTGGTCAACAAATCGACGGTGCCGGTCGAAACGGGCGATCTCGTCGCAGCGATCGTGCGCGAGCAGCAGCCGCAAGATCACGACGTGCGCATCGTGTCCAACCCGGAGTTCTTGCGCGAAGGCAGCGCGCTTGCCGACTTCATGCATCCGGACCGCATCGTATTCGGTTGCGACGATCCGCAGGCCGAAGCGGTCATGCGCGAATTGTACGCACCGCTCGACGCGCCCGTCGTGGTCGTCGACGTCCGCACGGCCGAGATGATCAAATACACGGCGAATGCGTTTCTCGCGACGAAAATTTCGTTCATCAACGAGATCGCCGGCATTTGCGAGCGCGTCGGCGCCGATATCAATGCCGTCGTTGCCGGCGTCGGCGCCGACCGGCGCATCGGCCCCGCGTTCTTCAAAGCGGGAATCGGCTTCGGCGGTTCGTGCCTGCCGAAAGACGTGAGCGCGCTCGTACGGATCGCGCAGGACAGCGACGTCGAGCCCGTGTTACTCACGGCCGTGCTCGCGGTCAACGCGCGCCAAGTCGAGCGCATCGCGGCGCGCGCCGAGAAGCTGCTGGGCGGATTGCACGCGCGGCGCATCGCCGTGCTGGGTCTCGCCTTCAAAGGCGGCACCGACGACGTGCGCGAGTCGCCCGCGCTGGCGCTCGTGCGCCGTCTGCTCGATGCCGGCGCAAAGGTGGTCGCGCACGATCCGCTCGCGGTTGCGAACGCGCGTGCCGTGCTCGGCGATTGCATCTCGTACGCGGACGGCGACGATCATCACGCTCCGGCCGCCGGCGCGGACGCTTTGATCGTCGCAACCGAGTGGAACGGCTATCGGACCCTGGACTACGCGCGGCTCCGGCGCTTGATGCGCGGCGACGCGCTGATCGACGCGCGCAACGTGCTCGACGGGCGCGCCGCGCGCGCCGCCGGTTTCCGGTATTTAGGCGTCGGTCGCTGAAGGTCGCCGTCACCGGCGCGGCCGGATTCATCGGCTCGCACTTGTGCGAGCGGTACATTCGCGACGGACACGACGTGACGGGGATCGACAACTTCTGCACGGGCAATGCGCGCAACGTCGCGGGTTTCGCCGGTTCGCCGCGCTTCCGGCTCGTCGAAGCCGACGTCAGCGCGGGCATGCCGGCGCTCGGCAACGTCGGCCTCGTGCTGCACTTCGCATCGCCGGCGAGTCCCTTCGACTACGCGCGGTTGGCGCGCGAAACGCTCGCGGTCAACAGCCGCGGCACCGATGCGGCGTGCGAACTCGCTGAACGCTGCGGTGCGCGCTTCGTGTACGCATCGACGTCCGAAGTTTACGGCGAGCCTTTGGTGCACCCGCAGGCCGAAGGCTACTGGGGCAACGTCAATTCCGTCGGGCCGCGCGCGTGCTACGACGAAGGCAAGCGCTTCGGCGAGGCGCTCGTCACGACGCGCGCGCGCACCGGCGCGCTCGACGCGCGCATCGTGCGGATCTTCAACACGTATGGGCCGCGTATGCGCGCGACGGACGGGCGCGTGGTCCCCGCGTTCGTCGATGCGGCGTTGAACGGCCGGCCGTTCGTGCTTTTCGGCGCCGGTACGCAGACGCGGTCGTTCTGCTACGTCGACGATCTCGTCGAAGGCGTCGTACGGCTCGCCGCGCTCGAGTCGCAGCCGGCAACGCCGATCGTCAACCTCGGCAACCCGGAGGAATTTTCGGTCGCCGAGCTGGCGGCGCTCGTCGCGGAACTTGCCGGGGTGCCGCTGCACGTCGCGCGTGAACCGCTCCCGCCCGACGATCCGACGCGGCGCCGTCCCGACATCGCGCGCGCGCAGGCGTTGTTGGATTGGAGGCCGCGCGTCACGCTGCGTGAGGGCTTGGCGAAGACGATCGCGCACGCGCGCTCGCGCTGAAGGCGACGGCGGAAGTTCGCGCGAGCGTCCGGAAGCCAGCGCTTCATGCAATTGCGCATCGATGCCGGCTCCGTCCACGAGGCGCGACGCCTCGCGCAGGCGAGCGTCGATCCGGTCGCGGCCTTCATCGAAGCGCACACGACCGTCGCCGTCGAGCGCGCCGTCGTGCGCCTCTTGGGCGTCGACGGCACCGACGCGGACGGCGTGCCGCTGCCGAACCGACTGGTCGACGCGCTGAGCGAACCCGGCGCGGGCGCCGCACGCGCCGTCGGCGCCGCAATTGCCGAAACCGGCCGTACGCCGCAGCACGTCGCGGAGCACGTCGCCACGGGTGAGCCGCTCCCCGATGCGCGCGCGACGCCGCCGGCCGCCCTTCGCGGCGCGCTGGTGCCAGCTGTCGCCGCGGCGCTTGCGTCCATCGACGCGCGCCGCGCGGAGCGCGCCGCGCTGCTGGCGCGCTTGCCGCAAACGCCGCCGCCGCTGCTGTACGTGATCGTCGCGAGCGGCAACATCTACGAAGATCGCACGGCGGCGGTCGCGGCCGCGGAGGCCGGCGCGCAGATCATCGCGGTCATCCGCTCGACGGCGCAGTCGCTGCTCGACTACGTTCCGTTCGGGGCGACGACCGAGGGCTTCGGCGGCACGTACGCGACGCAGGAGAATTTTCGCATCATGCGCGCCGCGCTCGACGACGTTTCGGAGCGCCTCGGCCGTTACGTCATGCTCACGAACTACGCAAGCGGCTTGTGCATGCCGGAGATCGCCGTTATCGCGGCCCTCGAGCGGCTGGACATGCTGCTGAACGATTCGATGTACGGGATCCTGTTCCGCGACATCAACATGCAGCGCACGTTCGTCGATCAGCACTTCGCGCGCATGGTGAACGCCCGCGCCGAAATCGTGATCAACACCGGCGAGGACAACTACCTCACGACGGCCGATGCCGTCGAACAAGCGCCCGCTGTGCTCGCCTCGCAATTCATCAACGAAGCCTTCGCACATCGCGCCGGAATGCGCGACGCTTGCATCGGCCTCGGCGACGCATACGAGATCGACCCGAGCCGCGAAGACGGCTTCCTGTTCCAGGTGGCGCAAGCGCAGCTCGCGCGCCAGTGTTTTCCCGATGCGCCGCTCAAGTACATGCCGCCGACGAAACACATGACGGGCGACATTTTCAAAGGCCATGTGATGGATGCGCTGTTCAACCTGACGTCGGTCATGACGGGTCAGACGATCCACTTGTGCGGGATGCCGACCGAGGCGATCCACACGCCGTTCCTCGGCGACCGCGCGCTCTCGCTCGACAATGCGCGCTACGTCATGACGACGGCGCGCCATTTCGGCGAGGAGATCGAGGTGCGTGCCGGCGGGCGCATCGAGACGCGCGCGCGCGCCGTGCTGTCCGGTGCGGTCGAATTATTGGAGCGCGTTGCCGAGCGCGGCTTGATGGCGTCGATCGAGCAGAAGGCGTTCGCGGACGTCGCACGCACGGCCGCGGGCGGCCGCGGTTTCGACGGTGTGCTCGCGCGCGCCGCCGACTATTGGAATCCGTTCGAGGAGGCGCTGTGCGGCAGCGTCGGCGCCGGGCGGTGACCACGCTCAAACCCTACGGCGACACGCTCGGCGACGGCGCGGTGCAGCTCTCGTTCACGTTGCCGCTGGAATGGAGCGAGGCGGCCGACGAAGCCGCGCGCCGGCTCGTCATGAAGATGGGATTTTCCGACGTCGCCGTCGTCGAAGGCCGCAAAATCGCGACCAATTTCTCGTTTTTCGTCGTGTACGGGCGCACGCCGGTCGACATCGATGCTGCCGGCCTGGCCGCGCCCGCCGAGCGCGAAACCGTTCTCGACATGACTGCGTGCGACGCGTTGATCCGCGCGCGCGTCGGCCGCAGAATCCGGGTCGCGGGGGCGTGCATCGGCACCGACGCGCACACCGTCGGCATCGACGCGATCTTGAACATGAAAGGCTATAAGGGCGACTACGGACTCGAGCGTTACACTGAGTTCGAGGTGTTCAATCTCGGCAGCCAAGTCGCGGTCGACGAGCTGGCGCGCTTCGTGCGCGCCCAGCGCATCGACGCGCTGCTCGTGTCGCAAGTCGTCACGCAAAAAGGCTCGGACGTCGCCAACTTCACCGCGCTCGCGGAACTGCTCGAGGCTGAGAACTTGCGCGACGACGTCCTGCTGATCGCGGGCGGACCGCGGGTGACCAATTTGCTCGCCGCCGAGATGGGGTACGACGCCGGCTTCGGACGGGGCACGACGCCCGCGCAGGTTGCGACCTTCATCGCGCGGCGCCTGGCGCAACCCGGCGCCGCGTGAAAGGCGCCGCGGTGCTGCTTGCCCTTGCCGTGGCGGCTGCTCCCGCCGCGGCGTGCGCCGTCGACCGCACCCTCGGCGCCGGCATCGCGCGGCCGTCCGCGATGGGCGCAGGCTGGAGCCCCGGCGATCGCGCGCGCCTGAGCGCCGATGTGGATCGGCTTCTCGGCCGCGCGGCGACGCTGCGCGGCGCGCACGCGGGACTGCTCGTGCTCGACTCACGCACCGGCGCCGTGCTGTATGGCCGCAACGCCGACGACGCGTTCGCCCCGGCGTCGACGCTCAAGCTGCTGACCGGCAGCGCAGCGCTCGCGCGGTTGGGGCCCACGTACCGCTTCCGCACGCGGGCGTTTCTCGCGTCGCCAGCCGGCGCAGAAGCGACCGTCGAGCAGGGCACCGCGCACGGGAACCTCGTCGTGCGCGGCGGCGGCGACCCGTTCTTGGGGGACCGTGACCTCGATGGACTCGTCGGCGCGCTGCGTGCGCGCGGCGTCGCGCGCATCGAAGGCGACGTGGTGACGGACGCCGGACGCTATGAAACAGCGCCGTATCCGCCGGGGTGGACCTGGGATGACTTCGCGTATGGCTACGCCGCGCCGGTATCGGCGGCGTCCTTCGAACAGAACGTCGTTCACTTGACGGTCGCGCCTGCCACCGCGCCCGGAGCGGCGGCCGTCGTCACGGCCGCGCCGCTGCGCGGCGTGGTAGCGCCGTGCGCGCCCGGCTGCGTCGCATCCGCGGAGCTGCGCGTGCAGGCGGACGCCGTGACCGGCGCCCCGGGAAGCGCCGATACGGTGGACGTCGAGCGCGACGCGGCAGCGGTGATTCACGTGCGCGGCAGCATTCCGGGTGGTGCGCCGCCCGACGAACTCGATGCCGCCGTGCCCGAGCCGGCGACATATCTGCGACGTGCCGTGCTGCAGCATCTGGCGGATGCGGGGATCGCGGTGACGCCGCCGGACCCGGCGCCCGCGGCGCGCGCAGTCCTGCCGGATCGCGCCGGCGGCCTCGCATTGTGGACGCACGACGGCGAAGAGCTGCGCGACCTGCTTGCCGATATGTGGTGGCCGAGCGACAATCTCGCCGCGGAATTGCTGTTGCGGGAAACCGCGGTGGCGGCGTTCGGCGAGCCGGGTACCCTGGCGCACGGCTCAGCGCTCGGCGCGGCGTGGCTGCGCGCGGCCGGTGCGGACCCCGCCGGGGCGACGCTGGCCGACGGCAGCGGCCTTTCGGCGTACGACCGCTTGGCGCCGCGCGCGCTCGCGGCCGTGCTGCAAGCGGACTGGAACGGACCGCACCGCGACCTCGTCATCGACGATCTGCCGCTCGCCGGCGTACGGGGGACCTTAAAGAGCCGGTTCGGCGGAACGCTCGCGGCGAAACGCGCCTTTCTGAAAACCGGGAGCATGAATCACACGCGCGGGCTCGCCGGTTATCTGGCGACGCTGCATCACGGCGCCGTCACCGTGGCATGGTCGGTCGACGATTGGCTCGGCAATGACGCCGACCTCGGCGCAGTGCAAGGCGCCGTGCTCGCGCGCATCATCGGCGCTCCGTAGACCTGCATCCGGTCCTCGCTCGAACAGCGGAACTCCCTCTGCATCCGCTAAAGAAAGAGCGCTGGATGCTGCCTGAACTCCTCGCGTGGTTTACCGGCAAGGAAGTAAACCGGCGCAAATTCCCGCGCAAGCGCAAGCCGTACCGCGCAACATACAGCGTCGACGGCACGGCACAGCGACCGGCGATCGGTCTCGACATCAGCGGCGGCGGCCTGTGCATTCTAACGCAGGAGGCGGTCGGGCGCGATGAGTTCGAGGTCCGCGCGACGCTCGACGCGCGCACGATTCGGATGCGGGCGAAGACCGTCTGGCACGACAAGGTGACGCATCAGGGCCGAACGGTGTGGCGCTACGGCATGCGCTTCACCGGCATTCCGGCCGACGATTGGGATGCGATCATCCGGTTCACGACCGACAAGCCGGTCGCGGAAAGCAACAAAGCGCAGGAAGATCTCGTGACGGTGCGCATGTCGCCCGACGACACCGCCCGCCTGCTGCCGAAACAATTGCAGACGCGTCTGTTGCGCATGCTCGTCGAGCGCCACCGCCTCGCCCCCATCGACGAGCGCGTCACGCCGCTCGTGCAGTATTTCTATTCCGGCGTCGTGCGGCATCAAGACCGGCTGATGCATCGCCTCACGATTCAATCCAAAGTCGTCGGATCCGAGAGCGACGAGATGTTCGAGACGCGGTTCGTGTTCGACGAATCGGGCGAGAACGTCATCATTTTGAATTGAGCTGCATGCCGAAGACCGCGCTGATCACGGGGATT
>JBHEMQ010000088.1:0-12467 GCA_046262475.1 Candidatus Velthaea sp.
GTTCAGCACGTGGCACACGCACCCGCCGGCAACGACCGCGGGGCTGCGCAAACCGCGCCCGCCAAGACGCACGTTGTCGCCGTGAGAGTCACGCGCACCGTGCACGACGCCGCCGTTGCGGGCCTGACGGTCGAGCCGGGCGCACCGCCGGCCGGCGTCGCGGCCACCGAAAACCGGCGCATGCCGGCCAATGCGGAAGCGTCGCTGAACGACCTTCCGGCGACGATCTCGCGCAGCGTCGCGGGCGCTCTGCACGAAGCAGCCGACGCGGTGGACGGCGGCGACGGAAAGCGTGTGGCTCGCGCCACCGACGTTCCGGTCGAGGCGGATCCCGCGACCCTCGCGCAAATCCTGGCGCGCTGCTTCGGCTGCAACTTCAGCGGTCGACCTGCGCAATGCGCACCTCACGGGCGTCAACCTCAGCGGCGCGGACTTGCGCGATGCGAAACTCGACGGCGCGCGTTTGATGGGCGTCAACCTCAGCGGAGCCCGGTTCGACGGCGCGTCGCTGTCCGGCGCCGCGTTCATCGGAACCAACATCAACTCGATCTCGCTGCGCGGCGCGAACACGTCGGGCTTGACCATGACGGGCGTGTCGCTGGCGCACATGGACCTGCGCGGCGTCGACGTCCGTTCGCTGCTGAATTCGTGCACCGGCTGCAATCTGGCCGGCGCCAACCTGCGCGACGCCGACCTGCACGGGATCCATCTCGTCGGCGCCAATCTTTCGGGCGCCGATCTCAGCGGCGCCAACCTGAGCGACGCCGTACTGAACGGCGCCAACTTACACAATGCCAGTTTCCACGGCGCGAATCTGCGCAACGCGTCCTTCACGGGTGCATCTTTCGCGGGCTCGGACCTGCGCGGCGCCGACACCAGCGGCGCGCATTTCGAGGGCGCCGATCTGCGAGGTCAAGCGCTGCCATGATCCCCCGGGGTCGCGCTCGACGACGCAATCCCGGACAACGCGGATCTGCGCAACGCACGCTTCGTCGGTACGTCGTTGCGCGGCACGTCGTTCTCGAAAGCGGATCTCGACGGTGCGAGGTTCACGGACGTTTCGCTCGAGCGCGCCATCTCACGGGGACGGGCGGCCACGTGCTGATCCGAGAATGCACCGGCTGCAATCTGAATGCGGTCGATCTCAACGGCGTCGACCTTCACGGTATCCGGTTCGTCGGCTCGAACCTGCGTGATGCCAAACTGACCAAAACCAATCTGCGCGATGCCCGCCTCATCGGTGCGAATCTCCGCACGCGAATCCGCGCAACGCCGCTAGCGGCGACGTTCCGCTGTGCGCGCCGAACCAGGGCTAATACGGCGAGCGGCGTGAAATTGTCTGAGCCAACCTGCGCGACGCAGACCTGCACGGCACCGATTTCACCCGCGCGCAATAGTGCGAGCGCCGCGCCGAAATTGCCGGCCCGTGACACACGTCGAACTCGTCGAGAACGCGCATGCCGATCGGACCGGCGCAACGGGACCGTCGGCTTGATGCCCTGAGGTCCTATTTCAATAGTTCGCTGGTGACTGGCGTCGCCGCCGTTAGTGCCGGCGGCGGCGCCGCTGCCATCGCGTGAAAAAACTAGCGTGGAAGCTGCGCGAACTCGCTCGCGGGATACTGCGCCATGAGCCAGTCCATCGTGTCGTTCATGTGCACGCGCGCGTCGTCGATCGCAAGCTTGTTGTACACCATCGCGAGCGAGTACGCGTACTTCGGAATCCAGGGGTCCCGCGGATACCGCGACTGCCATTCGTGCAGCGCATCTTCAACGAGCACGAGCTTGTCGAAGACGTGCTCGGCATCGCCGGCCACTTGCCGGTCGGCGCGCAGATCGAGATCTTTGATCGAGTTGCGGATGCCGAGAATGCTCATCTTGAGCCGTCCGAAGTATTGGTCCGCCGGGGCGAGCGTTCCGCGCGCCTGCGCGGATACGGCATGACCGGTGCCTGCCAAGAGGACCAGCGCGGCAACGAGAGAGACGAGGCGCTTCATCGGACGCGGCTCCTTCGGGGTGATGTCTTTCGAACATCGGTTGCCGGAGAGCGCTTATGAAGCCGCTCGGTCTCTTACTCGGGGTCGGCGAACAGCACCTCGAGGTCTTCGCGGCTCAGCGACTTCGCAACGGCGCTGTCCGCCTTGATCACGGCCCGGGAGAGCGCGCTCTTGCGCTCGGCGAGCGCGCGAATCTTCTCCTCGACCGAGCCGGCGGTCACCATGCGATACGCCGTCACCGGCCGCGTCTGGCCGATGCGGTGCGTCCGGTCGATGGCCTGCCGCTCGACGGCCGGATTCCACCAGGGGTCATAGAGCACGACGTAGTCGGCGGCCGTGAGGGTCAAGCCGACGCCGCCCGCCTTTAACGAGCAGAGAAACACCGGCGGGCCGGCGGGGTCCATGAAGCGCTCGACCTCGGCTTGGCGGTCGCGATCTTTCGTCGCGCCGTCGAGATAACCGAACGCGATGTCGCGGCGCTCGAGCGCCGTGCGCATGATCTTAAGCATCGAGGCAAACGCGCTGAAGACCAGCACGCGGTGGCCGCCCGAGAGCACTTCGTCGACGGTCTCGAGGAAGGCATCGAACTTGCCGCTGGCCTCCGGCTCCTCGACGTACGCCGGCACGATCAAACCGGGATGCGCGCAGACTTGCCGCAGGCGGGTGAGCGCCGCCAGGACGTGGACGCTCGCGCCTTCCATGCCGCCGTCCTCGTCGATTTTGGCGAGCACGTCGCGGCGGGCCGCTTCGGCGATCCCGCGGTACAGGCGCCGCTGGAGCGGCGACAGCTCGCATTCGATGATTTGCTCGGTGCGTTCGGGCAATTCACGTGCGACGTCTTCCTTCGTGCGCCGCAGCACGAACGGCTCGAGGCGCGACCGCAGCGCGCGGACGGCGCGCTCGTCGCCGTCCGCGATCGGATTCTCGAAGCGGCGGCGGAACGAGGCTTCGGATCCGAGCAGCCCCGGCTCGACGAACGCAAAGATCGCCCACAGATCGCGCAGCGAGTTTTCGACCGGCGTACCGGTGAGCGCAAGCCGATGTCCGGCACGCAAATTGCGGACGACCTTGGCGATTTGCGAGCTCGGGTTCTTCGCGTTCTGCGCCTCGTCGAGGATGAGCGCGCGGAAGTTGAAGCGTTCCAGTTGCGCCGCATCGAGCCGCGCGAGCGCGTACGACGTCACCACCACGTCGTGGCCCTCGATAAGCTCGAACCGCGCGGCGCGATCGCTGCCTGACTGCAGCCGCAGCGTCGTGAGCTCCGGCGCGAACCGCTTGATTTCCGTTTCCCACGTATGCGTCACCGACGTCGGCGCGATGACGAGCGACGGCGCCGGACCTTCTTCTTGTTTGCGCCGCAGCAAGTAGGTAACGACCTGCAGCGTGTTGTGGGTGACGATGTAATCGTCCGTGATATAGAGATGATCGGGAGCATCGACGGCGATGCACTGCATCTCGTACTGCTCGGTCGGCTGCACGCTGACGATGGCCCGTGACGGCGGATGTTTCGGACGGCCGCGAAAGAGTTCGGCTTTGCGCGGCAGCCGGAACGGATTGAACGGCGCCGGTAAGGCGATGCTGACGCGATAGCACGGCTTGCCGGTCCAACCCTCGCGCGCCACGCCGCCCAGCGACCGCACCAAGAAGGCGACGTCATTCGACAGCTGCATCGATGTGGTGTCGAACGTGATGAGGCCGTCCGCGGTGACCGAACCATCCGTGTCCATGAGGCCTTGGAGCATCGAAAGGCGATCCTCGATCGACGCCGTCTTGTACGCGCTCGGCACGAACTTCATCGCGGAACCGCAGCTTAGGAGACCGAGATTACTCAATGCCGTGCGCACTGCATGCACGCTTTTGGCCGACTTGTGGGGCTGTGCTACGCGAACGATATAGTCGTATCGAGCGTGATGCAGCAACTCCGTCCCGGTCGGAAGCATAGCCCGGCACGAGTCAACGACGAACTCGTCGGCGCTGGATAGCCGGACGCTATTGGTGGTGATCCCGCCGTCGCCGATCGAGCATCCCAACAGATAGGGATCGATGGGGAGCTCCGGCGCTTGCCCGAACTGCATCGGACCTGCGATAGGGATGTAGTGGCGTGCGTTCCCCGCGGAGTCGTGCAAGCGCTGCCGGATTTCGCGGAGAGACAGTACGCGGCCCGGGAGCCCGCGCTTTTTTCGCGCAGCGGAATTTACGAGCCACAAGTGATCGTCGGAGCACAACGTGGACGAACCGTCACTGAACGTGACGCGAAAGCCTTCGAGCCGGCCCTGCGGATACACGCCGATTACTTTTGAGACGCCGCCCTGCGCGTTCATGATCGGATCGCCAACCTGAAGATCGCCGAACCGGCGCCAGCCGATCGGCGTCAGCACGCGCACATGCAGCGGAGCGGCCTTGCCGGTCCCCATGTCGTCGGCGAGAATGCCGCCGAACTCGAACGAGCTCAAGTACGAAAGAAAGTCGAGACCACGGCGCTGATAACCGCGCAGCACGTTCTCGAGCGTTTCCGGCACCGACACTTCTTCGATGCCGCCGAACTCGCGTAAACGGTCGCGTAAGCGCTCGACCTCCTCGGGCAACGTGACGTTCGAGAAGCTGTCGTGCAATTCGTCGCGCAGCGCGACGAGCGCCGCGAGGCCGTTACGCTTGCGATCGGTGATGTCGACGAGCAGATTGCCTTGGCTGCGCAGCTTCTCGACATCGAAGAGCTTGCCGCGCACCTCGGCGTACCGTCCGCTGGACGATAACAGCGCCGTTAGTTCTTTCGGCGTCAGCGCTTCGCCGCCGCCGACGAACACGTTCACGTTCAACTCGAACCAATCGCTCGCGGCGCCGGCCGCGGGCCGCGCCGAAACGGCGATGTCAATCGCGTTGTCGACGCCGAGCGCGCTCAAACTGTCGTCGAGCTCGACCTCGACGTCTTCCCACGCGGGCAGCACCTCGCGCACGAAAACGGCGGCGCGCTCCGCGTCGTGCAGTGCGAAGCCGTCGCCGCCGCGCGGGACGAAGCCGGTCTCCACGAACCGCTGCGCGAACGCGCGCGCCGTCGCCGGCGCGAAGCGCACGAAACGCTCCCCTTGCGCGGCGATGCCGCCGTGAATCGAAAAACCCGTGCGCGCACCGCTGGTCTTGTCGGCGAAGATCAAGCGTGCCACGAGCGCGCCGTCGCGCCACGACATGCGCGCCGCGAGCGCGGGTGCCTGCGCCTCGGCGACGCCTAGCGCGGCGCGGTCCTCATCGCTCAGGAACGCAGCGACGCGCGCCATTGCCTGCGGCGACGGACGCTTCACGCTGCCGTTCTCGGACGGCGCGTCTTCCGCCGCGGCGACGGCTTTGCGTGCATCGAACGTTCCGTCGAGGAGATACGCGGTGCGGCCGGCCACGAGCCACGCGGGCGGACCGTCCACAACCATCGCCTGCGCCGGTGAAAAACGGGTGCCGTCGGCGCGTTCCATCACCGGGACGAAACGCTCGCCGTGCCGCGCGGCGCGCAAGGCGACGCCGCGCAAATCGACCGCGAACGGCTCGAGTTCGACCGGATGGCGATTCACGCCGGGACGGTCGTCGAAACGCAGCCGCGGATGACGCGCGAGCCGGAACAGCGCGCGTGCGAGCGCGCGCGGCGAAATGCGCGAACCAAAGGCTTCCTGCACCGCTTCGTCGCGAATCAGTTCGCGGTCGGCGTCGTCCCAATCGTCGGGCGGCGTCGATTCCATCATCGAGAGAATCGATTCCGCGTCGCGAATGACGCCGCGCAAGCGCGGCGTGTCCAGGTACAGCGAACCGGTGAGCGTTTTACCGTCGGGCGCGCTGAGGACGGGCCAGACGCTGCGCGCGCGCGCACGCTGCGGCTGGCCGTCGAGGTCGGGCAGCCAGGCAAAATCGTGCTCGCCGTCGTCAGGGCCGCCGGTGCCCGCGATCGCCGGCGACGCGCTCGCCGTCCGCACGGTTTCGAGCGCGGCAATGACATGCTCGCAGATACCGGATGCGCCGCAGGTGCACACGCTGCGCAACGCTTGCGGGCCCGTGCCGGTCGACCACTCAACCGAAACGCCGACCCCGCCCTTGTCGTTCACTGCGGCATCGATTTTATTATCCTCGACGGCGCGCAGCACCACGCGCTCCGCCTCAACCAGCGCGGTGGCCGCGCGCGTGAGGTCGCGCGCAAACCAATTGCCGATGCGCGCCGGCAGGCGGGAACGCCAAGTCGCAAACGGGGTCACGGCCGCACTTCGTTTCGCAACCCGAATAGTCTATCACAAAACGAGAAGGCCCGCCGCAGAGCGGCGAGCCTTCTCACGAGACGACCGGCCGGCCTTAGGAGGGGCCGATCAGACCGACTGGACCTCGGGCGGGAGCGCCGCCGGCGGCTCCACGCTCGGGATCTTTGAGAACTTCAGCTTCTCGGGATTGTCGGGGTTCACTTCGGCGAGGATTCGGTCGCCGGAGGTAAAGGTTCCGCGCAGCATCTCCTCGGCCAGTTCGTCCTCGACCTCGCGCTGGATCGCGCGCCGCAACGGCCGTGCGCCGAACTGCGGATCCCAACCCTTCTTCGCGAGCAGCTTCTTCGCATCGTCGGTGAGCTCGAGATGCATCTCTTGCGCCTTGACTTCGCGAATGACTTTTTCGAGTTCGAGCGTGACGATCTCTTCGATCTGCGGACGCGTGAGCTGGTGAAAGACCACGATCTCGTCCACGCGGTTGATGAACTCCGGACGGAACGTGTGCTTGACCTCTTCGAGCACTTTGTTCTTCATGCGCTCGTAATTCGCTTCGTCCGTCGCGCCGCTGTCCTTTTGCGGGCGGAAGCCGATGTCGGTCGACACCGTCATGCCCGTCGCACCAACGTTGGACGTCATGATGATCACCGAGTTCTTGAAGTCCACGATGCGGCCTTGAGAATCGGTGAGCCGCCCGTCTTCGAGCACTTGCAGCAGCAAGTTGAAGACGTCCGGATGCGCCTTTTCGATTTCGTCCAGCAGCACGACGCAATACGGACGGCGCCGCACGGCCTCGGTCAGCTGTCCGCCCTCTTCGTAACCGACGTATCCGGGCGGTGCGCCGACGAGGCGCGAGACCGCGTACTTCTCCATATATTCGGACATGTCGATGCGGATCATCGATTCCGCGTCGTCGAAAAGAAACTCGGCGACGCTGCGTGCGACTTCGGTTTTACCGACGCCGGTTGGACCGAGGAAGATGAACGAGCCGATCGGACGTTTCGGATTTTTCAACCCGGCGCGCGAGCGGCGAATGGCGCGCGTGATCACTTCGATCGCCTGATTTTGCCCGATGACGCGCTTGTGCAGCTGATCCTGCATGCCCAGCAGCTTGAGCGTTTCGGCCTGCGCCAATTTGGACACCGGGATCTTCGTCCACGAGCTGACGATGTGCGCGACGTCGGCCTCGGTGACTTTGATCGTCTTGTCCGACTGCGCTTTCTTATCGGCCCACTCGGCTTCGAGCCGCTGCTTTTCGAGACGCAACTTCTCTTCGCGGTCGCGAATCGACGCCGCTTTCTCAAACTCTTGCGATTTCACGACCGATTCTTTCTCGGTCTTCACCTTGCGGATCTCGTTCTCGATGTCGCGAATCTCTTGCGGCGGCAACGTGGCCTGGAGACGCACGCGCGAAGCGGCCTCGTCGATCAAGTCGACGGCCTTGTCGGGCAAGAAGCGGTCGCTGATGTAGCGGTCGCCGAGTTTCGCCGCGGCTACGAGCGCCTCGTCCGTGATCGTGACCTTGTGATGCGCCTCGTAACGGTCGCGCAAGCCCTTGAGAATCTCGACCGTTTCGTCAACGGACGGCTCGCCGACCATGACCGGCTGGAAGCGCCGCTCGAGCGCCGAGTCCTTCTCGATGTGTTTGCGAAACTCGTTGAGCGTCGTCGCGCCGATGCATTGCAGCTCGCCGCGGGCAAGGGCCGGTTTGATGATGTTCGACGCGTCGATCGCGCCTTCGGCCGCGCCGGCACCGACCAGCGTGTGCAACTCGTCGATGAACAGAATGATCTCGCCGGACGCGCCGCGGATCTCGTCCATCACGCGCTTCATGCGCTCCTCGAACTCGCCGCGATACTTCGTGCCCGCGACCAGGCCCGCGAGATCGAGCGTGATCACACGCCGGTCGCGGAGCGGTTCGGGAACTTCCGCCTTGATGACCCGCTGCGCGAGCCCCTCGGCGATCGCCGTCTTGCCGACGCCGGGTTCCCCGATGAGCGCCGGATTGTTTTTGGTGCGGCGCGAGAGGATCTGAATGACGCGCTCGATCTCGTTCGCGCGCCCGATCACCGGATCGAGTTTGTTCTCGCGCGCGAGGGTGGTTAGGTCGCGGCCGTACGCATCGAGCGTCGGCGTCTTCGACTTGCCCTTGGGCGCGGGGGGCTGACCTTCGGCACCAAGCAGGGAGGTCGTCTGGACGCGCACTTTCGCCGGGTCGACGCCGAGGTTCGTCAGCACGCGCGCGGCGACGCCTTCACCCTCGCGGATCAAGCCGAGAAGCAAGTGCTCCGTTCCGATGTAGTTGTGATTGAGCTGCCGCGCCTCCTCGAAGGCGAGCTCGATGACGCGCTTGGCACGCGGGGTGAAGACCATCTCTTGCTGCACGGTCTGACCGCCGCGGCCGACGATGGCCTCGACTTCCTGCCGGACCTTGGCGAGATTGACCCCGAGGGTCTCCAAGACTTTCGCCGCAAGGCTCTCGCCTTCAGAGATGATCCCAAGCAAAATATGCTCGGTACCGATGTAATTGTTACCGAGCCGTTGGGCTTCTTCTTGCGCCAGGACGATCGAACGTCGAGCGCGCTCGGTAAACGGTTCCCACATTGACATGACGGATTAGACTCCCCGAGCGACCTCGTCGCTCTCTTCCGCCGGCTCCACCGTCGTCATGACGATCCGTATGGATTCGGTTGACATAATAACCATCGGCGAAACGTTGAAGTTTCAAACCCCTTGCGCCTCAGCAAGCAGCCTCCTGCGAGAGGGGGTGCACGGTGCGACTGCCAACGAATCGACCCCGGAAGCCGCGCCACCGCCCGTAGGACGGAATATTTTTTGCTAGCAGCCATTAACCCGGCCCAGCTCTTCGATCAAGTCTTCAACGGCGTGACGCTCGGGATGCTGTATATCCTGGTCGCTCTTGGCTTGAACATCATCCTCGGGTTGATGGGCGTCATCAACTTTTCGCACGGCTCGTTCTTCATGCTCGGCGCGTATATGACGTTCACCCTGGCTCCGGCGATCGGATTCTGGCCCGCCATCGTGGCCTCCGCCCTCATTGTCGGCGTGTTCGGCATGGCATTCGAGTTCTTGCTTATTCGCCGGCTGTACGGGCGCTTGCCTGAGTACACGCTGCTCCTGACGTACGGTTCCGCGCTCGTCTTCGCACAATTCGTGCGGTGGCGGTGGGGCGACGACGCCGTCCGCATCGAGGTGCCAGCCGCGTTCTCCAGCTCGGTCACTATCGGGGCTTTCCAGTTTCCCTTCTATAAGGACGTCTTTCTTGTCGGCATGACGGTCTTGATTCTGGGGCTCGTTTGGCTGCTGCTCAACAAGACGAACATCGGCATCATTATCCGCGCGGGGACGCGCGACGCGGAGATGGTGAAGCTGCTCGGCATCAACATGCCGCTCATGTTCACGCTCGTGTTCGGCATCGGTTCGACCATGGCTGGGCTGGCCGGCGCGCTCGCCGCACCGATTTATGCGATTCAGCCGGCGCTCGCCAGCCAGTGGATCATCCTCACCTTCGTCATCGTGATCGTCGGCGGCATCGGGTCGTTCTGGGGCGCGATCGTGGGCGGCCTTTTGATCGGTATTCTTTCGAGCTTGATGGAGCTCGTCTATCCGCCGGCCGTCGAACTGACCGGCTTCCTGATCATGGGCATTATCCTCTTGTTGCGCCCGCGCGGTCTGTTCGGCGTTGAGGGCATCTTCGAATGAAGGCGGTGCGCATCTTCACGCACCCGCTACTCGGGGTAGCGGTCGCGTTCGCGATTCTGCCGTACCTCATGCCCGGCGCTATGCCGTGGGCCGGGCACGCCGGCTTCGTCGATCTCGGTACGACGATTCTGGTCTTCGCGTTGTTCGCGTCGGGCTTCAATTTGCTGTTCGGTCACGTCGGCGAGCTTTCGTTCGGGCACGCCATGTTCTTCGCAATCAGCGCCTACGCGACCGCGCTCTACACCAAGGGCTTCAACGTCACGCTCTTCGGGCACGCGATGCACCACGGTCCGGCGGGCAACATGTTCGTCGCCTTGGCGCTGGGGCTCGGCCTCGTGCTCCTCTGGTCGACGTTCCTCGCGCGCCTCATCGTGCCGCGTTCCAGCGGCATTTATTTTTCGATGATCACGCTCGCATTCGCGCAAGTCATCTACTTCATCGCCTACAAATTCAGCGATTTCACCGGCGGCGAAGACGGCATCCAAGGAATCCGGCGTCCGCAGATTCCGGGATTTCCGGCCGAATGGCTGCGCGACTCCACGCATTTCTTCCAGTTCGCCGCGATCGTCGTGTTCCTCATGGTGGTCGTGCTCTACTGGATCATCCAATCGCCGTTCGGCAGCGTCCTGCACGCGATCCGCGAGAACAAGGAACGGGCGCGTTTTCTGGGCTACGACGTCAACAAGTACCGCGTCAATGCGTTCGTTCTCTCGACCGTCTTTCCGGCCGTGGGCGGCTGGCTCTGGGCCTACTACCAGACCTCCATTAATCCCGACGCCGGCGAGATTGCGTACTCCGGCAACGTCGTCATGATGTCGCTGCTCGGCGGCATCCAAACGTTTTTCGGGCCGATGCTCGGCGCGTTCATCTACTGGGAACTGCAGAATAACATCGCGCAGCACACGAAATATTGGGAAGCGGCCATCGGCATCTTTTTCGCCGTGTTCGTGATCCTTGCGCCGCGCGGCATCATGGGCGGCGTGGAGGATATCCGCCACTACGGCGTCGGCAACGCGCTGCGGCGCGTCTTCTCTCGTGAAGCCCGGGTCGAGACCGATATGGCCGAAGAACTGCCGACGGTAGCCCCGTGAACGGCTCGCCCGGCTACGTCTTCAAGACCGAGCGGCTCACGCGCCGATTTTCAGGATTCACCGCAGTCAACAACGTTTCCATCGAAATACCCGAGGGCGGCGTTCGCACGATCATCGGACCGAACGGTGCCGGGAAGACGACGTTCTTCAATCTGCTGAGCGGACGCATTCCGCCTTCCGAGGGCCGCGTGTGGTACCGTGACCGCGACGTCACCGCGCTGCAGCCGTATCAACGCGCGCGGCTCGGTATGGCGCGCTCTTTTCAGATCACGAACATCTTCGCACGCCTGAGCGTCTACGAGAACGTGCGGCTTGCGGTGCAAGCCGTGCACGACGGCAAAGCAAACTTTTTTCTGCCCGCGAGCCGCATGGGCGATCTCGCGACGAAAGCCGAGTCGCTCCTCCACGACGTCGGTTTGTGGGATGCGCGAGACGCGCGCGCCGAAAATCTTTCGCACGGCGACCAGCGCCGGCTCGAAATCGGCCTCGTGCTCGCCAGTGATCCGAGCGTCCTGCTGTTGGACGAGCCGCTGGCCGGGATGTCGCCGACGGAAACGCACGAGACGGTCGATCTCATCCAGCGCATCGCGACCGGCCGCACGATCATGCTGGTCGAGCACGACATGGACGTCGTGATGCGCATATCGACGACGATCACCGTTTTTCAAACCGGCGCGGTCCTGGCGATCGGCACGCCCCAAGAAATCCGCGCGAACGAGGCCGTGCAGCGCGCCTATCTAGGAGAACTCGCGTGATCCTCCTTCAGCTCGAAAACGTCAACGCGTATTACGACAAGAGCCACGTGCTCCAGAACGTTTCACTTACGGTCAATAAGGGCGAGGTCGTGGCCCTGCTCGGACGCAACGGCAGCGGACGTTCGACCACGTTGAAAACGATCATGGGCCTCGTGAACGCGCGCACCGGGCGCCTCACGTTCAACGGCAAGGAGATCACGAACAATACGCCTTTTTCGCTCGCGCAAAAAGGCATCGCGTTCGTCCCCGAAGACCGGCGCATTTTCCCGAACCTCACCGTCGGCGAAAACTTGCGGCTCGCATCGCTTGCCGGGCGCAAAGGCGTGTGGACGGAGAAGCGGATCTACGAATATTTCGCGGTCCTCGGCGAACGACGCGACAAGCCCGCAAAGCTCTCCGGCGGCGAACAGCAAATGCTCGCTATCGCGCGCGCCCTCATCGCGAATCCGGAGATCATCTTGCTCGATGAGCCGATGGAAGGCTTGGCGCCGCTGATCGCGCGCAACGTCGAGGAAGTCGTGCGCAATATTCGCACCGAGGGCAACACCATTTTGCTGGTCGAGCAGAACGCGCACGTGGCCATGAGCTTGTCGGACCGCGGCTACGTGCTCTCGAACGGACGCGTCGTCGGCGAAGGGTCGATCCCCGAGCTGCAGCGCAACGAAGAGATGATGCA
>JBHEMQ010000088.1:12477-12827 GCA_046262475.1 Candidatus Velthaea sp.
GACCCCGAATTGCACATGGGCATTTTAGAGCTCGGTTTGATCTACGACGTGAACGTCGAGGGTCCGCAAGGCGAAGACGTCGACGTACTCATGACGCTTACGTCGCCGATGTGTCCCGTCGGGCCGATGTTCAAGCAGTCGGTGCAATCCAAGGTCGAGTCGATCGAGGGCGTCAAGAACGTCAAAGTCGACATTACCTTTACGCCGCCGTGGGATCCGCGCGAGATGGCGTCCGACGATGTGAAGGTCGCGCTCGGCATCTGGTAGTGTCGGCAACCGAATCGCCGCGCGATCGCGCGTACCACCGGCTCGAGCAGATGCGCGCGGAGTCGCTGGCACCGGCGGGCGAG
>JBHEMQ010000089.1:0-4422 GCA_046262475.1 Candidatus Velthaea sp.
GTTCGACCCCGAGCAGTTCCGAGACAAATACAAAGAACAAGTCATGGCGATGATCGAGGCCCGTGCCGCCGGAAAAGAGGCGCCGGAGCAGCCGGTGAAGCGTCAGGCCACGGGCAACGTCGTCAACCTCATGGACGTGCTGCAGCGCAGCCTCGAACAGTCGAGCAAACGCCGCGGCGGCGCGAGTGCCGCCGCGGATGAGGACGAAGGGCCGGCGGCAACCGCCAAGCGCGGCAGCGGCACGAAGAAGAAATCGGCGAGTGCCGCCAAGCCGAAGCGAAAAAAGAGCGCCGCGTAGGCGCCGGACGGGGTCAGGGCTGCGAGCATCGTCGCTGCATGAGGCTGCGAGGGGCGGTACACTGCTGACATGGCAGCCCGCGCCGCCGCCGACGGCCGCTGGGATTTCTCCGGCATATCTCTGATCTCGTTCGCGCACGGCGCGAGCGATTTCTACTCGGGCATCGTTCCGCTCGTCATCTTCTACGACGTCACGCGCGCCGGGCTCGCGCCGTGGTATCAAGGCGCGCTCGCCTTTCTCTGGTACGTGACGAGTTCGATCGTGCAGCCGCTGTTCGGCGCATACAGCGACCGCAACGGGCGCTGGTGGTTTTTGCCGGCCGGCGTGGCGTTGACCGTCGGCGCGGTTTCATTTTCCGCGGCGACCGCATCGCTGCCGCTGCTCGCGCTGCTGCTGATCGTCGGCGGCCTCGGCTCGGCCATCATGCATCCCGAAGCGGGCAAATATTCGGCGATGCTCGGCGGGAAGCGCCGCACATCCGCGATTTCTATCTTTCAGATCGGGGGACAGATCGGGTACGGTCTGGGTCCGGCCGTGGTCGGCGTCTTGCTTGCAAAATTCGGACCGTCCGGTTCCGTCTGGCTGCTCGTGCCGGGCGCCGTCGCCGTCGCCGTGATTTTTGCACTGATGCGCGGCGTCGACGCATCGGCGGAACGCGTCCACGCGCGGCATGCGCCGCCCGCGCGCGTCGCGGGCGAGCGCGTCGACCGCATCGGCGTGACGCTGCTGATCCTGAGCACGAGCCTGCGCCATTTGGTCGGCGCTTCGTTCGCGTATTATTTGCCGAACCTGCTCACGGCACGGGGATTCACGCTCGCTGAGGCGGGCACGATCGTGACTGGCTTTCTCGTGTTCGGTGCCGTCGGTCTCTACGCCGGCGGCGCGCTCGCCGACCGCTTCGGGCTCGTGAGCGTGTCGGTCGTGAGTCTCATCGCGGCGGCGCCGTTTCTCGCGTTGTCCTTGATACAGTCCGGTTGGACGGCCGTGCTGCTGCTGCTCGCCGGCAGCGTTCTGCTTTCCGTGCAGAACGCCCCCGGCGTCACCATGGTGCAGGCGATGCTGCCGCGCAATCTCGGCATGGCGCTGGGCTTAATGAACGGCGTTGCGTTCGGCATCGGCTCCGCCGCCGTCGCAGGCATCGGCTTCATTATCACCCGTGTCGGGCCGACCGGCGCGCTGCTCCAGGTCAGCGCGGTCCCGCTGCTCTCGGCATTTGCATACGTCGTGGTCGCACGGCGCCTGCGCCACGCACCACCGCGCGCGACAGTCGCAATGTAGAAGCCGGTCAGATCACCGACCGTCACGCTCAAGTGCGCGACCGCTTTTTGCGCGCGCCCGCGGCGCGCGCGCGTACGTTCAGATCGCCGATGCGTACATGCGCATCGATCCCGCACCGTTCCACTCCGGCGCGAGCGACACACCGTCAGGTCGCCCGCCAAGAGCGAAGCGCTCAACGGCCCGACCACGTGCGAAATGACGATGTCCCCTGCGCGCTCGGACACCTTCACCTCACGCGAGGGGCGCTTCCACCGTGATGTCACCGGCCATTTGATCGATATCCAGGAGCGAGCCGTCGAGTCCTCACCGACGCGCCGTGCAGGTGACCGTGTTTTAGCCGGTCTTTGCGCCGTCACAAGAAGGCTGTATGAGTCGGGCGACGATCGGCGCGGCGGGTGCGGCGTTTGCCGTCGGCATCGGCTACATGGACCCCGGAAACTGGGCGACGGACCTCAACGCCACGCGTTACGGCGTAACGCTGCTATGGGCGGTCGTGTTCAGCGGCGCCGCCGCAATGTTGCTTCAAGTCCTGGTCGTCAAGTACACCGCGGCCACCGGATACGATCTGGCGCAGGCAATCGCGCGGCGCTGGCCGCGTCAGGCGCCGTTTCTCTGGCCGTTTTACGGGTTCGCCATCGTGGCAACGGAGATGGCGGAATTCACGGGCGTCGTCGTCGGTATCGAGTTGCTGACGAACGCACCGGCCGCCGCGGCGGTTGCACTCGGCGTTGCCTGCTTCGCCATTCTCTACGTGAGCGGAGCAACGGGCGCGCGGCGAATCGAGGTCATCGCCGTCGTCACGACCGCGATCCTCGCGCTCACCTATGCGCTCGAGTGCTTCCGGCTGCAGCCGCCGATGGGCCCGATTCTCGCCGGGATTCGCCCGATGCTGGCTGGGCCGGGCGCCGCGCTCGCTGTGGTCGGCATCATCGGCGCGACGATCATGCCGCATAATTTGTTCTTGCACGGCGGGCTCGTCGTACGCCGTTTTCGCACGTCGCCGCCGCGCGACCATCGTAGGATCGAGCGCGCGGCGATACGCGACACGCTGCTCGTGCTTGCGCTCGCAACGGCGATCAATGCGGCAATTCTCATCGTCGGAAATTCCGTCCACGCAGCTACCATCGAGGCCGCATTCGTCGCCTTGCAGCCGCTTTTGGGCAGTGGAGCGGCGGCGTTGTTTGGTTTCGCCCTCGTCGCCGCCGGACTTGCCGCGACGGCGAGCGGTGCGTGCGCCGGCGATCTCGTGTGCAACCGCGAGATGCCGCTGCGTCTTAGCCCGTTGGCACGGCGAATCTGCAGCGTCGGGCCTGCCGCAATCGCGCTCGCCGCGGGCGTCGCACCGACGTTCCTTTTGCTCGCTTCGCAGATCGCGCTCGGCCTGTTGCTGCCGCTCGTGGTCGTGCCGCTGCTTTGGCTTGTCGCATCGGCCGCCGTCGCGCGAACACGCGGCGGATTGCTGCTCGTTGCGTCAAGTTCGGTCGTTGCCCTCGCAGCACTCGTCTGCGACGGCGTTCTGCTCACTTCTGTCTTCGGACACGCTTAAAGAAAGACTGACACATGTTCATTCACAACAAGAAACTCCAGTACACCGTCCGCGTCGGCGAATCGAACCCTGCTTTCGCCAAGCTGTGTCTCGAACAGTTCGGCGGACCGAACGGCGAGCTCGCGGCCGCGATGCGCTACTTCACCCAAGGCTGGGGCGAGAGCGATGTCGCCCGCCGCGACATGCTCCTCGACATCGCGACCGAAGAGCTCTCGCACCTGGAGATGATCGGACAGATCATCTCGGGCCTTCTCAAGGGTGCGAAGACCGCGGGCGCGATGATCGACGAAGTGGAGGGTTCGTATCTCGGCGAGCTCATGGAAGGCAAGCACGACAAATTTCAAGAGCTCGCCTGGAATTCGACGATTCCGATGCTCAGCGGCGGAGGCGGCATGCGGCTGACGGACTCGATGGGAGCGCCGTGGACGTCGGCGTACATCGACACGATCGGCCATCCGCTGGCCGACTTACGTTCCGACATCGCGGCGGAGGCGCGAGCCAAAGTCGTCTACGACCGGCTCATCAAACTTTGTCCCGACGCCGGTGCCGGCGATGCGCTAACATTTTTAATGACGCGCGAGGTCGCACATCAGAAGATGTTCGAATCGGCACTCGCCGCGATCGCGAATAACTTCCCTTCGTCCAACGTTGCGCCGGACGAGCGCTTCACGCACGCGTATTTCAAGGAATCGACGGATGGGGCGACGTCGAACGCCGGATTCGACATGGTGAATTCGCAGGGCTTATGGAACTTTGAGCTGAGCGAACCGCACGCCGGCGGCGACGAGCCGGAACTTCCAGACCCGAAGCCGTCGGTCATGAGCGTGGAGGGACCGCAACCGGTCGATGAAGCGCTGAAACAAACGAGCCGCGTGATGAAAGGTGAGATGACGGGCGACGCCCCGGTTCAAACGGGACGGAGCACGAAAAGGAAGTAAGTCTCGGCAGGCTTCGCGTGCGCGCTCACCGGGTGGAGCGCCATGCGAGATGCCATTGCGACTCGCACGATTGCCTCGCACAAGTAGCCGTATCTCTTGCGGACGGCTGCCTGATACGGCAAGATCGGATACGTCGGCCCTTTTTTTTCTTGGGGGCGAAAGGCGATTGCATTCGTGGCGTTTGCGCAACAACGGTACTTTCGATTGTCCGGGTACGGATCGGCCCTCGCGCTCGGCTTCTGCTGATCGCGCCTGGACCTCGTAGAGCGTGCCGATGCCAGCGCGAATCCGCCAGAGCAGTGGCAGGGCAGCTTGTTCGACCGCCGCCCCACGCGCCCGCAGCCACGCCCATTCAGCTTCAG
>JBHEMQ010000089.1:4432-12405 GCA_046262475.1 Candidatus Velthaea sp.
CCAACACGCGCGGGCTCGGCAGCCTCGGCGTCTCGGCGATCGACGCCAACACCTACGCGCGCCGCATCCACAGGCTGACCGGTCTCGACGTCGTCGTGCGCAACGGCGGCACGACGCCAAGCGTCGCGCAGTCCGGCGCTACGGCTATCGCGGCCTCCGACGCAAGCGGAATGCTGCGGGGCGGCGCCGCCCTACCAGCCATCGCTCCGGGTGCAAGCGCCAACGTCACGCTTGCGCTGCGGGCTCTCGCCGCGCCGCCGGCGTCACTCGCCGGAAGCCATAGCATCGTAGTCGAGTTGGGAACCCTACGCGCCGCCCCGCTTACGGTTGAAATCCCGGCAACGCGGTGCGCGCCGGCGCGGCTAGCGACCGCGGCGAAGAACGTCTCGCCGACGGTGCCGCCCGCGACGCCCGCAGCCGTTCTGGCGACGCCGAGTCTGATTCTTCCGGGCAAGACATTGCCCGCTGCGGTGCAAATCGGATTGCCGGTCCCGGTCGCTTTGCACTACACCACGAACGTGGCAACATGCACAGCGCGTGGGGGCGATGCGGAATCGTGCGCTACGCTTTTTCGCGCGAACGCCGTCGCGATCTACTGGAGCGCCCCAGCCGGCGGCTGTGGTTCGTGTCAGATCACCGGTTATCGCGTTCGACATCCGGCGGTTTCCTTTGCGCGCGCGGGTTCGCCGCCGGGACCCGTGCTCGACCAGACCAAAACCGAAATCTCCGTGCAGCCCATGCCGCCCGGCGGCTGGACCGGATCGTGTTTCGTGGTCAGTTCATACACCGAGCCAGTGACCACGATGGTCAACGACGGCACCGGGCACAAAATTCCGCTCCCCGGCGCGACGCCGGTCGGACGGCGCGACGAATCGGCGTCGAGCCAAAAGCTATGCATCGGCGCGACACGGCGCGACGTAAGTATCGCCCCGTCCGCCACGCGGCATTTTCTGCGCCGCGATTGGATCAATTACCGGACCGACGCGAAGGAACACGTCGACGACGATCCGCCGACGAGTGGAATTCCTTTCGCAATCGGGATGCACTACATCAAGAACAAAGAGGACAGCCAGGTTAATAGCTTTCACCGGAGCGTGCTGGCATTCGAAGCCGGGGCGCTAGGAAACGCGACGATTTACGGCGGTTCGTTCGCGTACGACATCGACCGTAACTGCGCGCGCGTCGGAACGCCGGCGCCGCCCGGCTGGGAAACGGCGCGGTGGGTGGTGCCGGCGGGTTCCTACACGTGGTTTCCGGATCCGCCGAACGTGCGTACGCAACTGGTTCCCGTCAACGCGCAGCTGCGCGCGTGGCGGCCCGGCGATCAAAAAACGTTCGTGATCGACTCTGCAGACTCGGCGGAATTCGTCAAAGACGGCATCGAGGAACCGCAGTTTTCGTGCGAAGGCACCGCCTCCAACGTCCGGCTGATCGTGTCAACGGGCATCGAGCAGTGAGCGTTCGCACTTCTACACGCTGTTTTGGGGGAACCATTATGCGCTCGTGCCCGACGTCCGTTCCCACATGGCTTTCGTCACTCGCTCTCGGCATCGTTCTCGCTTCGTACGTGATGCCGCATGCCGGTAACGCCGCCGTGGTGCAGTCTACGCCGTTCCCAAACGCTCGTACGATAGAAGTGAGCGCTGCGGCGCGCATCACGAGCCTGGAGGGACGCGCCGATGCGGCCGAAGCACGGCTCGCGCAGGCACAACCCGATGTGGCGGCGCTTCAACGAGATCTGACCGCGTTCAAAACGCACCGGCACACGTACGCAGGCGGCCTGCCGGGTTTCGGCATCGTCAATGTGGCGACGCTGAAACAGATGATGGATCGAATGAGCCCGAGCGACGTTAAAGGCACCTTGCCGATCGCCTTCGAAGGCGTCAGCGTAGCCCGGCCTACGCCGCAAACAGGGCCCGCTTTCATTCCGTAGCGCAACGCGACGACGGCTCATCATTCCGCCGATCAAAATCGCTCGTGGCACCGGGCACACTCGCGATCGTACAAGCCGGGGTCAGGAGACGTCTTTTGGATCGAGCGCGTCGCGCAAACCGTCGCCGAGGAGGTTGACGCCGAGCACCGCTATCACGATCGCAAGTCCCGGGAAGAGCCCGATCCACCACGCGGTGTCGAGATATTGCCGGCCGTCGGCGAGCATGCCGCCCCACGACGGAATCGTCGGCGGTACGCCGAGGCCCAAGAACGAGAGCGAACTTTCGAGCACGACCGCGCGCGCGACCTCGAACGTTCCCAACACGATCGCCGGCGAGGACACGTTGGGCAGCAGATGCCGCAACACAATGCGACGGTTCGATGCGCCCAAGGCCTCGGCCGCCGCCACGAATTCGCGTTGCGCCAGCGACAGGGTCTCCGCGCGGATCACGCGGACGTACTGCACCCACGAAGTCACGCCGATCACGGCGATGACCGTGACGAGCCCGGGCCCCACAACGGCAACCACCGCAACGGCGAGCAGCACGAGGGGAAACGCGAGCTGAACGTCCGCGAGCCGGCCGATGACCGCGTCGGCCCAACCGCGGAAGTACCCGCCGATGAGACCGAGCGATATGCCGATGGTTCCGCCGATCGCAACGACGCACAATCCGACCGTGGCCGACACACGCGAACCCCAAATGATGCGTGCCAGCAGATCGCGGCCGAGATTATCCGTGCCGAGTACGTGGCCGCCGGTTCCGGGCGCAAGAAACGTCGCGCTTAAATCCTGCGCGTTGGGATCGACGTGCGTGAGCAGCGGCGCGAACAGCGCGCAAACGGCGACGATGACGACGATGGCGAGACCGGCGACGGCGGCCGGATCGCGAAAGATGCGCCGCCACGGCGCCGGTTTCGCCTCGACGGTTTCGGCCGGCGCAACGGACGCCGGGACGGCGATCGTCGCCATCAGCTGTAGCGGATGCGCGGGTCGAGCGCCGCGTACAGCATGTCGACCGCAAGGTTCACGAGCGTGAAGACGGTAGCCGCGAGCAGCACGACCGCTTCCACCACGGGAAAATCGCGGTCGAAAACGGCTTGCACCGAGAGCCGCCCGATGCCCGGCCACGCGAATACCGTCTCAGTGACGATGGCACCGGATAGCAGCGTCCCGAGTTCCAGTCCGAGCTGCGTAACGATGGGCAGCCATGCGTTGCGCAGCGCGTGGCCGATGGTGACGCGCAGCGGCGCCAGTCCTTTTGCACGCGCCGTCCGTAAGTAATCGCTGGTGAGAACGTCGAGCATGGCCGAACGCGTCAACCGCATCAACTTGGCCATCGAAAAGAAGCCGAGGGTTACCGCAGGCAGCACGAGATGCTGCCAATCACCGATGCCGCTCACGGGAAACCAGCCGAGGCGCACGCCGAAGACGAGAATCAGCATCAAGCCGATCCAATACGTCGGCGCGCTTTGGCCGACGAGCGCGATCACGCGCGCGGCATAATCCCACGGCGACCGCGGCGTGACCGCCGAAATGACACCGGCTGGCACGGCGACGATCAGCACGAGCAGAAACGCAGTGCCCGCGAGTTCGATCGTCGCGGGGAGGCGTTCGAGCGCGAGGCCGAGCGCGGGTTCGTGATGGCGCAGCGATTCACCGAGATCGCCGTGCAGCACCGATACGGCGAACGAGCCGAACTGCACCAGCAGCGGGCGATCGAAGCCTTCGGCATGCCGGAACGCGTCGATTTCCGCCTGCGTCGCTTCGGGCGGCATCATCACGACGGCGGGATCGCCCGTGAGATGCAGGATCACGAAGACAACGACCGCGACTCCGGCGAGAACAAAGACCGCGCCCAGCGCTCGGCGCAGGATGTACGCGGTCACGGCGTTACTTGATGCTCATCTCGTAGGCGTGCAGCTGCTCGTCGCCGCGCGGCTGAAACGAGACGCGGCGGTTCACCCCGTACAAGTCTTCGTACTCGAACAGCACGATCCACGGCGGGTCGTCGTGCAGCATCGTCGCCAGACGTTTGTACATCGCTTTCCGCTTGGCCATATCGAGTTCGGCGCGCGCCGCTTCGATGAGCTTGTCAACCTCGTCGTTCTTGTAGCACGCCAGCGGCGCGTTGCTTTCGAAGAGGGGCGTGACGACGGCGTCCGCATCGGCCGCCGGCGCGTTCCATCCCAGTTCGTACAGCGGGGAGAGTGCCTTGCGGTTGACCTGATTCGAGTACGACGTCCACTCTTGCGCTTTGATTGTCGCCGAGATGCCGACTGCCGTCAGTTGACCCGCGACTGCTTCGGCGACCTCGCGATCGCGGTTGTAGCGGCCGACGGGCGCGTTGATGACGAGCGAAATCCCCTTGCCGTCGGGGAAGCCCGCCTGCTGCAAAAGCGCCTTCGCTTTGGCAGGGTCGTGCTTGTACGCGGGCACGCTCGCATCGTAGCCGAAATAGTTTGGCGGAATCACGGAAGTCAGTTCGTACCCGCGCCCGCCGAGCACGTTCTTGACGATCGCCGGAACGTCGACCGCGTAATTGATCGCCTGCCGCACGAGTTTGTTTTGCTGCGGCCCGGCCTGCAGCGTGTTGAACGCGATGAAGAGTTGGCGCAAACTGCGCGTGCTCGCCATTCTCGTCGAGCGGCCGCCTTCGATCGAGGTGGCGTACTGCACGGGTACGTTCGTGATGAGATCCGTGCCGCCCGTTTTGAGCGCCGCGACGCGCGCGGCCGCTTCGGGAATCGGCTTGAAGATGACGTGGTCGATGCGCGGCTTGCCGCCCCACCAAGCGTTATTCGCGTCGAACGAGATTTGCTCGTCCTTCCGCCACTCTTTGAGGACGTACGGTCCGGTGCCCATCGGGTGATCGGTCATGTACGCGTTGCCGTGCGCCTGCCAGAACTTGGCATCGACCATGAACACCGGGTTCGTCAAGCCCGGACCGATCGCTTTGGTGGTGTTCGACACGAACCGTACCGTGTACGGGTCCGGCGTCTCGACCCGGTCGATGTCCCGCACGTACGAGGTCTGTTTCGAGACGTTCTTGGGATCTTTGATGTAATCGATCGTGAACTTTACGTCGGCGCTCGTGAACGGATCGCCGTTCGAGAACTTGGCATCGCGCCGCAGTTTGTATTCTTCGACCGTGGGCGACACGCGGCGCCACGACGTCGCGAGCCGCCCGACGTACTGACCGGGCCGGTCGCCGTAATCGACGAGCCGTTCGTACACGTGACTCACGACGTTGAACGTCGGCGTGATCGTACTGTCGAGCGGATTGAGGGTGTCCGCGTCGACGCCTTGGCTGATCGTGATGGTGGAATCCGCCGCGCGCACCGGCAGCGGCGTGCCGGGAGCGAGCATGACCAGCGCGGCAAGACCGGCGGCGATGGGTCGAATCATGCGCGGTCGTTACGGTGGACGCGCCGAGCGCCCTTCAGCCGGGCGGCCAACGCGGCGCGCTAGTCGTCGTCCGGAGAATTATGGTCCGGACACAACTCCAGTGCGACCCGGTCTTCAACGCCGCGGGCTATGCAGCCGCAGCGCCATGACCAAATGAAACGGGAATCGGGCGTCGGCGTGACCACTCGTCCTTGGTCGGCCGGTTCGCCCAAGATCGTACGAACGATCTCGGGATCGAGCATCCGTGCTCCTCGAGATGAAAGCGAAAGAGGGACCGAATACAGTGTCGGCCGTTTTTGCCGCGAGACGCAGCAGGCGATGCGAGCGCGTCCGGCGGGGCGCGGTCGTGCCGGTCACCGGGCTCCGGCTGAACGCCGGGCTTCGTGGCGGCAACGAGCGATGCGGCAACGGTCGCGCCGCCCGGCGGTCTCGAGCGCAGCGGTGCGCTGCGGTCGTACGCGAAGTCCGGTAAGCCTGCCGGTGCTGCACCGACCAGCAGTGCCGCGCCGAGCGCGATGAAGCGTTCGATCCCATAGCCCTATTCGGCCAGCGGCGGCGCTTCGCCGGCCGCTTTGCGGGCGCTCAGCAGAAGCACGCTCGGCACGGCGAGCACGAAGATCACCGCGCAGAGCCGGAAGACGTCGTCGTACGCGACGACCGTCGCCGCCTCGCGCACCATTCCCGCGAGCATTTGCAGCTGCGGCGTCGTATCGCGCGCGCCATGCAGCAGCGCGGCCACGGACGGGTTCGATGCGGTGACGCCGGAGGCGAGCGCCGCATACGCTCCGTCCTCCTTGCGCGTCTCGACGAGCTGCAGAATCGCTATGCCGAGACTGCCGCCGAGCTGGCGCAGCAGCGTATACACGCCCGTCGCATTGGACATCCGCGAGCGCGGAACGTCCGCGAGCGTCGCGGTCGTGAGCGGCACGAACAAGAACCCGAGCGCGAAGCCTTGCAGCGCTCGCGGCCAGAAAATATCGCCGAGACCGGCGTCGGCGTTGAGACCGCCCATCATCCAAGCCCCGAGGGCGAAAATGCACAGGCCCACGGCGATCGAGGCGCGCGCGTCCAGAAACTTGGCGCAACGCGCCGCGATCGGCATCGAGACGGCCGTTGCGACGGCGCCCGGCAAGAGCGCGATGCCGGTCATCGTCGCATCGAGATGAAGAACGTTCTGGAAGAACAGCGGCAGCACCAAGTTCAGCCCGAACAACCCAAAACCGCTCACGACGCCAATGACGTTGCCGGCTGAAAAGCCGCGCGAACGGAAGACGCTGAAATCGACGAGCGGGTTGGGCGCGCGCAGCTGACGGATCACGAACGCGACGATGCCGAAGACGGCGACGCACGACATCACGACAATGGTCGATGACGTGAACCAGTCGTCATGCTGGCCGCGCTCGAAGACGTATTGCAGCGCCGCGATGCCCGCGGTCATCAGACCGAGGCCGATCCAGTCGATGCTCGAGTCGTCGCGCTTGATGTACGACGGATTGCGAATGAATGCGAGCGTCATCATGAAGGCCGCGATGCCGATCGGAATGTTGATGAAGAAGATCAGCGGCCACGAGAAGTTGTCGACGATCACGCCGCCGAGCGTCGGCCCGATGGCGGGCCCGACCATCGCGCCCAACCCGAAAATGGCCATGGCGCCGCCGCGTTTCTCGGGCGGATACGACTCGAACAGGATCGCTTGCGCCGTGGGCTGGAGCGCGCCGCCGCCGAGCCCTTGCAGCACGCGGTAAAACACGAGCTGCCACACGCTCGTCGCCGTACCGCACAACAACGACGCGACCGTGAAAATTACGATGCACGCGGCGTAAAAATTGCGGCGGCCGAAGCGCGCGGTGAGCCATCCGTTGAGCGGCATGACGACGACGTTGGCGAGAATGTAGCCGGTCGCGACCCAGCCGATCTCGTCGATCGAAGAGCCGAGGGTGCCCGCCATGTCGTTCAGCGCGACGTTGACGATCGACGTGTCGATGATCGCCATGATCAAGCCGAGCATCGTCGTCAGCGTAATGAGGATCACCGGCGGCTCCGCGCGCCGGAGTGCGGCTGCGGGCGCTAGGGAACTCCGGATGACATCGGCGCCGTCGCCCGTCGCGCTTGTAGGTAAAACCGCCATGACAGCGAAGTCATTTTACCACACATGGCCTACGACGTCATCAAGACCATCAATGGCCGGGACTATCGCTACCGCGTGCAGAGCGAGCGCGACGAAGCGAGCGGCAAGATCCGGAACCGCTGGACGTACGTCGGGCGAGTTGCCGTTGAGGGCGCACCGGCCGGACGAACGGCGTCGCGCGAACTCAAGCGGACGCGCTTGGATCTCTTGGAAGCTGCTGAGCGCCTGCTCGCAGCAGGCGATGCCCGCGCGGTCACGGTGTCGGCAATTGCCGCCGAAGCGCACCTCGCGCATGGGACGTTCTATCGATATTTTCCCGACCGCAACGCGGCGCTCGAGGCGCTCGCGCGCCATATCCGCGAGACGCGCGGCGTGCCGGAAGAGAACTTGCGCGACGACGTGGCGACGCTCGCCGACGCGCGCGCCGGCTTGCGCGCCTGGGTCGAGGAAAAACTGCGTGCCGTCGTCCATCGCCGCGGCGAAATGCGCGCGTGGTACGCGCTCATC
>JBHEMQ010000090.1:0-313 GCA_046262475.1 Candidatus Velthaea sp.
TTCCGCGACCAGCGACCGGCGATACACGCTTAGATGACAGGTGTACATCTTCGACAGCAGCGTCTCGGGCGACCAGCCCGGCTTGAAAAACGGGCTGCTGCGCAAATGCTCTTCGTTGATCTTGTCCTCGTCCGAGTAGATCATGTCGACGTCGGGCGTGCGATTGACCACGAGCGCGTTCGCGAAAAGCGCGTCCGGCGTGATGGCGTCGTCGTGGTCGAGGAAGGCGACGAATTCGCCGCTTGCCGATTCGAGCGCCGTGTTCGAGGCGCGCGAGATCATGCCGTTCTCCGGACGGAACATCACCCGGATC
>JBHEMQ010000090.1:420-832 GCA_046262475.1 Candidatus Velthaea sp.
GTGCGGCAGCTTGGAGGCATCGTCGGCGATGCAGAGCTCCCAGTTCGGATATACCTGCGCGCGTACCGACTCGATCGCGAAGCGCAGATAGCGCTCGTCACTATTGTACGTCGGCATGATGATGCTGAACGTCGGCCGCAGTGCCAAGTACGGCGCCGCCGCCCGCATGCGCTCGATGTCGGCGTCGCGGAGCTCGTTTTGAAGCAGCCAGCGCTGGTATGGATCGCGCGGGCGAGCGAAGGCGATGCGTGGGAGCGCCGGCAACACGTGCTGTGCGGAGCCGGTCAACTCGGGTACGACGCTGCGGTCCGACATGGCGACGAAACGGTCGTGCTTGCCGGCCACGCCGAGCAAACTTTTCGCGAGGTAAAAGAGCGAGCGCAAGCGAGCGAATTTGCTTCGATCGATGATG
>JBHEMQ010000090.1:842-5948 GCA_046262475.1 Candidatus Velthaea sp.
ATGATGTAGTTGTCGCGCAGCTCCTGGAGACCGGCGCGATCCCGGTCCAGCGCCGCGGCGAGCTGCAGCACGTCCGGCGCCAGCGGATTCGCCGCATCCGAAGTGCGGCCGCGGACGAGGTCCAGCTCGTCGGTCACCTTCTGCATGAAGCGGACTACACCGGCGGGCATCGCACCGTCCTGCAGCAGCAAAAGATCGGCGCTCCCGCTCGCAGAAGTGCCGGTAAATGATGCTCGATGCGGGAGACGAGAAAAGCGCCGCGCCGCCGGCCGGCACTGCCGCCGGCTCGCGCAACGGATCTGCCGGCAACGAGTACGACGCGGCCTATTACGCGTCCGGCTGCGGTAGCTTGCCGTACGAGCGCAACGCGCATTGGCTCGAATTCTTCGGCGACCTCGCCGACAACGTCATCCGCAGCCTCAACCCGCGCACGGTCCTTGACGCCGGCTGCGCGCACGGCTTCCTCGTGGAATCGTTTTGGGACCGCAGCGTCCACGCGAAGGGCATCGACATCTCGTCGTTCGCCATTTCGCAGGTGCGCCCCGACGTCGCACCGTACTGCCGGTGCTGCTCGCTCGCGGAGCCGATCGCCGAACGCTTCGACCTCGTGACCTGCATCGAGGTGTTGGAGCACATTGCGCCGGACGAGGCCGAGCCCGTCATCGATAACCTCGCGGCGTGCACGGACACGCTGCTGTTTTCGTCGACACCCTCAGACTTCGCAGAACCAACGCACGTCAATGTGCGGCCGCCCGCGGCCTGGATGCAATCCTTCGCGCGGGCCGGGCTGTATCCGGACATCACGTTCGACGCGTCTTTTCTGACCCCGCACGCGATCCTTTTCCGGCGCCGTGAGCCGTTGCCTGAAGCGGTCATGGTTGCGTACGCGCAGCTTCTGCGATACCGCATTCGTGCAACGGAGTCGGCTCACAGCGTCGCCATGGAACATCAGACTTCCGAAGCGTTGCGTTCGCAAGTAAGCGACCTCGAGGCGATGGTCCACGGTCTCAACGGCCGCATAGACGGCTTGCAGCATACGGTCGCGGCGGTGGAGCGCAACCAGACGCGCATCGAAGGACAGCTCGAGTTCGAGCAGCGCCGAGCCGACCGCGCGGAAAGCGCCAACGTCGCCCTGCAACGCCGTGCCGACGCGGCCGGGAGCAACGAGGACTTCTTCAATGAGGTTATCCGGCGACTGCTGCAGGAGGAACTGCGCCGCACGCACCGCGAGATCCACGTGGTCAGCAGCCTAATCAACATGACGCAGACGAGTAAGTTCTGGCGTTTGCGGACGCTGTTCGGACGCCGCAAATAAGTGCAGGCCTCGCTCGCCGCGGCGCCGCGCTCGCTCGTCGAACGCCACCGGTATGCGGACCTCGTCACCACGCTGGCAGCGCGGACACTCAAGGTCCGCTATCGCGGCTCGGTGCTCGGCGTCTTTTGGTCGCTCTCGAACCCGCTGCTGATGACGCTGATCTACGAGCTTCTCTTCGGCGCGGCGTTTTCGCAGTACTACGGCAACTCGCGGCTCAACTACGTGCTCGCCGTGTTCGTGGCCCTCGCCGTGCTCTCGTTCTTTTCGACGTCGACGTCGCAAGCGCTCACGAGCATCGTCGCGAACGGTGGCCTCCTGAACAAGATGTCGATCCCGTACAGCGCGTTTCCGGTGAGCGTGATCGCGGCGAACGCCTTTCAATTGTGTGCCGGAACGCTGCCGCTGCTCCTGCTCGTGACGCTGTACCGGACGCACAGTGTCTGGCACGTCGTCGCGCTGGCCGGCCCCCTCGCCGGCTTGATTCTCATTTGTCTGGGGTTCGGCTTCGCGCTCGCCGTCGTGTATGTGTACTTCCGCGACATCCCGTATCTCTACGAAGTGTTCACCTTTGTCCTGTACATGACCACGCCCGTCTTTTATCCGGCGCAGCTCGTGCCGGCTTCGGTGCGCGGCTACCTCGCGCTTAATCCCATTGCGGGCATCGTCGAAGCCGTGCGCACGATCGCCCTGTCACCGCAGCCGATCGCGCCGTCGCTGATCGTGTCTTCGCTTGGCGTGGGCTGCGTCGCTTTTGCCGGCGGGTGGCTCGTGCTCGCGGCCATGCGCCGCGACGTCGTCGACCTGCTGTGAGCGCAGCGGTCCGCTTCGAGGCGGTGACGCTCTGGCGCCGGACGCAAGAAGAGTTTTCGTACGATCTGAAGCGCCAAATTTTTCGCTTTCTCCAGCGCCGCTACCGCCGCCCTTCACGGCGCAAGACGATCGACAACGTATCGCTCGAGATCGGCAAAGGCGAGAAAGTCGGCATCATCGGCCCGAACGGCAGCGGGAAATCGACGCTCCTCAAGCTCGCCTGCGGGGTTCTGCGCCCGACGGCCGGACTGATCTCCGTCACGGGACGGGTGGCCGCGCTCATCGAGCTCGGAGCGGGCTTCGATGCGGAACTGACGGTCGTCGAAAACATCATGTACTACGGCGTGCTGCTGGGGTTCCGGCGCGACGTCATGCGAGAGCGAATCGCGGGCATTCTCGACTTCGCGGAATTGACCGGCCACGCGCACGTGCCGCTCAAGGCGCTGAGTTCCGGCATGACCGCGCGTCTGAGCTTTGCCATCGCGACGGACATTCGCCCGGAAATCCTGTTCGTGGACGAAGTGTTCTCGGTCGGCGATGAAGCGTTCCGCATTAAGTCGGCGCAGCGCATGCAGCGCTTTTGGGACGAGCATTCGACAATCGTGCTCGTCTCGCACGACCTGCCGTTCATCGTGAGCAACTGCCAGCGCGCCGTCTGGCTGGAGGACGGACGCATTCGCGCCGCCGGGGCGCCGACGCAGATCGTGGAAGCGTACTTGGCGGACGTCGCCGAGAGCGGACGCCTCCCGCGGCTCGCGCCGGGAATACCGCTCGACGATGCGCCGGCGTTGGGTCACGTCGATCGGCTCGATCTCTCCGGCACGCGCCTGCGCCTGGACGGCTGGGCGCTCCTTAACGACGGTTCGCGTGCCGGTTCGCGCGTGACGGTCTTCGTTGACGGCATTCGCCTCGTCGATGCGTACTACGATGTCGAACGGCCCGACGTCACCGACGTCTTTCCGCAGGCGCGCGGCAGCACTTCCGGATTCCGAGTGGATTGCGACGTATCCATGCTGACGCCGGGCGTACACCGTATCGACTGCGCGCTCTTCGACGAGCGCAGCGGCCGGTATTTTGCGTTCGACCGAAGCCATCACCTCAACGTCGCGGCCGGCGTCGCCGCGCTCGCACGATGACCGGCGAGCAATTCGGCCCGGTGACGGTTACCATCCGGCCGGAACGCGAACTTGGTTCGTTCATAAACCTCGACCTTGTCGAACGCGCGTTGTCACTCATCATCATTGCGGCCGCCGTCGTCGTTTGCTGCGGGTGGGCCGCCCGCGTCCCGCTCTTCGAAAATCCTGACGAGCCCGCGCACTTCGACTACGCCTACGAAATTTATAATGCCGGACGGCTGTTGACGGCGCGCGAGGGATTGCCGCAGTTCAGCGGCGGCAACGCGACGGTCGATTATCTCGTGCGCGCGTCGGACGTCTCCAACATCGCGTTCCACTGGGACACGAAGGTCCCGGTTGGCTACGGCACGTCCGGTTACTACGCCGCGCTGGATCGCACAGCGCCGCGCGTGCCTCGCGATTATTATCGCACGCCGCGGCGCGCCGTGCCCATCCTGGTCGCGACGTATCCGTTCGGCTATTATGCCGCGGTCGCGGCCTGGATCGCGCTATGGCAGCACTTCGAGCCTGGCCCCGTCGAAGCGTTCTTTCAAGCCCGTTTCGCATCGGTGGCAATGTTCGCCCTCACGCTCCTGCTCATGGCGGCATTGATGCGTGAACTGTACGTCGACCGGCCGACGCGGATCGTGCTGCTAGGCGCCACTGCGCTTTTTCCCACGGCCACGTTCGTCGCGTCGTCGGTACAGCCCGACGTATTCGTCGGCCTGACCATTACCGCGTCCGCGCTCGCGCTGTTGCGCTTCCAGCGAAAGCCCGATTGGATGCGGACGTGCCTCGCGGCGGCCGCCGTGGGCGCTGCGGTGCTCGGCAAGTTCCAGTATGCGCTCCCGGTGCTCGCCGCAGCGGCTTTCGCCGTCATTCTCGCGTCGCAACGCATCGCGGGCGCAAAGCTGGCGGCGCGAATGGCGGTGATCGGCGGCGCGGCGGTGATCGCGTTCGCGTGGTCATGGTCGATCGAATATCGGCCGGCGGCGGCGCTTCCCGGCATCGCACATCCGCTCTTCAGCGAGGCGGCGGCGAATGGCCCGCGCGCGCTCGCCGCCTTCATCAACATGCATCTCGCGGCGGCGATCGATTCATTTTATTTGTCGGGCGACGTGGCGACGACTTGGTGGGGCAAGTTTGGCTGGCTCGACGCGCCGATCCGGTTTCCGGGCCCTCCGCTCGTCGGCGCCGTCGTGATGGGCGGAACGCAAGCCTGGAACGTCGTGCTGTTTGTGCTCTTCGGTTTGTCGCTCGCGCTCGTCGTCGAACGTTCGCTGCGGCTCGCCGGCCGCCGGCGCGTGCGCAGCGCGCTTGCCGTCGCGCTCGGGAACCCGGCGATCAGCATCCTCCTGGGGTACGATGTGATGATGGCGGCCATCGCCACGTACGCGCCCGACTTCGGATATCAGGCGCGCTACTGGTTTCCGGTAATCGCGCTGAGTACGATCTGCGCGGCGACCTATGCGCCGCGATTCGTGCCCGGCATCCCGGCCCGGCTGCTCCTCGGCAGGCTCATCGCGTGCTGGCTGCTCTTTTTTTCACTCGCGGCGGCGGTCGGCGGAGCATACACCATCGAACTGCGCTACTACCTTCCAGACTTTTGAGCCTCACCGCACACGCAGCACGATGGTCACGCCGAGCGGCAGGCGTGTCTTCGACGCTTCGTTGACCGCGAAGAGCCGCCGGTGCCGCTCGGCGGCAGTGGCAAAAACCTCGAGCAACCGGATCTCCGCCGCCGCCTCGAGCTCGCACGCCCTCACCGACTGCGGCCAGAAGATCAGCCCGACCGCCCAGGCGCCGGCGCTCACCGCGCGCTCAGCATCCTCGAGCGAGGTCAGTCCGCAGAACTTGATCTTGGGC
>JBHEMQ010000090.1:5958-12134 GCA_046262475.1 Candidatus Velthaea sp.
CGTCAACTGCGGCGCCCGGATGACGACGGAGTAGCCCGCGTTCGCGAGCAGCTCGTCCTTCATGACGGCCGCGACGTCGGGCCGGCTCTCGCCGACGTGACCGGCGACGCTCGTCCGGCCGTCGACCAGCGCGAACACCGCATCGCACGGTCGCGCGGGCGTCTCTGGAAGCGCGCACCAGCCCACGATCCCGACATCCTCGGGTGACGGCAGGACGATTGCGCCATGTCCGGGCGTATGAAACGCGCCGCGCTCTTCCTTGATCTGATCGGCGTATCCCGGCGCGCGCGCATTCGCCCGCCGGTAATGCGCGGCGGCGGCAACGGTGGCGCGCTCCGCATCGCCCGGCGAGGGCGTCCAATCGAAGGGATGCAGCGCGCGCAGGCTGCCGAACGCGCTCAACACGCAAAACGCCGTCACGACGAGTGCCACCAGCGCGTACGACACGCGGCGGCGATAGCGGCGCGACGCCGCGTATTCCGGCGTCAATTCGTAGCGCGTCACGACGGCGTGGCTGTGCCCGCGGCCAATGGTTTTTCGCGTTGAAAGACGCCCGCCAACGTCGCCAGCAATGCCAAGCCGTGTCCGGCGACGATCACCGCGAGCACGGCGCCGATCGAGGGATGATACGCGATGACGGTGCCGATTTCTGCGACGGCAATGACGGCGAGGGGCGTGACGAAACGGTAGCGCTCGAGCCCGATGTTGTACGCCACCGTCACGTTTGCGAGCGCCAAGCAGCTAAGCGCGAACGCGTACGGAACGAGAAGCGGTGCCGCGGCAACGAACGCGCGCCCGGCGACGATCGACAGGACGAGCGGCGCGTCGAGGCGGCAGACGACGGTCGCAACCGCCGCAATGACCGCGGCCGTGCCGAACGCGGCGGCGAACAGCCGCGGCGCGGCGTCGCGCGAACCGCCCACCGCTTTCGGCAGGACGACGGTCGGCAAGAACGCGATGAGCGCGTAAATCGCGCGGCCCGCCAGCGCCGCGGCCGCGAAGAGGCCGGCGTCGACCGCCGAGAAATAATGCTTGACCAGCACGACGTCGAACGACGTCAGCGTCGTGACGGAAAGGGTCGCGCCGGCGATTGCGGCGGACGTTCGCGTCAGCGTCGAGCGGTTGAGGGCGAGGCGGCCCGCCGGCCCGCCGTGACGCGCGCGCAGCGTCAGCACGTTGTACGCATACGCGGCGGCCAGCGCAACCGCAGCGCCCGCCAGCGCGCCGTCGGCCCCGAACCGGAGCGCCAGCGCCGCGCCGGCGACCGCCTTGCAGACGGCCTCGATGACGTTCGATGCTGCGTACGCGCCGAAGGCTTGGGCGCCGGAGAAGACCGCACGCTGCACCGGCATCGCCGCGGTCAGCGCGAGCGCTACGCCGGCCGCGACAACGGCGCCAATCGAGCCGGCGTGAAAGAACCCGGCGATGCCATCGCGCAGCAATGCGACGAGCGCCAGCAAAGCGGCTGCTGCGAGGAGCGTCCAGCGGTTTACGATGCGTACCAAGCTGCGCAGCCGCGCATCATCGCCGCTCGCGCTGAATTCGGCGGCGAGCCGTGCGACGATGGTGGCGGCGACCGATGCCGGCGCTGCGACCATCAGCGTCGCCGAAAGCAACGAGGTGACGACGCCGTAATCGACGACGCCGACGATGCGGCCGACGGCCGCGTAATAGGCGTATTGAAACACGTTTGCGATGGCGGTTCCGGCAAAAACGAACGACCCGTGACGGAAAAACTCGCCCTGTGCGCCGACTCTCGCGCGGCTCAGCACGGCGCGGCTTTCGAGGACGTCATCCTTCATCGCCAGAAGCACGCCGCGAGGATTCACCACGAGCACGCACTTGTTCATCGTCATTCCCGCCTATAACGAGGCGAGCGTCGTCGGGTCGGTCGTCCGCGAGGTCGCCGGTACCGGCGGCACGGTCGTTGTGGTCGACGACGGTTCGAAGGACGCGACGGCCGAGGTCGCGCGGGGCGCCGGCGCGACCGTCGTTCGTCATGCCGTAAACCTCGGCCAGGGTGCGGCGCTTCACACAGGCATGCAATATGCGCTCGACGCGGGCGCGGAACTCGTGTGCACGTTCGATGCGGACGGCCAGCACGATCCTGCGACCATCGGCCGCATGGTGGGCGAAATGCAGGCTACCGGCGCGGACGTCATTTTGTGCAGCCGGTTTCGCGACGATCAGACGCGCGTACCGGCGTTGAAGCGGCAGACGCTGCGCGCTGCGCTGGCATTCACGCGCCTACACACGCGATTGAACATCACCGACACCCATAACGGGCTTCGTTTGATGAACCGCCACGCGGCGCTGCTGTTAAAGCCGGCTCAACCCGGAATGGCGCACGCATCCGAGATGCTAGGGCTCGTCGCAAAACATCATCTCCGGTACCGCGAGATCCCGACCGTGATCCGCTACAGCGACTATTCGGTTCGAAAGGGTCAAAGCATCTTTAACGCGATCACGATCTTGTTCGAAATGTTCTACAGCCGGCTCACGCGGTAGCACTCAGCATGATTGTCAGCCTACTCATCCTTGCGCTGCTCTTGATCGTGATTTACGTCGCCTCGCACCGCATCGGCGGTCTCGCGCTGGCGGGCGTGCTGGCGACGTTCGCGGTCGGCGTCGCGCTCGTGATTTCACCGGATCTTGCGAATCGCTTGGCACGAACGCTGAACGTCGGGCGCGGCACGGATCTCATCTTGTACATCGCAGTCGTCGGCGGCGTCTTCGTCGCGGCTAACCTTTACTTTCGCTGGAAACGCCACGAGGACACTATGGTCCGCATCGTGCGCGAACTCGCGTTGACCGGCGCGGCCCGGAGCGCGGCCGAGAAAACCGCTTCGGCGGCAGAGTCAGCGCAGACGCCGGAGTAGACGCGCTTTCGCGAGCGCCGGGCGAAAGTTCGCGTGTGCGACGTCGCGCGCGATCCAGAAGAGCAGGTTCAGCAGGATGATGCGTTTGCCGCGTGCAACCGCGGCGGCGCGGCGCATGCCCACGGCGCGCAGCTTCGTCTCCAGTTCGCGGTAATACGTGATTTCCTCTTCGAAGCGGGCCGTGCCGCGCGTCAGCTGGGCGGTGGTATTATCGGCGTACCGGCGATATTCGTACGCGCGAGCGGCCGTGCCCGCGATGCTTGCGCCGGCAACCAGCGCCCCCACGACAAAATCGAGATCGAGCACGAACGCGAGGTCGTCCCGAAATACACGGCCGCCGATTGCCGAGCGGCGATAACACATCGTGGGGCAAAAAATGAAGTTGCCGTGTAGCAAGCGCGCGACCGCGTCTTCACCGCGAAGATCGACGGCGTCGCCCTTCGGTTCGATCAGCGCCTTGTACGCGTCCGTCAACGAGAACCGCGGCCTGCCGTCCGCGCCGATGATTGACGCGCCGCAGAAATAGAGCGCGGCACGGGGCCGCCGTGCGATAAGCGCGCGCATGACGGTCAGATACTCCCGACGTAGCCGGTCGTCGGCGTGCAGCAGCACGGCGAATTCGGTCGTTACGCCGCGCAAGCAGCGGTTCCAGTTGCCCGCCATTCCCAACCGTCGCTCGTTGCGCCGGTACTCCATGCGCTCGTCGCGGTACGATGCGACGAGGTCGCGAGCCGCGTCGCTCGCGCCGTCGTCGCAGACGATGAGCCGCCAGTCCGGGGATTCTTGTCGGCGCACGCTCTCGATCGCTTCGCGCAGGAAGCCTTCGCCGCGATAGAACGGGACCGCAAAGGTTAACGGCGCCTGATCCGGCATCATCCGGCCTTCGGAAGATCTTTAACCGCGAACAGGTGGAACGCACGCGCCGGTGTTCGCACGGTCAAAAACTGTGTAAGCATCGACGCCACCGTGCCGAGCACGGCGGGCCGAATCGTCGGCAACGCGTATTCGCCGCGCAACTTCTTCGCGCCGTTGCCGCCGTAAACGCGGTAGCCCAGAGTGCGCAACTCGCCGGCCGACCAGCCGCTGAGATGCCGCTGCGATTCATTGCCGTCGTACGGTTCCTGCGGCAGGAAGCCGTTGGGCGTCACGACGACGAGACGGCGGCGTGCGATGTGCTCGAGCCGGAGCAGCAACCGGTATCCGTCGGATTTCTCGAAATGCTCCACCACGTCGATCAGAGTCACGCAATCAAACGACTTGTCGCCGACTTGGCGCGCGTCGAAAACGTCGGCGACCATGTACTCATCGTGGATGCGGGCGGCCCGGCTGCGCTCGACGGACGGCGCGAAGTGGTCGAGCCCGACGCGGCGTTGTTGCGGCGGCTTCTTGATGAACCGGAAAAGCGACGTTTCGGCCCCGCAGCCGACGTCGAGCACGGAGCCCATGTCGCGGGTCGCCCGGCGCAGCATCCAGCCGATATCCGGGACGACGTACGTGCTGACTGCCGCCATCCGCAACATCGAAGGGCTCGCATTCGCAAGCAGACCTGGACGTTCGCTCATCGCTGCAGCGTTACACCCGAATGCCGAAATCTTCCGCGTCCGCCGTCAGCCACGGACTGTAATGCGGATCGCGCTGCGTGTAGGCCGGCCACCGTTCGCGCATTGCGAACAGTTCCGACATCGCCCGCGCGACCTTGGAGGGGGTGTCGTCGCCGCCGCGCGTCTTCGATTCGAAGTGGTAGAGCCGCGCGTGCGGTACGTACACGTTGCGGTAGCCCTTGCCGACCAGGCGCAGGCAGAAGTCGACATCGTTCCACGCGACCGCGAACGCCTCATCGAAGCCGCCCGCGTCGAGGAAGCGCGCGCGTTCCACCATCATGCAGGCGCCGGTCACCGCCGAGTAGTTCGTCACCGTCTGCAGCGCGCCGTAGTAGCCGGGCGAGTCGGCGCGCACGTGACGGTGTGCATGTCCGGCAAGGCCGAGGATCGACAGCACGACACCGGCATGCTGCACCGTGTCGTCGGGATACGTGAGCAGCGCGCCGACGGCACCGATGTGCGGCAGCTGCGCGTAGCCGAGCATCGCCTCGATCCACTCGGCCGTCACGACGACGGTGTCGTTGTTCAAGAAGACGACGTACTCGGAATCGGTCATCCGCACGGCGCGATTGTTGAGCGCCGCAAAGTTGAACGGAGAGGGGTCCCGCTCAATGCGGATGCGCGTCGGCTCGCGCTGGAGCCAGCGCCGAAATACGTCGTGCGTCGCACGCTCGCCGCTGCCGTTATCGACGACGAGGACGTCGAAGTTTCCGTACGTCGAACGCTCGAAAATCGAGAGCAGACACTGGTCGAGGAGGTCGGGCTTGTCGCGCGTCGGCACCACGATCGTAACGCGGGGCGTTCCACGCGGCGCGTAGCGAACGAGTCGGCACGGAATGCCGGCGTCCGGAAGCGGAAACACGTCACCGTTCGCACCGCGGCGCAGGAGCGCATCGCGTGCGGCCGTCAGTTCCGCATCGGCGGCCCGCGCGACCGCCGCGGCGTCGCGGCGACGATGGTGCAAGATACGCGGAATGTGCGCCACCCGGCTGGTGCGTTCGGTCAGCCGCAGCGCGGCGTCATACCAGTACGCACCGGCGGTTCCCTCGCGCAATCCGCCGACGTCCTCGAACAAACGGCCCCGCAAGAGCGCGAAGCCCGCGAAGAGATTGCGGCCGAGCAGCGTCTCGGGCGACCAGTCCGGCTTGAAAAACGGCGCCGACCGATAGCCCCGGTCGTCGATCGTATCGAAATCCGCGTAGAGTGCATCGATCGTCTCGTCACGGTTGAGGGCGAGCGCCGCTTCGAACAAGGCATCCGATCCGAGCGCATCGCGCGCGTCCAATCCGCCGACGAAGTCGCCGGTCGGCGCCGGCACCTCGCCCTCGCGAAGCAACGTAATCCGCTCGTCGCGCGCCGCGTGACGCTCCGCGATTTCAAGGAGGTCGGCGCGGTCGGCCGTCGTGTCGGCGGAGCCGATGCCGAGGCGCTCCTTCAGCGCAAACCACGTGTCGCGCAGACGCCAAAACCGGCTGTTCTGCATTGCGACGATGTCGGCCCGCATCCGGCGCACGAGCGGATACAGAAACGCGACCTGGGACAGAGCTTCCGCGCGCGTGCGCCCGTCCTCGATGGCATGGATGCCGTCGACGATGGTTTCGAGCCGCTTGGGCCATCCATGTCCCCCGAGGCGCCCGAACGCTTCCGGCCCGTGCGCGCCCAGCGCGGTCAACGTCTCGGCGGACGACGCGGCAAC
>JBHEMQ010000091.1:0-11359 GCA_046262475.1 Candidatus Velthaea sp.
CGACCGCCTTGTCGCGGATCTTCGTGACCGCGTTGTGCAGCAGCTTCGAGATGATCGTCAGCGACATGCCGGTGATGAGCATGCGTTCGCGTTCCGTGAGTTCGGGGCAGCGCGCGAACAACCGTTCGACCTCCGCCTCACGAATCGCCTCGGCTTTTTGCGTGAGCGACGCGATCACGGGAACGGCGACGCGCGACTGATACCACTGCGCGAAGCGCTCCGCGTGTTCGGCGATGATCTCTTCGACGAGCGGAATGGCCTCGCGGCGCCGCTCCAAATGCACGTCGATCGCGTCTTTGAGCGCATCGATATCGACGACCGTCACGCCCGGAATGCGCGCAACGTCGGGATCGGCGTCGCGCGGTACCGCGATGTCGATGATGAACAGCGCACGGTGCGGCCGCGCGAGCATCGCTTCGGCGACGTTCCCGGGAGTCAAGATGAAATGCGATGCGCCGGTCGAGGTGACGATTACGTCGGCCTGCGACATCGCTTGCATCAGCCCGGGCATATCGAGCGCCGAACCGCTCCCCAGGCGTTCGATCACGCTGCGCGCGCGCTGATGCGTGCGGTTGATGACCGTGATCGCGCGCGCGCCTTCCGCTTTTAGCCGGCTTGCCGCGAGCGCGCCCATCTTCCCGGCGCCGACCACGAGGATCGATTTCTCCCAGAGCGGTCCCGCGTGCTGCTTTGCGAACGTGATCGCTGCCGTCGCAACAGATGTCGAGTCGCGCCCGATCGGGGTTTGCGAACGCGCGGCCTTGCCGGCGTTGAGCGCTTCGCGGAACAGCACGTGCAGCGTCTTGCCGATCGAACGCGCGCGTTGGCCTTGAATGTACGCGTCCTTCACCTGGCCGAGAATTTCGGCTTCGCCGATCAGCATCGAATCGAGGCCCGTGCTGACGCGAAACAGATGATCGATTGCCTGGCTGCCGAGGAGCGTGTACATGTACGAGTCCATGTCGCTCACGTCGCCGTGCCGGAAGTTCTGCAAGAACTGCTTTATCTGGCCGACGCCGGCTTCGTAGTCCTCGAGTTCCGCGTAAATCTCGAGGCGGTTGCAAGTCGCAAGCATCAGCGCTTCGCGCACCGCCTCGTAATCGCGCAGCGCGACGAGCGCCTCGCCCATGCGGTTCGCGGGAAACGCGTGGCGCTCGCGCACCTCCACGGGCGCCGTATGGTGGCTCAAACCTAGACAGACGAGCGGCACGATACGTCCTTTTCGCTTTCGGCACCGGCGGTCATTTCCGCGAGCGTGTCGGCCGCAGCCGCGACCGTGCGGTCGATGTGCTCCGCGGTGTGCGCGGTCGAGAGAAAACCGGCCTCGAATTGCGAGGGTGCCAGATAGATACCCCGGGCGAGCATCCCATGAAAGAAGCGGGCGAACCGCTGCGTATCGGCGGTCTTCGCCGAGCGCAAGTCGCGCACCGGGCCGCTTGTAAAAAAGAATCCGAACATCGAACCGGCACGCGCGGTGACGTGCGGAACGTCCGTCGTTGTGAAGACTTGTTCCAGGCCGGCGACGAGCCGCGCCGTCGCGCCGTCGAGTTGTGCATACACGGCGTCGTCGCGCAGCGCTCGCAGCGTCGCGGTGCCCGCCGCCATCGCCAGCGGATTCCCGGAAAGCGTACCGGCCTGATACACCGGTCCGTCCGGCGACAGCGCCGCCATGATATCGGCGCGGCCGCCGAAGGCGCCGACGGGCAGACCGCCGCCGATCACTTTGCCGAGCGTCGTGAGGTCGGGAACGATGCCGTCGCGGCCTTGGACGCCGCCGCGCGCGACCCGAAAACCGGTCATCACCTCATCGAAAATCAACAGCGCGCCGTGCTTGCGCGTGATGTCGCGCAAACCCGCGAGGTAGCCGCGTTCCGGCAGCACCAGCCCCATGTTGCCGGCCACCGGCTCCACGATTACCGCGGCGATCGCATCGGCATTAACGCGGAATGCCGCGTCGACCGCCGCAAGATCGTTGTAATCGAGCACGATGGTGTCTCGCGAGACGCCGGCGGTAATGCCGGGTGAATCAGGCACGCCGTTGGTCAGTGCACCGCTGCCGGCGGAAATCAAAAACGCGTCGCCGTGCCCGTGATAGCAGCCTGCAAACTTGATCGCCTTCGCGCGCCGCGTAAAGCCGCGCGCGAGCCGCAGCGCGCTCATCGTCGCTTCGGTGCCGCTCGAGCAGAAGCGCACGCGCTCGATGGACGGCATCATCGACGTGACGAGCTCGGCAAGTTCCGTCTCGGCCTCCGTCGGCGCGCCGTAACTGGTGCCGTGCGCGGCGGCGCGCTGCACCGCTTCGACGACCGCCGGATGCGCGTGACCGAGAATGAGCGGGCCCCAGGACATGACGTAATCGACGTACGTATTGCCGTCGAGATCGGTAAACGTCGCGCCCGCTGCGTCGCGCACGAACACCGGCGAACCGCCGACCGCGCGAAACGCGCGGACCGGCGAGTTGACGCCGCCGGCGATGGAATTGCGCGCGCGTGCGAACGCGGCCGCCGAAGCGGAGCGGTTCACCGCAAAGCTCCGCGAACCGCTTCGTAATCGCCGGGCGTGTTCACGTTGGCGAACACACGCTCATCGTCGACGCGTACGTAGCGCGTCTTGAGCCGGTCGATGACCACGCGCAGCGCACCTTTGCCGCCGAACAACACCGGAACGCCTTCGCGCAGAAACGCCGCGCGCTCGTATATCGCCGCCAGCGGTTCGATGCCGCCGGCGTGCTGCGGTATTACCGCCTCGTCGCCGGGTTCGAGATGCGCCGCGAGGCGGTCGACGAAGGGCGCATCGACGAACGGCGCGTCGCCTGCGACCGCGAACACGTACGGCGTCGGCATCGCCTGCATCGTCGAGAGCAGTCCCGCCAGCGGTCCGCGCAGCGGCCAGCGGTCGACGACCATCGGGCACGGCAAGAGCGCGTCGATCTCCGGCGCGAACGTCGCCTTGCACGAAAGGAACACCGTACGTCCCGGGCTCACGTTGCGATACACGCGCACGATCATCGGCACGTTGCCGGCGTCGAGTGCGAGCTTGTTAGGCAAGCGCGTGGCTTCGCCGCCGCCGAGGATGAGGACGCCGACGGCTCGCGGGTCAGCCACGGTGGCGCTGCACGTATTCTTTCGCGAAATACGTGATGATGATGTCGGCGCCGGCGCGCGCGAAGCCCGTCAGGATTTCGTCGACCGTGCGCTCTTCGTCGATCCAGCCGCGTTCGGCCGCGGCCTTGACCATCGCGTATTCGCCGCTGATGTTGTAACACGCGACCGGAACGTCGACGGCGTCGCGCGTCTGCCGGATCACGTCCATGTACGCCAGCGCCGGCTTGACCATCACGATGTCGGCGCCCTCGGCGATGTCGAGCCGCACTTCGCGCAACGCCTCCCGCGCGTTCGCGGAATCCATTTGATACGAGCGGCGGTCGCCGAAGGCCGGCGTCGAGTTGGCCGCTTCGCGAAAAGGCCCGTAGAACGCGGAGGCATACTTGACCGCGTACGACATGATCGCAAGGCCGTGGTGTCCGTCCTCGTCCAGGGCACCGCGAATCGCGCCGACGCGCCCGTCCATCATGTCCGACGGCGCGATGATGTCGACGCCCGCCGCCGCATAGGTGAGCGCCGTGCGCACGAGCAGATCCACGGTGCGGTCGTTGTCGACGTCGCCGCGCGCGTCGATGATGCCGCAATGCCCGTGATCCGTATATTCGCAATTACACAAATCAGCAACGACGAGCAGCTGCGGCAGCGCGCCCTTGATTTCGCGCGCCGCCGTTTGCACGAGGCCGTTCGGGTCGTAGTTGCCGCTGGCGACGGCGTCCTTGTCGTCGGGCACGCCGAAGAGCAGCACGGCCTTCACCCCGGCGGCGTCGAGCTCGCGGCATTCCCGGACCGCCGCATCGATCGAATACCGCGACACGCCCGGCATCGACGAAATCGGCTGGACGGCATTGCGGCCCGGCACGAGAAACAGCGGCTGGACGAGACCGTCGACGTTGACGCGCGTCTCGCGCACGAGGCCGCGCATGGCAGCGCTGGAACGCAGTCGCCGCGGGCGTTCGCGTAGTTGCAGCCGTTCGGCGACGTTGCGGTTCATGTGCCTCTCTCCAGGACGAAGCGGGTGACGGTTTGGACGAAGGCCGCGGCCTCGGCGACGGGCGCCACGACGTCGGGCGGAAAACCGCACGCGCCGGCACTGGCCGACGACGAGGGCCCCATCGCGGCAACCATCGGGCGGCCGCCGCGTTTGCGCAGCGCCGCCAAATAGCCGGTAATGGCGAGAACAGAGCCCGACGACGGGAAGAGAATCGCCGTGGGGACGCGGTCGCCCAGCGCCTCGCGCGCCGCGTCGGAATCGGCTGCTTCCACCACCTCGGCCCCCGCTTCGCGCAGCGCGGGCGCGATGCGGCTCGAGCGCTCTTGCGTGCGCGGCAGTAGGAACAGGCGTCCGGCGAGCGGTCCGGCCGCGGACCCGTTACCGCTGCGCGGCAGCGCGCCGACGATGGCTGAGCCGCCGCGTGCCAGCAAATCGGCGGCGAGTTCCGCGCCGATCCCTTCGGCCGTCGCGATATCGCTGACCATGGCGAAGCGTTCGCCGCGCACGACGTGCGAGCCGTCGGGCTGCGCGATCACGCCCACGATGTGAAATTCGCCGCGCGTGTACGTCGCGTAGGCGCCGACGGGGGCCTGACACCCGCCGCGCAGCGTTCGCAGGAACGCGCGCTCCGCGCGCACGCAGAGATCCGCGACCGGATCGGTCAGCAGCAAATGCAGCCGCGATGCGAGCGCATCGGCGGCACGCGTTTCGAGGGCGAGCGCGCCTTGGCCGACCGCCGGCGTGAGGTCGGCCGGTGCGAATGGCACGGTATAGGTCGCACGTACGCCGAGCCGCCGCAACCCGGCGCTCGCGAGCACGATCGCATCGAACTGACCCTCGCGCAGCTTGCGCAGACGCGTATCGACGTTGCCGCGAATGTCGACGTACACGAGATCGGGACGCAGCGCGTACAGCTGCGCGCGTCGCCGCGGACTCGATGTTCCCACGCGGGCGCCGGCCGGCAAGCCGTTGAACGTCGCGCTGGTCTCGCTGCAGAACACATCGCGCGCGTCCTCGCGCGCCGTGATTGCGGCAATGCACATGTCGTCGGGCAGCGTGCTCGGCAAGTCTTTGCAGGAGTGCACCGCGTAGTCGGCGCGCCGTTCGCGCAGCGCCAGCTCGAGTTCTTTAACGAAGATGCTATCGGTTCCGAGCGTGCTGAGCGCGCGGTCCGCGAACCGGTCGCCGCTGGTCGTAACCGTGAGCACGGTCGAGGCGATGCCGTTCGTCGCGAGCTTCGCCATGACGCTGCGCGTCTGCGTGAGCGCCAGCGCGCTGCCCCGCGTCGCGCAGACGAGCGTGCGCGGATCGGCCGGCGCGACCTGCGCGACCGTATCGCACGCGCGCTCCACTTCGTGCTCGATTTCGCTCGGCGGCATTCCGGCGAGATCGTCGATGTCGCGTTCCGCAAAGTGGCGCATCACGGCTGCGCGGCGTTCTTGGGGCACGACCGCCTGCACGCGCTCGCGTAGCGCGCCGAGGTTCGCGGCGGCGCGCGCATAACGTGCGTCGAACTGCAAAGCCAGTTCGTCGCGGATGCGTTGCGTGAAGCTCGGCGATAGGCCGGAGGAATCGACGGTCACGGTGAGCGCGCCGGAGCGGTGCACCGCGGGCGTCGAGAAGTCGCCGCGCGCGGCGTCGCCGGCGTCCGCAGCCAGCGCGCGATGCGCGCGGGCGTCCGCGACAACGTCTGCATTGACGCCCGCATCGTCCGTCGCCGCCAAGACGAGCAGGTTGCCAGCGGCGTCGCCCGCTACGAACGAGCGCTCGATCCAACGAATCCGCCGCACGTCGGCCAACTGCGCGAGCGCCGGCGTGACGCGCGGACTGACGACAGTGACGTCGGCATCGGCATCGAGCAGGCCGCGAACTTTGCGTTCCGCGACGCGGCCGCCGCCGACGACGAGCGCACGGCGGCCCCGCACAGCGAGGATGATGGGGTACACGATTGGCTCGTTAGATGGTACCGCCGGGGACTCCGCGCGGGCAACGACTAAACCTGTGCCCTCGATGCGATTGCCCGGCGTTGCCGCACGAATCCCACTGCGCGCAGCGTTCCTCGGCGGGCTTTTTGCGGCGCTGGTAACCCTGCCGGGCCTGGGCGTCGGCACGCTCTGGGACAACAGCGAGACGGCCTACGGTGAGGTCGCGCGCGAGATCCTGATCACGCACGACTGGCTGGTCATGCACCTCAACGGTGTCGCGTGGTTCGTGCAGCCGCCGCTCTATTTCTGGATGGCCGCATTTTTTGCGAAGCTCTTCGGCGTCGGCCCGTTCGCCTTGCGCCTGCCTTCGGCGCTCGCCACGATCGCGACCGGCGCCGCCGTCGGATATGCCACCGCACGCATCGCCGGCACGCGTTGCGGCATCTACGCGGCAGTCATCGTTTCCACGAGTTTGATGCAGGCAATCGTCGGCCGCCTCGCGATCATGGACGCGCTGCTCGATCTCGCCGTTGCCGCGGCCATCTTGTGGTGGTTCCGCGCCTTCGAGCCGCCGCGTTCAGCGCGCGCGCTCGACGCCGCGAAACGCGCCGGCGCGTTCGTCGGCGGTGCGGCGTCGATCGGTTTCGGCTTTCTCGCCAAGGGTCCGGTCGCGCTTGCGATGGTGGTGCTTGTCGTCGGCGTGTGGCTCGCGTGGGAGCGGCGCGTACGCAGTCCGCTCCTCACACCGCGAGGCACGACGATTCTCGCGGCGACGGCGGTGATGCTCGCGATCTGCGTGCCGTGGTTCGTGCTGCTTGCGAACAAGATGGGCGCCGGAGCGGTGGCGGAACTGATCGGGCACTACACGATCGGCCGCTACACCGGCGTGATCGAGAACCAGCGCGGGCCGTGGTGGTATTACTTGCCGGTGCTCGTGATCGGCTTCTTTCCGTGGATCGCCTTCGTCCCCGTCGGGTTCGTGCGCGCGTGCCGCGCCGCTCACGCCCCGGAAGGCGCCTTCGCGCGGCTCGCCATCGTGTGGGCGCTGATCCCGCTCGTGTTTTTCAGTTGCGCGCAGACAAAATTGCCGAACTACATCGCCCTCGAGTTTCCGGCGCTCGCGATCATCGTGGCGCTGTGGTTCGAGCGCATCAGCGCGGGGCGAGACCGCCGCGCGGCGCTGGCATCGGCCGCGGTCGTGCCGCTGACCGTCGGCTTTCTGACGCTGGCGACGTCGATTTTCGGCAAAGACAACCATCTCACCGCAGCGATGACGGCCGTCGCGCCGCAACTCTTCACGCTCGTTGCTGGAATGCTCGCGGGGTCCATTGCGACCGTCGTCGTCATCGCGCTGCCGCGCGTACGCCCCGCCGCGCCCTACGTGCTCGCCGCGACGAGCCTCGCGCTGGTGAATTTTATCGCGCTCGTGGCGGAACCCGCCGCGGAGCCGCTCAAGCCGATTCCGCGCATGGCCGCAATCATCGATCGCGAGCGCAAGCCGGGCGACACGGTCGCCATTCGCGACGTTTCGGGCGGCAACGCGCTGACGTTTTATACCGAACCCGGCGTCAAGACGATCGATGCGGGCGACGAGCGCAGCTTTCGCGCGGCGATTTGTGCGCCGGGCAGCACGTACATCGTGACCCGGCGCGATGACGTTGCGGTTTTGGAAGACGTGGCCCGCCGGCTCGGCCGCACCTTCACGCGCTTGGACGCCAACGGACGCGCCGCGCTCGTGCGCGTCGCTGCCGGCGCGTGCCGCCGCGGCTAAGCGCCGCGGTTACTTTTTAACGGCGGCGACGTCGGACGTCTTGATCAGCGAGCCTTTGTTGCCCCAGCTGTTGCGGACGTAGTTGATGACGTCGGCGATCTGCGCGTCGGTGAGATTGCCTTTCCACGCCGGCATCTGACTGTTGTATTTGCCGCCGTTCGCGACGATGGGACCGCTCAAACCATAATTGACGGTATGAATGACGGCTTTCACGTTGCCCGTCACGTACGGGTTTTTCGCTAGCGGCGGAAACACGCCGGGCTGGCCGGTACCGGCGGCCCCGTGGCAGCCCGCGCAATTTGCGGTATACACGGTCGCGCCGCTGCCCGTTGCGACGGTGGTGTTACCGCTGTTGCTGCCGCCGGCCGCGTTGCCCGCAACCGCGCCGCCGCCGGCGACGGCGCCCGTCTCGACCGGCGGAACATCGTTCTTGTTCGTGGTGGCGGCTGCTGCGGCACCGGAAACGCCGTGCAACACTTGCTGCGTCTGCACGTTGACTTGTCCGTAAATGCTGAGCGCGAGCGCGCCCGCCATCGTTGCGGCGGTCAAACCCAGCACCCAGGGACGGCGCGATAGCCGGCGCGACGGATTGCGGTCGATGAACGGCAAGAGGATGAGCAAGGCCACGAGACCTCCCGGTAAGATTACGGTTGCGACGACGTCGAGGATCGCGAGCAGCGTTTCGTTTTGCACTTGGCCGACGATGCCGAGCATGGCGTACAGCGCCATGAAATACCACGCCGGATACGGCACGAACGCGGTGTTGTTCGGATCAGCCTTTTCGTCGAGCGGCGCCGGCGAAACGAACGACAGCAGCACGATGATCGCGAACATCACGAACGAGAGCACCGTGTCCATGAACATCTGATCCGGCCAGAAGCGCCCGGGCTTCAATTTCGGCGCTTCGTCGGTCGGCGGCCCGGCCGGCCCATTCCAGCGGAAGATCGCGAGGTGCGCTCCGACGAGGGCGACGAGAATCGCCGGCGTGAGCCAAACGTGCACTCCGAAGAACCGGTTGATCGTGAGCGTGCCGATGTCGGCGCCGTCCTGCAAGAACGTCTGCGTTAACGCGCCGACCATCGGAACAGAACCGGCAACTTGAATCGCGACCTTTGAGGCCAGCAGCGCGTTGAGATCCCACGGCAGCAAATAGCCCGTGAGGCCGAGCACCAGCGTGAGAATGAACAAGATCACGCCGACGATCCATTGCAGTTCGCGCGGCTTCTTGTAGGCGCCCCACAAGAGCACTTGCAGCAAATGCATGGCCATGAACGCGATCATGGCGGACGCGCCCCAGTAGTGCAGCGAAAGCACGAAGTGCCCCATCGGCACTTTGTCCATCAAGTACTTCGTCGATTCGTACGCGGTCGAAGCGGACGGCGAATAGTAAAACGTCAGGAAGATGCCGGTGACGATCTGCAGGATCATCGCGAAGACGGTCGCCGAGCCGAACGCGTACCAATAGCTTGCGCCGCCGGGAACGTCTTCCGTCAAAAAATCCTTCGTCATCGTGACGAAGCCCGTGCGCTGATCCAGCCAAGTCAGCATCGTGTGGGCGCTCCTACGTGTACGAGAGGACGATGTGATGCGGCGTGTTCGGTGCGTAGACGATCCAGGTCAGTTCCGCCTTGCCGGATTGCTCGCGGAACGGCAGGGGATCGAGGCCGCGCTGCGCGGGGCCCGCGACGTGTGCGCCGACGTTCGTAAACTGCGAACCGTGGCACGGGCATGCAAACCTGTTCAACTGATCGCTCCATGAATATTTGCAGCCGAGGTGCGGACAGATCGGACTGAAGAGCACGAAGCTGAGGTTCACCGCGGGATAGGGCAACTTGTCGTTGCCGAAGAGATCGGGGCGCTTTGCGCGCAGCGTCGCGTCGTCGGTTTTGATCGCCCACACGAACTGCTCGTTCTGCGCTTCAGGGAGATACGCGTCTTTCGCCTTGACCGTGAAGGTGACTTTGATCGGCTTGTCCGTCGCCTTCTGCAAGGCGGCAAGTTCTTGAGGCGTGAGCGGCGACCAGTTCGATTGCAGCGCTTCGGCCGTCGGTACGAGCGACCCCAGCGCCGGAATTGCGATGCCGAGGCCGATTACGCCGCCCATCGCGATGACGGCATTGACCATGAAGGTGCGCCGGCTCTGCTCTTGGGGGGTTCCCTCGTCCTCGTACGCCTGTGCGTGAGCCATCCGTTCACCTCGATGTCGCTGCGAGCGCGCCGCTCCTCATCAGTGTAGAAAAACCGCCGCTCAAACTCGCGTACCTTAGTGGCACGCGAAACAGTTTTCCTACTCCCGGCGATCCGTATTCGGTGCCCGCGACGGCGCGCGTGCCGCCTACTCCGGCACCGTCGCGAAGCGATGGTTCGGATAGTGCTCGCGGTCGTCGGCTTCTAGCAGATCGAAGGCGAGCGGATGGCTCTCCAGCAGCTCCGGCGGATATTTCGCTTCGATGTGCGCGCGGCGCTCGGGCGGCAGCCGGCGAATGTCTGCGCCGGCCAGCCGCGCGTTGATCGCGTCGAAATCGGCGTCCGCGCACCGCGCGCGGAGTTTTGCAACGACGTTTTCTTCGATATCCGCATTCGCCACCGTAGCAACGAACTCGGCCGGGACGATGCCGAGCGCCTCGAAAAGCGCCGCGCTGAGGCCCTGATCCACGGAGTCGTACATTCCCGGGTTGCCCCCGGGCAGCGACGCGCGCGCACGGTCGATCGTTCGCGCGAGCATATACAAGCCGCCGATTTGCACGCGCGGGCTGCGCGGCGGCGAAGAACGCAAATCCAACGGTTCCATGAAATCTCCCCGCACAAGAGTGGGAACAAGGCCGAGGTGAACGATCAACAGGTCCACGAGACGATCGAAAAGCTCGTGGCGGAAGAACACGCTCTTTTCAACCGGGGCGAAGCCCTCACAGCGGACGACCGCCGTCGGCTCGATGACGTCAACGTGCAGCTTGACCGGTTATGGGACCTGCTGCGGCAGCGGCGGGCGCGCGAAGAGTTCGGCCAGGATCCGCATACCGCGGTCGAGCGCCCGGCGGGAACCGTCGAGCGCTACTTACAGTAAGCGACCACCCTGTTAGCGCGCGTGCACGGGAATGCGCGCGCGAACACGACAGCCGTCTGCCGGCTCGCACCGCACGTCAAAGTCGTCGCTCAGTGTTTCGACGATGAGGAGCCCGCGGCCGTGCTCGGCCAGCGGCTCGGCGTGCGGATGCGCACCGGGACGGAATCCCGGGCCGTGGTCGCGGACGTGGATCGTGACCCATGCATCCTGAACGTCGACGGCGATATGGGCCTCGCCGGGGGCGTAGCGCGCCACGTTGCCGATCAATTCACCGAGGATGAGCTCGGCTGAGGAGGCATCGACTTCACCGCACCGGCGGCGTACGTAGGCTACAAAGGCCAACCGCGTTCTCCGCGCGGCCTGCGCGTCGCGCGTGTCGAACGACCACTCCACCATTCACTGCCGCTTACCCCATTTCGGATAGGTGTGAAACGACAAGCTTGCTTGCGGCGGTGTTACGAGGAGCAGCTGACGGCAATGGTTTTCGCCCACGCGGGCGCAGCT
>JBHEMQ010000092.1:0-248 GCA_046262475.1 Candidatus Velthaea sp.
GGTCGACACGAGCGGCTTCACCGTGAAGATGGAGGAGCAGCGCGAGCGCGCCCGCGCGGATGCCAAAGCGAAGCGTGCGGTCGTGAGCGTTGCGGAGCTTCCGGCGCTGCGCAGCGTCTTCGAGGGCTACAACGGCCTCGAAGCGAGCGGCACCATCGCGACGCTGCTGCGCAACGGCGAGCCGGTCGACCGGCTCGAGGCCGGCGAGGACGGCCAGATCGTCATCGACCGCACGTCATTTTACGCCG
>JBHEMQ010000092.1:258-11342 GCA_046262475.1 Candidatus Velthaea sp.
ACGGCTCCTTCGAGGTGAACGACACGCAATTCGTCGGCGAAGCGATCGCGCACTACGGCCGCGTTGTGAGCGGTTCGTTCGCGGCCGGCGAGACGGTGCGTACCCACGTGGATCCGGCGTGGCGTGAGGAAATCCGGCGTCACCATACGTCGGCGCACCTTTTGCAGAACGCGCTGCGCACCGTGCTCGGCGAGGACGTCGTGCAGGCCGGATCGTGGGTCGGCGTCGATCGCATGCGCTTCGATTTTCGCAGCCCCGTCGGGGCGCTCAACGCCACGCAAAAACGCGCGGTGACGCAGCGCGTGAACGAATTAATTCGCGAGGACCATCACCTTCACACCGAAGAGCTATCCATCGAGGAGGCGCACGGGAGCGGCGCCATCTCGATGGCGGGCGAGAAGTACGGCGAGCGCGTGCGTGTGGTCAAGGCCGGGCCCGCCGTCGAGTTCTGCGGCGGAACGCACGCGCATACGACGGGCGAACTCGGCATGTTCGTGCTGCTCGGCGAATCGTCGATCGGGAGCGGTGTGCGACGCATCGAGGCGGTGGTCTCGAAGGCGGCGGAAGCGTACATCGAGCACCAGCAAGACGTCGTGGCCGAACTCGCCGAGACGCTTTCCGCGAAACCGGACGATCTCGTGGAACGCGTGAACCGGTTGCAGAGCGACGTGCGCGACCTGCAAAAAGCGCTCGGCGATATCAAAGCGCGGCTCGCTGGTGCCGACGCGCAGTCGTACGTCGAACGGGCGGAGCGCGTCAACGGTACGACGCTCGTGGCGGCGGTCGTGCGCGAGGCGAACGCGGAAGCGCTGCGGGCGCTGGCGGGCGCGATTCGGTCGCGGCTGCGCAGCGGCGTCATCGCGCTCGTCGGCGTCGACGGCGAAAGCGCGTCGCTCTTCGCGAGCGCGAGCGACGATGCGGTGCAAGCCGGCGTGCACGCGGGCACCGTCGTCAAGGCTGCCGCGCCGCTCGTCGGCGGCAAGGGCGGAGGGGCTGCAGGGCAAGCGCAGGGCGGCGGCAAGAACGTCGCCGGCGCCGATGCGGCGCTCGCGGCGATGCGCGCCGCGCTCGGGTGATCGCGCCGCTCCTTTTCACCGCGGCCATCGCCGTTCCGCCGGTTGCCGCGCCTCCGGTGCTGGGTCCGCCGGCCATTCTCCAGCGCTATGCGGCGGCGCTCAAGGCGTTGCGGGAACCGGCGGTCCTCTCGTTCGATTACACGCTCGAACAAACCGGACGGCGCACGCTGGTTCAGACGCATCGTGTGTTTCGCAGCGGCGGCAACGAGCGCGACGAAACCCTCGTCGTCGACGGCCGCAACTCGCCGCGGCCGATCGTGCGCATCTTCCGCGGGCGGCGCAATCGCTACACCGTCGCCGCGCTGGCCCCACGTCCCGAACAGTATGCATTCAGCTACGTCGGCTCGCGCCGCGACGGCCACCACGTTGATTACGTTTTCCGGCTGACGCCGAAAAAACCGGCGCCGTTCGTCGAGACGCAAGTGACGATCGACGGCGTACGGTTTCTACCGAACGACGTCACCTTTGCCACCCGCGAGCACGACGGCAGCGGAACCGTACTGTTCGGCGCGCGCGGAACATGGTGGGTCGCCACGGCCGCAACGGCCCGCGCTCGGGTCGCGAACGTTCCGTCGAGTGAGAATCTGACTTTTCGCGCCTACCGCTTCCCGCCGGCGCTGCCGCCCTCGACCTTTTCGCAGCCGCGCCCGCTGCCGACCGGGAAGGCTTCGCGCAAATGAGCGCGTCGCTTGCCTGCGCCGCACCGCGGAACGCGCCTAAAGCGCCTGCGTTTCGATGCGCGCTTCGAGACCCGCGAGATGCTCGGCGGCAATCTCACGGACCAGCGTCCAGCGCGCGCCGTCGACCTCGAATATTGCGTACGCCCCGTTCTGCACGCGCACGTTCCACAAGTCCTCGAGACCACGTCCCTGCGCTTCCAGGATCGCGATGCGAACGACGACGTCGTGGGTGACGATGAGTGCGGGAACGGCCGCGTCGAACGCCGCTGCGAATGCGCGCCAGCGCGCCCGCACGTCGGCCAGCGTTTCGCCGCCGGGAAAGGCGACCTCGGCCGGCAGTTCCTTCCACGCCCGGTAGCGTGCGCCGTCGTTTGCGATGATGTCGTCACGCAGCCGGCCTTCCCACGTCCCGTGCGCGATTTCGAGGAGCCGCTCGTCACGCTCGACCGATAACTGCAAACGCTCACCGACGAAACGCGCGGTCGCGATGCAGCGGGTCAGCGGACTCGACACGACGCGTTCGAGCGGCGGCTCCAGCGCGGCGCACGCGGTCGCGAGCGCCATCCCTTGCCGGACGCCGAGAATGCTGAGTTCAGATTCCATGCGGCCTTGATAGCGCCCGGCGACGTTCCACGTCGTCTCACCGTGACGCGCGATGTAAACCTGCACGCTAGAGCGCGAGCGACCGGACGGAACCGATCCCTTCGATGGCGCGCAGGGCCGCGACGGTTTCTTCCTCGACCGGGCGATCCACCGAAAGCACCATGATCGCTTCTCCGCCGATGGCGTTGCGCGAAACCTGCATTGTTGAAATGTTGATGTTGTTGATGCCGAGCAGCGTACCGACTTTACCGATCATCCCCGGCACGTCGCGATGCTGTGTGATCAGTATCGCACCTACGGGCGTCGCGTCGATTTCGTAACCGTCGACCTCGACGATGCGCGGCGAACCGCCGATCGACGTGCCCGTGATCGAGGTGGTGCCGCCGTGCAGGCGCAGCGAACGTGCGTAAGCGGTCGTTGCCGGATCGGGCCGCGCATCGACCTGCACGCCGAGTTCGCGCGCGATCGCATCGGCGTTGACCACGGTCACGCGGCGGTCCGTCGTCGCTTGCAGCAGTCCCGACAAGAAGGCGCGCACGAACGGTTCCGCCGAGATGCTTGCGAGTTCACCCTGCAGCATCAGTGCGAACGACGGCAGCCGCGGCTCGCGCGCGAATTGCGGATAGAAGCGGCCGATGCGGTACGCAACGTCGAGGAACGGCAGAACGCGCTCTGCCTCGGGGCCATCGGGAACCGGAGCATTCACCGCAGCGTTGGCGGGGCTGCCCAGCAGCACGCGCGCGACGTCGTGCGCGAGTTCGGTGGCGATGCGCTCGAGCGCCTCGTGCGTCGACCCGCCGAGATGCGGCGTGGCAAACACCTTCGGATGGCGATGCAGCCGCGCACCGGTCCCGTCCGGCGGCGGCGGTTCTTCGGCGACGACGTCGAGCGCGGCGCCTGCGATGACGCCGGCGTCGAGCGCTTCGAGCAGGTCGCGCTCCACAATGACGCCGCCGCGGGCACAGTTCACGATTGCGGCGTGCGGGCGCAGTTTGCGCAGCTGCTCGGCATCGATCATGCCGAGCGTCTGCGTCGTGAGCGGAACGTGCAGCGTCACGATGTCGGATTCGCGCAGCAGCCGCTCGAGGTCCACGAGCTTTGCATCGAAGGCGTCGGCCCGCGCGGCGCTGATGTAGGGATCGTACGTCAGGACGGTCATGCCGAACGCGCGCGCGCGGGCCGCCACGTTCCCGCCGATTCGCCCGAGGCCAACGATACCGAGCGTCTTCCCGTAGAGTTCGGTGCCGATGAAGGGCCGGCGGTCCCAGCGACCTTCGCGCAGCGATTGCACCGCCGCCGGCGTCTTGCGTGCGAGCGCGAGCATCAGCGCGAAGGTCTGCTCGGTCGCCGCGAGCGTGTTCGCGCCGGGCGTGTTCAAAACGATGATGCCCGCATCGGTCGCCGCCGCGACGTCGATCGCGTCGACACCGACGCCGGCGCGCGCGACGACGCACAGTCGCGGACCGGCACTCAACAGGGCCCGGTCGACGCGCGTTTCAGAACGGACGATCAGCCCGTCGGCCGACGCCAATGCGCGCAGCAGTTCTTCACGCGGCCGGCCGACGCGCACGTCGACATCGATGCCGTGTTCGCGTAAGACGGCGAGCCCGCGCTCGGCGAACGACTCCGCGACGACGACGCGCGGCGTGCGGGAAAGGCTCGGCTGCATGATCGGGCGTAGTTGCACGCGGTTGACCTACCGCCTCCGTTCGACGATCGCGGGAATCGCGGCGTTCGCCGTTCCGCTCGGGGTGTACGCCGCCTCGCTGCGCCCGGGCGTCGACTGGTGGGATACCGGCGAATTGCAGACGGTGCCGTACATCCTCGGCATCGCACACCCATCGGGTTTTCCCGCGTACGTTTTGGCCGGCTGGTTGTGGTCGCACGCGTTGACCTTCGGCGATCCGGCGTACCGCATGAACCTCTTGTCAGCCGTTGCGCTGTCGGCGTCGTGCGCGGCGCTGGTGGCGGTTGCGGCTGAGTGGGAGATCGAGCCGCTGTTCGCGGCAGGCGCCGCGCTCGTGTTCGCGTTCTCGCGCGTGCCGTGGGACCACGCGACGCACGCCGACGTACATCCGGTGGCCGTCGCCGCGATCGCAGTGGGTTTTTGGGCGGCTGCCCGCTGGTCGCGGACAGGTTCGCCGCGGGCGCTGGCCGGATGCGTTTGCGCGTCGGCTTTCGCACTCGCTGCGCACAGCGGCATGATTCTCGTCGTGCCGGGCATCGCGCTGGCAGCGCTCGGCCGTCGCCCGCCGCTGCGCGCGTCACTCGGCGCGATTGCGCTGGGCGCGGCGCTTGTCGCCGCATTCTACGCGTATCTCCCGCTGCGCAGCGCCGTAGTGACCGCCGAACGGCGCGATCCGACGCTCGCGCTCGGCGTCCCCGTCGGCCGACCGTTTTGGGACAACGATCATCCCGCGACGCTTGCGGGTTTTGCAAAGGAAGTCGGCGGTGGCGAATTCGGAGCGGGACACGCGCTGCGCTCGCTCTTTGACCCGGCCGTGCTCGCAGAATTGCCGGTACGCTACGGACGCGCCGCGATCGGCGACCTCGCGGCCGGTGTGCTCATCATCGCACTCGCCGGTGCGGTCGCTTCCTTGCGGCGCCGCCCCGCCGCGGCGCTGGGTCTGCTGGCCGGCGGATTTCTGCCCGTGCTTTTCGTGCTCGCGTATCATGCCGAATCGGACCCCGAGCGCTACTTCTTGCCGTCGTATTGGGTGATCGCCGTCTTCGTCGCCAAGGGCGCCGACGCGCTCGCGGCCGGCGGCTTGAGCCGGCCGCCGAGGGCCGTCGTCGCGCTGATCGGCGCGTTGTTTATCTTCGTGGCCGGAACGAACGTGTATGTCGGCCGCAATTTTTTCAACGCGCGCTTCGACCGCGGAGCCCAACGGTTCGTTGACCGCGTCGCGCAGTCGACGCCCGACGATGCGGTGCTCGTCGCGCCATGGATGTATGCGACGCCGCTCGCGTACGGCGCGTACGTCGAACGGCGCTTGGGCCGGCGCATCGTCGTCACCGGCTGGCCGCAAGATTACCTCACGCAGTATCCGCATTGGCTCGCGCGACGCCCGGTGATCATCGTCAGCGACGACGAGACGCTTCTGCGGCTTCCCGGCGTTATGTACGATCCGCCGGATCTCCCGCAGCGCTCGCCTCGCCTTGTCCGCTTACGGTCCGCACGATGACGCCGCGCGCGGTCTTCGCAGGCATCGCGGGCTTCGTCATCAGTGTAGCGTTCGCGCACGGGCGTTCGTCACCGTACAACAATTACGTTCGCTTCGCCGACGCGCTGCTGCACCGCCGGCTGTGGATCGAGTGGCCGGGGTCCTATATCGATGCCGTGCTCTTTGAAGGCCACCGCTATATCGTCAACGATCCGGTACCCGGCATTTTGCTGGTGCCGTACGTGGCACTCGCTGGACTAGCGGCGAATCAGACGTTGTTGGCTTGCGCGCTGGCCGGGGTCGCAACGGCGGCCGGGTGGCAAGTCGCGCGCAATCTCGGCGTCGCCGCGGGCGACGCCGACTGGCTCGCCGTATTCTTGCTGCTGGGCACCGACGTGATGTGGTGCGCGATGCTCGGCGACGTCTGGTATCTCGCACACGTCGCCTGCATCGCGTTCGTGTTGCTCGCGCTGTGTGAACTTTCGGGTGCCGGCCGGCCCTGGCTTGTCGCCGTATGGTTCGCGCTTGCATGCGGTTCGCGCTTTACCGTGATCGTCACGCTCCCGGTCTTCGCGTACTGGATCGCGTTCGGCTTCGAGCGGCGCCGCACGCGCCCGCGCGCGCTCGCCGGCGCAATGCTCACGCTGCTGCCGTTCGCGCTCGCGTGGTTCGCGTACAACGAGGCGCGCTGGCACGTGCCGTGGGACAGCGGTCATACGATCTTCTTCCATCAAGACGAAATCGGCGGTCCGTCGGGCTCGCCGTTCGACGTCGCCAATCTGCCGTATCAAGCGTGGTCGTTTTTCGTGCAGCTGCCCGAATTCTCGGCGGCGGCGCCGTTCGTCGTGCCGACGATGTCCGGCGTGGCGTTGACGTGGACGAGTCCCGCGCTCGCGCTGGCGTTCTTCGCTCGGCGACCGCGCTCGCTCGTGATCTCGGCTTGGATTGCAGCGGTGCTTGCTGCCGGCCCGTCATTTCTCTATTACGTCAACGGCTTCGTGCAGTTCGGTATGCGCCATGCGCTCGATTTCGAGGCGTTCCTCTTCGTCCTCATGGCGCTTCCCGCGCGCCGCGGCTTGCACGCCGTGTGGATCGTGCTCATTGCATACGCGGCGTGCGTCGGGCTGTGGGGTGCGTGGTACTGGAACGCCGTTTACCGCAACAGCATGTAGGCGTCGCGCAATCCGGCGGGTTCCGCGACCGGCGCGCTGCACGTGCGCCCGACGCACACGTACGCGCGCCGCGCGTCCGGGGGGAAACCGGCGGCTTCCGCTTCGCCGGCCGCGAGAACGCGCACGCTGACGAGCGGATCCGGCAGCATGCGAGCGTCGGCGCGAAAATCGGCGAGCGCCGCCTCATCACCGACGAGGCGCACAACGGTGGGCGGTTCGAGCGCGCGGCGGACGGCGGCGGCATACGGTGCCGCGAAGGAACCGGCCCGCGCGTAGCTGCCGGCGAACCGTTCCAGCGCGCGGCGCGCCGCCTGCGCGTAGCGATCGTCGCCGGTCAGCGCCGCTAGCCGCAACAGCGCGTCCGCGGCATGGCCGTTGTCGCCGAGCGGCTCGTCGACGATGCGCGTGCGGCCGATGCCGTGCGCGGCGTACGCGTTATCGACGAATGCGCCGCTGGCGGCCGTGAACGCATGCAGCACCGCGTCGGCGAGCGCGACGGCACGATCCAACCGCTGCCGCCGGCCGTCGCGTTCGTATGCGTCCAGCAGCGCACGCAGCAACCATGTCTGATCCGCGAGCAAACCGCGCACGTGTGCGCTGCCGTCGCTCGCGATGTAATGCCGCACCAGACCGTCGTCGTCAACCAGCGCGCGTGCGACGATCGCGTCGAGCGCCCGCGCGGCCGATTCGGCGAGTTCGTCGTCGCCGAGAACGTCCGCCGCCGCGAAGAGGCCCGCGATGAGATTCGCCGACCAGTTGACGTATGCGGTGCGGTCCACGAACGGCGCCGCACGCTGCCGGCGCTCCTCGAGCGGCAAGGCAAAGTACTCTTCGTCAGCATCTTGGCTTCCCGCGAACAAACCGGTCGCAGGGTCGCGCAGCACCGTGCGCACGTAGCGGGTTGCGGACAGCAGCGTTTGCCGGAACGCATCGTTGCGCGACATGCGGTACAAGCCGGCGTACACCCGCAAAAACCCGCCGTGATCCTCGGCCATCTTCTCGAAGTGCGGAACGGACCAGTCGCGCGTCGTGGAATAGCGGAAAAAACCACCCTCGACATGGTCGTACATTCCGCCGCGCGCCATGCCGAGCGCGGTTTTGGCGAGCATGTCGTAGACGTCCGGACGGTCTTCGCCGTGCGCTCGCGCGACGCGCACTTCGCGCAGCAAGAGTTCGAGCGCGTCGGTTTGCGGAAACTTGGGCTCGGTCCCGAAACCGCCGTGCGTATCGTCGTATCCGGCTGCGATCGCGCCGACGACCTCCTCGACGATCGTTGCTTCGAGCGATGCCGCCTCCGGCGGGCCGTTTTTCGCGGCGGCGCGCATTTCGGCCGTTTTCTGCTCGATGTCACCGCGGTGCGCGGAAAAGAAGTCTCGGACGTCGGCGAGAAAGCGCAGCATCCCATCCGGCGGCAAATACGTCGCGCCGGTTATCGCGTCACCGTCGGGCGTCAGCACCGCCGTCGTCGGCCAACCACCCATGTTGTAGCGCGCGTTGACATCGGGCCGCCGATCGTTGTCAACTCGAACCGGCACGTACTCGTTGTTGATTGCTGCGGTGACGCGCTCGTCAGAATACGTCGTTTCGTCCATGACGTGGCACCAGTGGCACCAGACGGCCGAGATCGAAAGCAGCACCGGTTTCCCCGCGGCGCGCGCTTCGGCGAACGCCGCAGCGTCCCACGCGCGCCAGTGGATTCGATGCGCGTTGTTTGGCCGGGGCGAAAAGCGAAAATCGGCGGCTGCGTCCAGCGAGTTCACGGGCTACTCGTCTTCCCCGGAAAAGCCCCGCGCGAACGAAGCGCCGTACAGGACGGCGGCGAGAATATAGACGGCAAGCAGCGGAACCGCCAGCGCATTCCAGCGCAGCGCCACGCCGAACGCTCCCACGGCGAAAAGACTCACCAGGGCAAAACGGCGGTGCGACCGAGCGGTCATATGGTAGACCGATTGCGCGTACGACGAGGGCCGGTGACCCATCGCGAGCAGCCCGAGCGCCGCGCCGAGCATGCTCAGGGCCATGCCGGCGACCGCATAGTTCATCGGTGGGGGATGAATCGGCAAGAAAGGTTAGCCCTCCCCGGTAGTTGGGTAAGCATGCTTTCGCACCACTTACGCGGAGGATATAGCAGAATGGAAGAACGCAACGTCGTCGTGCGCGACAATGGGGGGTCGATGGCGGCCTTCAGTTTGATCGCGGTCATCGTCGTCGTCGGCCTCATCGCATTGTTCGTCTGGCAGCCGTGGAACAGCAGCAACACCGGAACGTCGCGGACGAATACGACGCAGACGACAACCGGTACGGCGGGCGGTACGACCGGCGGCACGACGACGGGAACGAAGCCATGAGCGACGGCGTAAAGCGCGATCCGGTCGAGACGGTCAAAAACGACACGTCGGATATGCTCGATGAAGGTAAAGAGCGCACCAAAGCCTTCGGCGAGAAATTAAACCGGTCGGTCCAAGGCGACGATATGCCGCTGGGTGATCGCATCGCCTCGAACGTGAAGGAAGCCGGTCACGACCTCAAAGGCGACGTGGACCGCGGCAAGCGAGACATTCGCGACAACACGTAGGAGCCCAGTGCCCGCGAAAGATCCGCTCAAGGAGTACGTCCGCAAGCGCCGCTTCGAGGACACTCCGGAACCCAAAGGACGCAAACGCAGCTCTACCAAGACGCTGCGTTTCGTCATTCAAAAGCATCGGGCAACCCGCTTGCACTACGACTTCCGCCTGGAGATGGAAGGGGTTCTGAAATCGTGGGCGGTGCCGAAGGGACCGTCGCGCGATACGCACGAGCGGCGGCTCGCGATGCACGTTGAGGATCATCCCTACGATTACCGGACCTTCGAGGGCATCATTCCGGACGGCAATTACGGCGCAGGCGAAGTGATCGTTTGGGACGAGGGAACGTACGAGCTTGCCGAGGGCGATGACCCGGCGAGCGAGATCGCGCGCGGCAAAATCAAGTTCATCCTGAGCGGCAAGAAGCTGCACGGAATGTTCACGCTGGTGAAGATCCGCAATAGCCGCGACCCGAGCGGCGAACCATGGCTCTTGATCAAGGACCGCGACGAATTCGTCGACCCGAAATGGGACATCGAGAAGCACGCGGAGAGTGCGAAGACAGGAAAGACGCTCGCCGACATCGCGGCGCGGCGCACCAAAGAGAAGCAGTGGAAGAGCGACCGCGCGGCTGCGGCGCCGACCGCGACGGCGAAGCGTGCGACGCGCCGTGCGAAGCAAGATCCGATTCCCAACGTCGCGACGCCCATGCTCGCCACCCTCGTCGATGAGCCGTTCGACGACCCGGAGTGGCTGTTCGAGCTCAAATGGGACGGTTATCGCGCAATCGCCGTCATCGATGCGAAGGGCGGCATTACGCTGACCTCGCGCAACGGGAACGATTTCTTGCAGCAATTCCCGGAGCTGGCTGAAATGGCCCGCGGGTTCGGGTCGCTGCCGACCGTCGTCGATGGTGAAATTTGCATCCTCGATGCACGTGGACGTTCGTCGTTCCAAGCATTGCAGTCGCGCGACAAACGGTGGGCGCGCGGTGCGGCGCCGACGAAGCAGTCGGTGACGTTCGTCGCGTTCGATTGTCTCTATGCCGACGGCCGCGACCTCCGCGACGAGCCGCTGGATGAACGCAAAGCGCTGCTCGAAAAAGTCATCGTGCCCGACCGCGGCGTGATGTTCTCCAAGCATGTCGTCGCGAAGGGCACGGAGCTTTACGCCTTTGCCGCACGTGAGGGCCTCGAAGGCATCATGGGCAAGCTGCGCTCATCGCCCTACCGTTCGTCGCGCACGCGCGAGTGGGTGAAGATCAAGGCGAAGCGCCGTCAGGAATTCGTGATCGGCGGCTGGACCGAACCGCGGGGCAGCCGCACGGCCTTCGGCGCGCTGCTCGTCGGCTTCTATGAAGGCAAGAAGTTTGTCTACGCCGGTCACGTCGGGACCGGCTTCGATCAGAAGAAGTTGCGCGCGATCATGACGGAGCTTCAACAATTGGAAGCGCCTAAATCTTCGTTCGCGCAAATCCCGAAGACGAACACGAAGGCGCATTGGGTAAAACCGGCGCTAGTCGCGGAGATCGTGTTTACCGAGTGGACGCGCGACGGCATTTTGCGCCAGCCGGTGTTCGTGGGATTGCGCCCCGACAAGAAGCCCGCTGAGGTCGTGCGCGAGGAACCGCTGCCGGCGAGCGAGCACGCCTGATGCCCGCGGCGGTAAAATCGACCGTCACGATTGACGGCCGAAGCGTCGCGCTCTCGAATCCGGATAAGGTCTTGTGGCCGCGCGAGGGCTACACCAAGGGCGACTTGGTTACGTACTATCGCGCGATGGCGCCGTACATCTTGCCTTATCTGCGCGGGCGCCCGCTTACGCT
>JBHEMQ010000093.1:0-7912 GCA_046262475.1 Candidatus Velthaea sp.
CACTGCGGTCGATCCACAGCGTGAGTCCGAGCGCGCCGGCGCCGATCGCGAGCGTCCAATAGTACACGTCGACGATGCCCGAACCGGGCGGCAAAAACAAGCCGGCGCCCGCGCCGGTCGCCGGAATGGCCGTGACGAGCACGCGCACCATCTGCGCCATGCCGAACATGCCCATCGCGAAGAACGGACCGCGCAGCCGCAGCATCACGTAGCCGAGCGGAACGGCGAGCGCACAGGCCGCGAGTCCGCCGGCCAGCGCAGCGAGCATCCAATACCAATGGCGATTGATGACGAGCAGCGCGGTCACGTACGAACCGAGACCGAAAAACGCGATTTGCCCGAACGAAAAGTAGCCAGCGTACCCGGAGATGATGTTCCACGCGTACGCGAGGCCCACGTACAAAATGGTAGTGTAGAGCAAGTTGAGCAGATAGCCGTTCAATTTGAACGGCGCGAGCACCAGCAGCACGCCCGCAACGAGCGCGAGCAGCGGCAGCGCGCGCTTCACGCGGTGCGCTTCCCGAGCAAACCGGCGGGCGCAAACAACAGGACCAGAATGAAGAGCAAGTACGGCGCCGCCTCGGCCAGCGTCGCACCCAGATAAAAGCTCATGAACGATTCGGCGAGGCCGAGAATAAGGGCGCCGAGGACCGCGCCCGTGTAGTTTCCGAGCCCGCCGATCACGACGACGGCAAATGCGTTGACGGTGAAGAACACGCCCTGCTGCACGTTGAGGTTCGAGAGAAAGCTCATCAGCGTGCCGGCAGCCGTCGCGACCGCGGTCCCCAGCGCGAAACCGATGGTCCGCACGCGCTCGATATCGATGCCGCACGCGAGCGCGCCCTCGAGATTTTGGCTGGCGGCGCGAATCGCGCGGCCGAACTGCGTCGACCGCAAGAAGAACGCGAAGAGAACCGAGAGCAGTGCGGCAACGACGAACGCCAGCAGCCGCGCCTGCGGTATCGAGATCGCGCCCACGTGAAACGCGCCGGTGAGAAACGGAACGGACACAAAGCGCCCGCCGAAGAGCGCAAGGCCGCCGCCCGCGAGAAAATATGAAAGACCGAACGTCAGCGTGAGCGACGACGCCTCGGCCGACGCGATCTCGCCCGGCAGACGGCGCAGCAGAAAATGATGCACCGCAGCGCCCGCCAGAAAGCCGCCGGCCACCGTGAGCGGCAGCAGCAGGAGCGGATTGATACCGAAGTGCGCGAACGCGAACGAACACAGCACCGCGGCGAGCACGACGAAATCGCCGTGCGCGAGATTCACCACGCGCATGACGCCGAAGATGATGTTGAACCCGAGCGCGGAGAGCGCGAGCACGCCGCCCAGCAGCACGCCGTTGATCGCCAGTTGCAGCAGCAGCATTAGTCGCCCGTGTCGCCGATGCGCGCGAGAATCGTGCCGACTTTCGCGCTTTGTCCCTCCATCACGTCGATTTCGGTGATGACTCCGTCGTCCAGCGACGGAATCTCGGTCGCGCCCGCCTCCGTTTCGAGATCGAACAGCACCTCGTCCACGCGCACCCTTTCGCCAACGCGCTTGTGCCAGCGCACGATGCGCCACTCGTCCACGCTCTGACCGAGTTGCGGCATGACGACCGTCCGCATCAGGCCTCGGCGTTCCCGCCGCGGTTGATCGCCGTTTCGACGCCGGCCATGCGCGCGAGCGTATGGAAGATCACCGCGAAGTCGTAGTCCTGCAGTCCCGCCGCGCGCGTCGCGGTCAGCATCTCGTTCGTGACGGACGTCGCCGGCAGCGGCACCTCGACTTGCCGGCCGAGCTCCAGCGCCAGATTCAAATCTTTCTGCATCATGCCGACGTCGAACCACGCGCGCTCGGGCATATTGAGGATAAACGGCCCGCGGTACGCCAGCATCGGCGAACACACGACGCCGCCCAGCATAATTTCGAGCGCGACGTCGCGCGGGATCCCGCTCTTTTCCGCCAGCAGCAGGCCTTCGCTCAGCGCGAGTATCTGCACCGGCAGGTTGAGATTCAGCGCGATCTTCATGACCTTGGCCTGACCGATGTCGCCGACACGCCGCACGATGGGGCCGATGTCGAGCAGCGCCGGTTTCGTGCGTTCGAATACCGCCTCATCGCCGCCCGCCATGATGAGCAGCTTGCCTTGTTCGATCGTGAGCGGACTACCGAGGACCGCCGCATCGAGCACATCGCCGCCGGTCGCTGCAACGCGCACGCCCAACTCGCGAATGGTGGCCGGTGCCACGGTGCTCATGTCGACGAGCGTCTTGCCCGGCTTCATTCCGGCAAGCAGCCCGTCCGGACCGTCGGCGACGGCACGCAGCGCATCGTCGTTCGTCACCATGCTGATGACGACGTCGCACGCGTCGATCACCGCGCGCGGTGAGCCGGCCCACCGCATCCCGCCAGCAATCAGCGGCTCCGCTTTCGCACGCGTGCGGTTGTATCCGACGGGCCCGCGGCCGGCAAGCAGCAGCCGCTGCATCATGCCGGCGCCCATCTCGCCCAAGCCGACCATGCCGATCTGCACGTTTGCGCTCATCGCGGTTTCGCCCCGAAATCGTAGGCGTTCGCCACGAACAGTTCTTGCGCGGGAAACCGCGTGATCACGCTCGGGCCGCTCTTCGTCACGACGATTTCTTCTTCAATGCGCGCCGCGGAGTAACCGTCGGAGGCCGGACAGTACGTTTCGAGCGCAAACACCATGCCTTCGCGTATCTCCATCGGATGCTCGAGTGAGTTCAGCCGGCTAATGACCGGGCGTTCGTGCAGCGCGAGCCCGAGGCCGTGCCCGAACTGCAAACCGAAGGCTTCCATCTCCGTCGGAAATCCAAAGTCTTCGGCGGCTGGCCACGCGCGCGCGACGACGTCCGTCGTAACGCCCGGGCGGATCAGTTCGATCGACGCGTCGATCCATTCACGCGCGCGCTTATACGCATCACGCTGCGGCGTCGTCGCGAAACCCACGTTAAACGTGCGGTAATAGCACGTACGATAGCCGTTGAACGCCGACATGATGTCGAAGAAGGCCTGGTCGCCGGGCCGGATGAGCCGGTCCGAGAAATTGTGCGGGTGCGGGTTGCAGCGCTCGCCCGACACCGCGTTGATGGATTCGACGTCGTCCGATCCGAGATCGTACAGCTTCTTCGTCGCGAGCGCGACGATTTGGTTCTCACGCACTCCGGGCTTGAGCGCATCGATGATGTCTTGATAGGCACCGTCGACAAGTGCGGCCGACGTGCTCAGCAGCAGAATTTCGTCTTCGGATTTGATTTCACGTGCGTCGTGCATGATTTGCTGCCCGTCGCGCACGGTTACGCCGAGCCGCTGCAAGGCGAACAGCAGCGGCAGTTCCGCGATGTCCATGCCGACCGCCATGCCCGCGACACCCGCTTCTTTGAGCAGCGATTGAATCTCGCCCGCGGCGCGCTCGAATAGCCCGGCCTCCGGACCGATCGCGCCGCGCAAACCGAGCAAGCCGGCATGAATGTTCGCGGTTTCGAGCCAGTCGCAGTACAGCCGGTGATGTTTGGCAGCTGAGCCGAAGTCCCAGACATGCGGCTCCCCGGCCCGCGTCAGCAGCGCGAAGCGCGTCATCTTATCGCGGGACCATTCGCCGATCGCCGTCGAGGTCACGTACCGCACGTTCTAACGGTGCGCGCGGCCGCTATCTCGAAGTAACGGCGAGCAGATCATGGCGAAATTGTTTTTTCGGTACTCCGCGATGAACGCGGGGAAGTCGACCTCGCTGCTGCAGGTCGCGCACAACTACGAACAGCACGGCCGCTCCGTACGCCTCTACACCGCCGAAATCGACGACCGCTACGGCGTCGGCTTCGTCACATCGCGCCTTGGGCCGCAACGCAAATCGCGCACGTTCGACCCGTCCCTGGATTTCTACGCCGACATCGCCGCGGCCGGCGATGTCTCGTGCGTCCTGATCGACGAGGCGCAGTTTCTAACCGCGCCGCAAGCACGGCAGCTGCATCGCGTCGCGCACGTCCTCAACGTCCCCGTGATTTGCTACGGCATCCGCAGCGATTTTCTCGGCGAACCGTTTCCCGGCTCCGCTTACTTGCTGACGCTCGCGGACAGTATCGAGGAAATCAAGACGATCTGCCCGTGCGGCAAGAAGGCAACGATGAACGTGCGCGTCGATGAGCGCGGCAAACGCGTCACCTCCGGCGAGCAGATCGTCATCGAAGGGCACACCCATTACATTCCGATGTGCGGGCGTTGCTTTTACCGAACCGACGTCGAGCTGCCGATCGCCATCCCGAACATCGGCGAGCGAACCACCGAGGGTGCTGCTAGCGGCGGTTGATCGGCGAGAGCTCCGACGCGACATTGCGATACAGGTGCCGCATCGCATTCACCAGCAGGGAGCCGACGCGGAACACGCCGTCGCCGGATAGCCGCAGCGCCATCCATGCCGTGCCTTCGTGGCGCTGCACGAGCACGTACGTGTCGTCCTTGAGCGCGTAGATGGCGAACTGATCGGACTCCGCGACCGGCTGCAAGCCGGCGACGGTCGAACGATCGAACTGCTGGATGAAGTCCATGCTTACGTCTCTTCTCTAAGCGCTGTTTCGACGATGCGGTCTTGTTCGACGGCGTGCGCGCCCGGATAGCCTTCCGATGGGCTCGCACGATAGGAGCGTCCGACGTAGTCGATGTCGGTGATGTGCCTGGGCAGATCGTCCATCAAGCGACGGCGCACGTGCGCGCGCGCGCCCATGTTCTTCGGCTCTTCCTGAACCCACACCACCCGCTTGAGGTTCGGATACGATGAGATGAGCCGCAACAGCTCCGCTTTCGGCAGCGGCGACAGCAACTCGACGCGCGCCACCGCCGTTTTCGAAAGCTGCGCGAACGCGGGATGCGCGGCAAGGTCCTGATAGACTTTTCCGCTGCACAGGATCAAACGTTCGACCGCCTCGCGTTTGGAGCCGAAGCGCGCGTCGTCGATCACCTCGCGGAACGAGCCGGTCGTGAGGTCGTCGAGCGAGCCGTATGCGGAGCGGTTGCGCAGGAGGGACTTCGGCGTCATCACGACCAGCGGGAACGCGCGCGTCGCTTTGGCCTGCGCGCGCAAGAGGTGGAAGTATTGCGCCGAGGTCGAGCAGTTGGCGATGCGGATGTTGCCTTCCGCCGATAGCTGCAGAAAACGTTCCAAGCGCGCGCTCGAGTGTTCCGGCCCCGCGCCTTCGTAGCCGTGCGGCAAGAGCAGCGTGAGCCGCGTCGTTTGTCCCCACTTCGCGGCGCCCGCGGCGATGAATTGATCGATGATGATCTGCGCACCATTGTTGAAGTCGCCGAACTGCGCTTCCCACAAGACCATCGCGCCAGGCATCACCGCACCGTAGCCGTATTCGAAGCCGAGACACGCGTACTCCGAGAGCGGCGAGTTGTGAATCTCGAACGACGCCCGCGCGCCCTCGATGTGCTGCAGCGGAACGTAGGTTTTGCTCGAGGCGGTGTCGTGCAGCACCGCATGGCGGTGGCTGAACGTGCCGCGCTCGGAATCCTGGCCCGTCAAGCGGATTGGGGTGCCGTCTGCGAGCAGCGACGCGAAGGCGAGTGCTTCGGCCAAGCCCCAATCGACTTCGCCCTCCGCCGTGAACGCCGCGTGCCGCTTCGCGAGCTGTGCCTGCAGTTTCTTGTTGGGCTGAAATTCCGCGGGCACCGCGACGACGGCCTCGGCGTACCGCACGAGCCGCTCGCGGTCGACGCCGGTCTGCGCGGCGGGCTCGTCCTGATCGCCGGCGGTCTTCGTCTGGCCGATGAGCTTCTTCTGATTGCCGCGTTTGACGTTCTTATGCGCTTCGGCGACGCGCGCCGTGGCGGCTTCACTCATGTCGCGCACGTCGTCGGCGCTCAAGACGCCCTGCGCGACGAGCTGCGAGGCGAACAGTTCGCGCACCGTCGGATGCGTTTTGATCGCCTCGTACATCTGCGGCTGCGTGTACATCGGCTCGTCTTGCTCGTTGTGGCCGAAACGGCGGTAGCCGATGAGATCGATGACCGTATCGCGGCCGAACTTGCGCCGGAAATCGATCGCGAACCGCACCGCGGCGATGCACGCCTCCACGTCGTCGGCGTTCACGTGCACGATCGGCACGTCGTAGCCCTTCGCGAGATCGGAGGCGTAGCGGGTCGAGCGCGCGTCCTGCGGATCGGTCGTGAAGCCGACTTGGTTGTTCGAGATGATGTGGATCGTGCCGCCCGTGGCATAGCCGAGCAGCGCCTGCAGGTTCAGAACCTCGGCAACGACGCCTTGCGCCGCGAACGCCGCGTCACCGTGGATGAGAATCGGCGCGGCGGTCGTGAAATCGAGCGCTGGCAGGTTGCGTGTGTGGTTCGTCTGCAGCGCGCGCGTGATGCCTTCCACCACACCGTCGACGGCCTCGAGGTGCGACGGATTGTTGGCAAGCTTCACGTTGATGTTCGTGCCGTTCGGCGTCACGTACACGCCGTCGGCGCCGTGATGATACTTGACGTCGCCGGTGACGTCGGCATCCTCGTCGTCCGGAACTGCCGTTTTAAGCACGCCGGCCTCGAATTCGGCCAGCAACTCTTCGTACGGCCGGTTCACCACGTGCGCGATCGTGGAGAGCCGTCCGCGATGCGCCATGCCGAGCACGGCGGTCTGCGTCCCGTCCTCGGCCAGCATGGAGATGCTCTCTTCGAGCATGGGCACCATGACGTCGAGCCCTTCGATCGAAAACGTCTTTTGCGACATGAACTGCTTGCGGAAATAGCGCTCCATCGTCTCGACCTTGGTGAGCCGCTGCAGCACCTGCACCTTGCGCTGCGCCGGGAGTTCGCGCCGGTGCATGCCGCTCTCGATGTACTCGCGCAGCCATTCGCGCTGCGCGGTGTTCGAGATGTGCTCGATCTCGTACGCGATCGTGCCCGCGTACGTTTCGCGCAGCCGCGGATAGACGTCGGCCAGCGTGTTGCCGGGGACTTTGACGCGGAGGACGGAGGCCGACACGGCGCTCATCATCGCGGGCGTCAGCGCATACGTTTCGGGATCCAGCGACGGATCGCCGACGGGCTTCGCGCCGAGCGGATCGAGCTGCGCCGCGAGATGGCCAAAGCGGCGGTACGCGGAGACGAGCGCGCGCCCGTCGGCGACCGCGCGCATCATCTCGTCCGACGGCGCGCCGGTGGCGGCCGTCGCAAGCGCGGCGGAGGTTCCATTGCGGCCGCGCGCCGGTATCCCCACGCCCAATTGTGCGAAGATGTCGTCGTAGAAGGTGCCGGCGCCCGCCAGCAGTTCCTCGACACGTTTCAGGAACTCGCCGGATTGGGCGCCTTGAATCACGCGATGATCGTACGTCGACGTCATCGTCATGACTTTTTCGACGCCCATACCTTTCAGGGTCGCATCGGGAACGTGAGCGAACCCGTGCGGCGGGGTGATTGCGCCGGCCGCGATGATCGCGCCCTGGCCCGCCATGAGCCGCGGCACGGAGGCCACCGTGCCGATGCCGCCGGGATTCGTCAGCGTGAACGTGGCGCCGGCCTGGTCCTGAGCGGTGAGCTTTCCGTCGCGCGTCTTGCCGACGAGGTCTTCGTACTTCGCGCGGAACGCGGGGAAGTCGAGGGCTGCGGCATTCTTGATGACCGGCACGACGAGAAAGCGCGAGCCGTCCTTGCGCTGCGAATCGACGGCGAGGCCGAGATGAATTCCGGCTTCGATTTTCTGCGGCTTGCCGTTCTCGCGCCGGAACGCCGCCGTCATCGCCGGCAGTTCTTGCGCGGCCTGCACGAGCGCGTACGCGATGAGGTGCGTGAACGACACCTTCTCGCTGCGGCCCGCGGCGCGCAGCGCGGCGTTCAACTCCGCGCGGCGCGCTTCGAGCGTGCCGACGGCGAACGTGCGGAAGGAGGTGGCCGTGGGAATCGACAGCGA
>JBHEMQ010000093.1:7922-11119 GCA_046262475.1 Candidatus Velthaea sp.
CGACTGGTCCATGTAACCGGCGAGCGTTCCCGCCGCGCCTTTCAGATCGATGATCTTTGCATCGGCCGGAACGGCAAACGCGGCCGCCGCCCGCGCGGCGGCGCCGTTACCGGCGGTGGTCGCCAAGCCGGAGGTGACGGCGCGGTCGACGTCCTCGCGCAGAATCAAACCATCGGGACCGCTACCGCGAACGCCGCGCAAATCGACGTGCCTGCGGCTTGCGAGCAGCTGCGCTTTGTGCGACGCTGCCGCGCCCGGCGCTTCGGCTCCAGCGGCGCCGTCACCCGGCGGCGCGGACGCCGGCTCCGCGACCGCTTCTGGGGCGGCTGCGACGGCCGGCGCGCTCGTCGCGTCGGGTTTGCGGGCCGTGGTGTCAATCTCCACGAGCACGGAACCGATCGCGACCGTATCGCCTTCCTTGCCGTGGATGGCCGTAATGACGCCGGCCGCGGTCGACGGCACTTCTACGTCGACTTTATCGGTCGTGACGTCGACGAGCGTCTCGCCTTCCTCGACCCACTCGCCCGGTGTCTTGCGCCACTCGACGATCGACCCTTCGGCAACCGACTCACCCAATTCGGGCAGGGCCACCTTGACTACCGACTCGAGCACGCTGTCTCCCTGACGTGAACCATGGACGGTTCAAAATTTGCGCCCGCCGGAGCCTACGGCCTGCCGCGCGCACTCATGCCGTACAACCGCCGGCGCGCGCCGTTGGAGGCGGGCGGCGGCGCGCTCAGGCGATCGCGAGCATGCGCACCAGCGCGAGGCTAATGCCCGACATCAGGGCCGCCAGCAACAGGCCGATTGCGAGCGGTTTCATGCCCATGGCGCGGATCTTCGCGACATCGACGCTCAGGCCGACCGCAGCGAGCACCATTACGATGAGAAACGCCGCGCTCGCGGTGATGCCGTGCGCCACGGGCGGCGCAAAGAATCGCGCGCTGTTCAGCGCGGCCATGACGACGAATCCGACGACGAACCACGGGATCGTTTCGCGCACACGGCCGAGCGACGAGCCGCGCGCCGTCGCGATGCCGATCGCTAGCGCGAGCGGCACCAGCAGCACGGTGCGCGTGAGCTTGACGATGGTGGCGACGTTGCCCGCCTCGTGCGAATACAGATAACCGGTGGCAACGACGACCGACGTATCGTTGATGGCCGTCCCGGCCCACGTGCCGAACGCCGCCGCGCTTAGTCCCAGCGCGTGCCCGAGCGGCGGATACACGACGAGCGCGATGATGTTGAACGTGAAGATGGTCGTGAGCGCATACGCGATTTCTTCGTCGTTCGCGTCGAGCATCGGACCGATGGCGAGGATTGCGGAACCGCCGCAGATCGCCGTTCCCGCCCCGATCAACGTGCCGACCGTCCCCGTAAAACCGAAGACGCGCGCGAACACGAGGCCGAGCGCGAGCGACGTCGTCACGACCGCGACGACGAGCATCAGCGTCGCGCCGCCCGTGCCGAGAACGGCGCGCAGGCTGAGCCCTGCGCCGAAACCAATAATCGCCGCCCGCAGCACCCAGCGCAGCACGAAGCGGATGCCGGGCCGCAATTCCGCCGGCAGCCGCAGCGTATTGTTGAGAACGATGCCGGCGACGAGCGCCACCACGACGTCCGGCACGAGCACCGTGACGGCGCTGACCATGCGCGCGAACGCCGCAATCGCCGCGACGGTGAGAAGTCCGGGAAGCCACGGCACGCGCGGGAGGGGACGCGCGATGGTGAGCGACGGCGCCGACACCCTACCTGCATAGGGAATCGCCGCTGTAAACCCCTACCGGGAAACCGACCGGCGCCGGTTACCCGGGCTACAAGCACGCTACGTGCCGGAGGGCGCCGGTTGACGCCGTCGACGTTGGTTTGGCCGGACAACGCGTCGAGATAGTAGGTGTACGGCGCGAATCCGGTTACGACCGGTTCATGAAGGATGCATGAACGCGGCCGGTGGTTAGAACCGCACGTTGATCGACGGACGAAGCGTGTGCAGGCGCAAAGTGCCGTTGGTCGAGGTGAAGTCGTAGTCGAGCTGTAGCGTGAGGTGTTCGTTCGGGTTCGCGCGCAAACCGACCGAACCGGAAAGCGCCTCGTCGCGGCTGCCGGGCACAAGCGCGGGCGACGCCGGGCTGAGACCGTCGCGATACGTCAGCGTTTGCATTTGACCGCCGAGGGAGAATTCGCGCAACTCGAGGCGCGCGAGCGGCGTGAGCGTTCCTAGCGGAGTGTCGATCCGATATGCCGCGCGGAAGCCGCCGGTGAGCGCCGTGTTCGTCAAGCTCGCCGCACCGTACGACAAAGCCCACGCCGGATCCGCATTTTCCGAAGTGGCGTCAAAAGTTGAGGACAAGGAGTCGGCGCGTAGATACGGCGCATACTGCAGACGCCCCGTACGATAATCGAGTCCCGCGACGAGTGATGCGAACGTTGCGTGCGCGGACCGGTTGGCGGGAATAACGGTCGCGTCGGCGGCATTCAACCGATTTTGGGCGAACGTCGCGTTATCCGCACCGACCACGCCGTCGAAGAACAGATTGCGGCCTGGATGATAACTCGCGTACGCGGCGGCGTCGAAGCCGCCAGCACGCAGCGAAGTACCGGCGTTGCCGATCGACGTCGCGTCGGACGCTCCGCCGACGGCGATCCCGACGACGAACGTTTTCGACACGCGTGCGTCGACGCCGGCGGTAACGCCGTTCGTAGAGAATCCGACTGCGGAACTGCCGCTTCGCGCGCCGGACCCCACGGCGAACGATCCGGAAATCCAGGCTGCGACTTTGCCCGACGGACATGCCGCCTTGACGGGCAGCGCGACGGACGCGGGCGCTGCGCCGCTACGCTGCAACGGTCGCGGTACGACGTCTTGCGTCAGCTCGAGATGCACGTTCGTTTCGCACGCGGGATCGGCGTGAATCTGTTCGAGGTGCCGCGTGATGTTATCGGTCTGCACGGTCGCAAAGCGCGACAGCGCGGCCGCCTGCGCTGCGATCAAGCCGCGCACGTCGGCGTCCTGCGCGGGGTCGGGACGCGCGCCGACCTGCAGCGTGTACGTATTGGTCGCCACGGTTCCGTTCGCGTCTTGTGCCTGCACGCTGAACGTCGCAGTGCCCGCGGTCGTCGCGCGCCCGCTCACGACGCCGGTCGCGGCGTCGAAGGCGAGCCCGGCCGGCAGAGCGCCGGATATCAGGCTTACACGA
>JBHEMQ010000094.1:0-11060 GCA_046262475.1 Candidatus Velthaea sp.
CCATGACGCCGCTCACACCGGCGGACGTCGCGCGAGCCGTTGCGTTCGCGCTCGAGCAGCCGCCGCACGTGACCGTCAACGACATCGAGCTACGGCCGGCGTTACAGGACCGCTAAGTTGCCGGCCGCTGAGGTGAATAGCCGCAATGGACTGCAAAATGGGCGTTGTCACAAGGCACGAGGCGGAAGCGAATGCTTACGCCACTGGGCTCGTAGCCCGTTCCAACGGATGCGTCGCGAATTGCACGAACGCTCGGTCCTCGCACTGGCGAGCAGCTTCGGCAGGGCTTTACGTGTACGTGAGTTGGTCGTTATTGAACGGGCGAACCAGTCGAGTGCATCCAGGACCGCAACGCCGCGGCTAAGTAAACGCTTAGGGTCATCTCGACGCGATCTCCTAAACCATCGCTGACACGAAGCCAACGTCGACTGCCCGCCTCACGCCCTCGCGCACCGGCTAGCGACCGACGCGAATGAAATAATGAATACCGCCGGCTCGCGAAAACGCTCGCTCCGGACGCCGGTTTGGGCTCTGGCGGATGTCTACGGTGCGCCAGAGAATCATGAGCGCGCTCGTTCGCGCGCTCTCGAGCAACAGAAATTGGCTTGAGCCGCAGAGCGGCCGACCCCGACACGGCGCGACACCAGATGCGGGTACGACCGGGTGGTGGAATCGCTCTTTCGCAGCACCACTGTAGGCCTAGCAAGCTACATCGAGGCCGGCGCTGCACTCATAATAGGTTACGCCGCAGTCGAGGCGCTCGTTGGAACGGCCGCGCTCATTGTCCGGAGGCGCATCGGCGAAGTCGCCAAAGACGATGTCCGCTTACGTCTCGGACGGTGGCTTTCGGTCGCGTTGGAGTTTGAACTTGCAGCAGATATTCTGCGGACAGCCGTTACGCCGACATGGAACGATCTTGGCAAACTGGCGGCCATCGTCGTGATCCGGACTGCGATCAACTTTTTCTTGCAGCAAGAGATCGACAAGGCGGCCCGGACGCCGGCTTGATGACGGAAAGCCTCGCTCGGCAAGCCGCGTCCATGATCGAGTTCTCCGGGGCTCTCATCATCGCTGGTTATGCACTTGTCGCGATGGTCGTTCTGGTCTACCATCGGGGTAGTCCTGAACGCGCGCGGTATACCGTTGCAAGCGGCGTGCTGTTTGCATTGAGCATCGACGTTGCGGCTACTCTCCTGAAGACGGTCGCGCTGCACACATGGACGCAACTCGCAACGTTCGCAACCGTCTTCGCTATCCGTACGTTCGTCAAGCGTACGCTGCCGCACGAGCCGGCGCACGAATCTGCGTGCCATGATACCTGATCGGCGTTCGCTAGGTGATGCACGTGGCGGCACGCCGTCCGTCATCCGCTGCACGAACTCTCGGCAGCAGCGCATTGGCGGGACGCCATACGCATATTCGGCCGGACTGGTTCGTGCAGAGCGTCTGAAGCCGGCGTTTGCCGTTTCCGCAATCTACCGGGCCGGCTCGCTAGATAACGACACGCGCGTGCCCGCGCGCGAGCATCAACGACGCTAACTTCGTTCGCCGGAGATTCGTATGTTGCGAGATGAATTTGTTGCGTGGCGAGACCGACTACGCTCGAACGATCTCGCGTTCCGCGCCGTTAGCGGTTTTGACGATGAGAACGAAACCGTCCGAGAGAGCTTTCTGAAACACTTCTTCCGGAGCCAGCGCTTCGCGAATCACATCGACTTCGAGCGCACTTTGAAAGCCGCTGAAGGCGTTAGCTTGTCTCCTCGCTGACGTCGAATCGACATCACGAGAGCATCACTACAGCGCCCGAGCAAGCTCGGCGCATCGAAGCGATCCGGGGGCTAAGCACGATGGCGTGCGGTGCGGCTGGAGGCGGAACCTGCTATTCGTTCGACCAGTAGTCTTTCAGCGCTTTGCCGCGGCTCGGATGGCGCAGCTTGCGCAACGCCTTCGCTTCGATTTGGCGAATGCGCTCGCGGGTGACGCCGAATTCCTGACCGACTTCTTCGAGCGTCCGCTGATGCCCGTCTTCGAGCCCAAACCGCAGCACCAGCACCTTGCGCTCGCGCTCGGTGAGGTTTTTGAGAACGTCCTGCATCTTCTCTTTAAGCAGCATGACGGAGGCGGCTTCCGCCGGTGCGACGGCCTCCTGATCTTCGATGAAGTCGCCCAGATGTGAATCTTCTTCTTCGCCGATGGGTGTTTCGAGCGAGATCGGCTCCTGCGAAATCTTGATGACCTCGCGCACCTTCTCCGGCGTGAGACCCATTTCGCCGGCGATCTCCTCGACGGTCGGGTCGCGGCCGAGTTCCTGGAGCAGCTGGCGCGAGATCTTGATGAGACGATTGATCGTCTCGACCATGTGCACGGGAATGCGAATCGTCCGCGCTTGATCGGCGAGCGCGCGCGTGATCGCCTGACGGATCCACCACGTGGCGTACGTCGAGAATTTGTAACCCTTGCGGTAATCGAATTTTTCGACCGCGCGGATCAAGCCGAGATTCCCTTCCTGGATGAGGTCGAGAAAGAGCATGCCGCGACCGACATACTTCTTGGCGATCGACACGACGAGGCGCAAATTGGCCTCGGTCAGCCGCCGCTTCGCGTCTTCGCCGTGAAAAATAACCTTGTTGTCGGCGGTGCCGTTTTTGAGCGCTTCCTTTTCACCGGCCTCGATCGCCATCGCGAGCGTCTTCTCGTCTTCCATCGAGAGCAGCGGCACGCGCCCGATCTCTTTGAGATACATCCGGACGGGATCGTCCAGCGCCATGCCCGCGGGAATCGCCGCCTCCGGCTGCTCCTCGGCTTCAACCTCGGCCTTTTCTTCTTTTGCCGGTTCTTCGACGACCTCGATGCCCATCGACGCGATCTCCTCGAAAAGATCGTCGATGCGTTCGGGTCCGACTTCTTCGGCGACGTTGTCGAAGACGGCGTTGATTTCTTCGTACGTCAGCGAACCGCGCTTCTTGCCCTTTTCGATGAGCTTCTTAATTTGCTCCTCGAGCGGCACTTGCGGTGCGTCGACGGTTGCCGTTGCGGTTTTCTTGCGAGCCATGTTCTTTCTCACCCCCTTTCGGAACGATTCGCCCGAAGGAATGCTCCTTCGACGCGGGGTCTAGCCTTTCAGTTTCTTACCGAGTGCGGCGTGTTCTTCACGCAGTTCGGCCGGCACGGCGGCGCCGGACTCGAAGAATCCGTCGATGCGTGCGCCTAATTCCATGTATCGGCGCTGCAGGTCGTCGGCCGCAAAGCGTTCCACCACGCGCACGAGATACGCCCGCCGCGCGTTGTCATCCGCAAAGCGCACGGTCGCGGAACGTTCGCCTCCGGCGATCGTGGTCAGCGCTGCGGATTCCGCACCGTCTTCCGCAAACAGCGCGTATACATCGGTTGGTTGCACGAGCGCCTCTCGGCGCTCCACCAAGCGTGCATAGATTCGGCGCAGCAGCGCGTGTCCGAAACGCTCCGGCGGTATGCGGTCCGCGAATTCCGCGATCAGCGCCGGTTCGTCGAGGAAAATGCCGAGGACTTCACGCTCGAACGTCGGCGCCTCGACCGCGCCCGGGACGATGTGACGTGAAGCACGGGATCCCCCGCTCTGCCCGCCGGGGCGAGGGGCGAAGTGGACGGGGTTCACCAGACGGCTCTTGCGCAGGTCGTCGGCGCTCAAGCCGAGGCGGCCCGCCACGTACACGCGCCAGCGGTCCCACTCCTCGCGCGGAACATTGCCGAGCAGCGCCTCGGCCCGGCGCGCAATCTCAGCCGCGCTCGTGAACCCCGTGCGGATGGCATCGATCTCGCGGTCGAGCTTGAACTGCATCCAGGGCAAGGCGGCGTCGAGCGCCGCCCGGAACGCGGGCGCGCCGTGCGTGCGAACGTAGCCGTCGGGATCCTCGCCGGGCGGCAGAGCGACGATCCGCGCGCTGCAGCCGGCCTCAACGAGCACGTCGATGGATTTCGCCGTTGCGGCCAGTCCCGCGGCGTCCGCGTCGAAACACACGAACACGTTCGCCGTCACCTTGCGGAGTTCGCGCGCCTGTTCCGGCGTGAACGCCGTTCCGAGCGCGGCGACCGTGTTGCCGAATCCGGCTTGATGCAGCGCGATGCAGTCGAGGTACCCCTCGACGACGATCGCGGCGTCCTCCTTGCCGGCGGCGCGGCGCGCGACGTTGAGCGCGTAGAGGTAACGGCCCTTCGTGTAGACCGGCGTCGTCGACGTGTTGAGATACTTCGGCTCGTCGTCGCCGAGCGCACGGCCGCCGAAGGCGATCGTTTCGCCCGTGCTTGCATATGTCGGAATCATCAAACGGTCGCGATAGAAGTCGTAGTAGCCGTGCTGGCCCGGCTTCGCGAGCCCCGCTTTCACGGCGAGCGCCAAGTCGACGCCGTTCGCGCGCAGTTCGTCGGCGAGGCCGTTCCAGCCGGCCGGTGCGTAGCCGAGTTTGAACGCCGCAATCGTTTCCGGGATAATGCCGCGACGCGCACAGTAGGCGCGGGCGCGCTCGCCCGCGCCGTCGAGAACGAGCGTGCGGTGGAAAAAGCTTGCCGCGACGTCGTTGGCATGAAAGATCGCTTCCTTTTCGCTGCGCACGCGCGCCGCGGCGGGGTTCTCCTCGGCGAGCTCGAGGCCGGCGCGCTTCGCGAGCACGCGCAGCGCGTCCGGAAACGTAAGGTTATCCTGCGTGCGAAGGAAGTTGATCACGTCGCCGCCCGCACCGCAGCCGAAGCACTTGAAGAAGCCACGATCCGGATGCACGTGAAACGACGGAGTTTTCTCCGCGTGGAACGGACATAGGCCGACGAGATCGTTGCCGCGTTTGCGCAGCGTCACGAACTGCCCGATGAACTCGGCGATGTCGGTACGGGCCAGAACCTCACGTTTGATGCCGTCGTCGAAACGCACCCGGCGGAGTTCGACATTGACGTGCCGGCTCCGCCGCGTAAGGTGCCGTACGCGGCGCGCGCCGACGATGTTTCGCGGACGTGCCGACGAACGGACTCCCGATGACGGCGAACGCGAAGCGCATTTTCGACCCGATTCACCGTTTCATCGAGCTCGATGCTGCCGAGGTCGCGCTGCTGGAGGCGCCGTCCGTGCAGCGGCTGCGCCGTCTGCGTCAACTCGGACTCGCGTACCTGGCCTATCCGTCGGCGGAGCATTCGCGCTTCTCGCACGCGCTCGGCGCACTTGCCGTCGGAACGCGGATCCTCGACGCGTTGCGCGCACATTCGCCGGAGGCGTTCGAGTCCGACGCCGATTTCGCACATCAGCGCAAGCTCGTCCGCGCGAGCCTCCTGCTGCACGACATCGGGCACGGGCCCTTCAGCCACGCCTCCGAAAGCGTGCTCGGTGTCCGGCACGAATCACGCACGGCGGCGATCCTGGCGCTGCCCGAACTTTCCGCACCGCTTGCGAACATGGGCGTCGACGCGGACGAGCTGTTGCGCTTGATTACCGGTGCATCGGTTCGTTATCCGGTGCTGCGCGAACTGGTCAGCGGGCCCAATCTCGACGCGGACCGCATGGACTATCTCTTACGCGACGCCTACTTCACGGGGGTCGCAACCGGCTCGTACGACAGCGAGCAGCTCGTTGCGTCGCTGCGGGTGTTCGACGTCGGCGGAACGCAGGAGCTGGGCGTCGACGGCCGCGGCGTCGTCGCGCTGGAATCGTTCGTGCTCGCGCGCTACATGATGTTCGCCAGCGTGTATTTCCACCACACGACGCGCGCCTTCGAGCGGGTGCTGGGGGAAGTGCTGGCCGGGCTGTGGCCCGACGCACGCGCGCTGGATCCGGTGACGTCGTTCTTGGGATGGGACGACTTTCGCGTGATCGACGCGATCCGCGACGATCCGGCGGAGCCGGCGCGCGCGCTACGCGAACGCCGCACGATCTACGGCCTGGCCGCGGAATTCAACGCCGACCGCGACCTCGCGACGTTCGCCGCGTGCGAACGGGCGTTACGCGACCGGTTCGGAGAAGCGGTGTGGAGCGATTCACAAGAGCAGCTCCTGCACCGCTTACCGCTCGGCGGCGACGACAAACCGACGGTGCGCGTCCGGATGACGGGCCGTATCGTCGACGCGCGCAGCGCCTCCGACGTGATCGCCAAACTCAGCGGCAAAGCCCATTGGCGCAAACTTTTCGTGCGCAAGGATACCGCCGGGATCGATGAGGCGCGCGCCATCTGCCGCGACATCATCGCCTCCGGCGGCATGCCGTCGCTGTTTTGAGCGGTCTTGCGTTCAGTGCCCGAAGACGTAGACGCCGTCGTTCGCCGCGTTCGTCGGCCGCTGCGGAAGGAAGATGAGATCGGAAGCCGGATCGACCGCCACCGAGTGCGCCCCCGCCGTCGTCGGAATCGTCTGGAAAACCGTGTTCGTGCCCGCGTCGACGACCAAGAGGACCGGACCGCCGGCCGACGCCGGATTGTTGCTGCAGGCGCAATAAAAGCGGTTCGTGCTCGAGCTATACCACACTTCGTCGCCGCCGGCAACGCCCGGAATCGTGGCGATGATCGCGCCGTTCGTAGCGTTCATCACGAGCGTTTGCAGCGTACCGGTTGTTGCGCTGCAGCCGAGATAAAGGTTCTCATTATTACCGAGCGCGCCGCCGTTAGGCTGGCAGTTCGTCGCAATCGGAAAAACTTTCGTGATCTGGAACGTCTTCGGGCTGATGACGTCGACTTCGCCGTTGGGGTTTGCCGACGTTCCCGGTATCATCACGAGAAAGACGTCCTGCACGGGATCCCACACGGGCTGCTCGACACCGCCCGGCGTGTTCGACGAATGCAACTCGATCGGAATCGTCACACCGGCGGGTCCCGGCGCTGTCGATGTCCCCTGCGACAACGTGATGTCGTATCCCGACGATCGACGGTGCCGCCGGATTCGCCGTCGAGAAAAACGTTCCGAACGGCGGACACGCGAGATCGTTGATCGCGAGGAAAACCTGATCCGTCGAGTCGTAGGCGACTTCGTCGGTTCGGAACGTGCCCTGCGCGCCGTTCGGACACTGCGCGTTCGCAATCGCCGGACCGGTGTAGGGGTTCGTCAACGTCGGCGAGGTGAACATGACCCCGCCGGCATTGACGTTCACGACCTTGAGCGTCGCGTTTCCGTCGCCTGCATAGACGAGACCACCCCCGACGGACGCGACACCGTTCGGGCCGCCGACGCCGCCGGACTTATTGCCCGCGAACGAACCGGCGCCGGCGGTTGTCACGAAAGCGCCCGTCGTGCTGTTCAGAACGTCAATTCCGGCGGTGGTGCGGTCGCCGAGATAGTACTGGTGCACGGACGCGTCGACGAAACCGATGTCGAACGACCACGTCCCGCTCGCGGGGGGCACACCGGGTATCCGCGTGATCGCGGCCGTCGCATTGTACGGCCCCGACGTCGGGGCCGGAGATACCGTACCGCTGCTCGAGTTGCATGCGGCCAGCAGCAGTATGCAGACCGGGACCAGGAGCCGGACCTTTGAATGCATCGACGATTCCCCAAACGCGAATTCGCTATAACGTATTAATGAATCGCGACTACGGACACGCACCCCCCCTTTCCTTCACAACGAAAATCCGCACGCAAACCGCGGCATACGGCCGCTAACTATTGCGTCGGGAGCTCGCCGCGAACAACGCGCGCAATGTGCCGGCGCGATCGAGACCATGCCGCGCGGCGTGCGTTGCCGCTTCGGCGACCGCGCCGTCGCATGCGGCGTCCGCCGCGGCTTGCGCGCCCAGCGCATCGAGTGCCGCGATCACCGCCGCCGCGCGCGCGTCGTCGAGCGGCGCGATCGATGCGTACGCCGACGCGACGATGTTGCGCTGCGCGGACGGCGGCCCGTCGAGCGCCCACACGACCGGAAACGTCCATTTGCGCCGCCGGATGTCGGCACCGCTCGGTTTCCCCGTGTCCGCGGTCGTCCCCCACGTGCCGAGGATGTCGTCGCGAATTTGAAACGCGCGCCCGTACGCGCGGCCGAACGCCGCATATGCGAGCGCGCGCTCGTCGCTCGCGCCGGCGGCACGTGCGCCGAGTTCGCACGCGGCGGAAAATAACGCCGCTGTTTTTCCGTCGATCATCGTAAGATAATCCGCAAACGTCACGTGCGGCGCCACCTCGAACGCGATGTCGAGCGCCTGGCCGGCGCACATCTGAAAGTTCGCCGTTTGCAGACAGCGCTCCATTGCGACGCGCCGATCCGGCGGAAGCAGCGTCGATTCGGACAACGCGAGGTAGCTCATGGCGGACATGGCGTTTCCGGCCACGATCGCGCTCGGGATGCCGAAGCGCACCCACAGCGTCGGCCGCCCGTGGCGCACTTCGTCGCGATCTTCGATGTCGTCGTGAACCAGAGAATAGTTGTGCAGCAGCTCGATCGCGATCGCGGCCCCGTCGGCCTCGGCGCCGCGTACGCCTTCGGTTTCTGCGACCAGCAGTAAGATCCGCGGTCGCAGCCGTTTGCCGCCGCGCCGCCGCCCCTCATCGAAACCCAAATGAGCGCGCACCATCTCCGCAGCCGGAGATGGATCCGGACAGCGCCGCACCCATCCTTCCAGCGACTGCTCGAAGGCGGAAAGCGGTTCGGACGCCAGCGCCATTACTTCGCGAGAAGCGCCCGCAGCGAACGGATCATGTTCGCGGGACGCAGCGCATCGCCCGCAGCCGTCGGCTCGAACCCGCAATGCACCATGCAATCCGTGCACTTCGGGTTGCCGCTCGCGTGCCCGTACTGCGACCAATCGGTTTGCTCGAGCAGCTCGCGATACGTGGCGTAATATCCGTCGCCGAGCAGATAGCACGGCTTCTGCCAGCCGAAGAGGCTATACGACGGCATCCCCCATGGAGTGCAATCGTAGTCCTTGTCGCCGGTGAGGAAGTCGAGAAAGAGGGGGCTGTTGTTGAAATCCCATTTACGGCGGCCCGCCTTTTGCGGTGCGAAGATCTCGCGGAACAGCGACTTCGTCGCTTCGCGAGCAAGAAAATGGTCCTGATCGGGCGCCTTCTCGTAGCGGTAACCCGGCGAAATCTGCATGCCGTCGATTCCCAGCGTCGTCACGAAATCAAAGAACGCTTGGACGCGTTCGGGCGGCGTCCCATCGAAGATCGTCGTATTCGTGGTCACGCGGAACGCGCGTGCCTTGGCGGCGCGGATCGCGCTCACCGCCACCTTGAAGATGCCTTTCCGGTCGACCGCGCGGTCGTGTTCGTCTTCCAATCCGTCGAGATGCACGGAGAACGAGAAGTACGGCGAGGGCGTAAATTTGTCGAGACTCGCCTCCATGCGAATCGCATTCGTGCAAAGGATCACAAATTTTTTGCGCGCGATGAGACCGCGCACGATCTCGTCGATCTGCGGGTGCAGCAGCGGTTCGCCGCCCGGAATCGCCACGATCGGCGCGCCGCATTCATCGGCCGCCGCGAAGCATTCCTCCGGCGAGAGATGCCTCCGCAAGACGTCGACGGGGTGCTGGATCTTCCCGCAGCCGTTACAGGCCAAGTTACAGCGAAAGAGCGGTTCGAGCATCAAGACGAGCGGAAATTTCGTGCGGCCGCGCAGGCGCTGCGCGACCAAGTACGTTCCGACGGTCAGCGCTTGGTGAAATGTAGTGGCCATGCCGGTCGACGAAGGTCCTTTCAGGGTGCCGTGAGATAACCGTGCGCTGCAAACCACGCGACGGCGTCGCGGAGCGCGGCGGTCACGTCGCTCTGCGGCAACCCCAGCGCTTGGACGGCTTTGACGGCGGAGTAATACATCTTGCCCCGTGACATCCGCACGCCGTCCACCGCCACGCCGGGAGCCCGCCCGAGCGGGGCCAAGATCCGCTCGGCCACGACGGCATATGCGAGCGGCAGCACGTGCGGCAAACGCAGACGCGGCGCCGGCCGCCCGGTGATTGACGCCAGGCGTTCGAGCAGCACGTGGAACGGCACGTTCTCGTTGCCTAGGATATAGCGCTCGCCGCGGAGCCCGCGCTCGTACGCGAGGCGGTGTCCGGCCGCGACGTCGCGTACGTCGACGAGATTCAGTCCGGTATCCACGTACGCGGGCATCGCGCCCCGCGCGAATCGCACGATGATCTCGCCGGTCGGCGTGGGCTTGGCATCCCACGGACCGATGGGAGTGCTGGGGTTGACGATCACCACGTCTTGGCCCGCGGCGACGGCCGCGCGCGCAACCGCCTCGGCTTGAAATTTCGAGCGCTTGTACGCGCCGGTCAGTGCACGTTCCGGCGCCTGATACGTTTCGTCGGCCGGTGCGCCGGCGCGCACGCCGATCGCTGCGTCGGACGAGGTGTACACGACGCGTGCGACTCCGGCGCGCCGCGCGCACGCGAGCACGTTTCGCGTGCCCTCAACGTTCACGCGCGCGAGTTCCGCGCGGTCGCGCCGCCATAAACTGTACAGGGCCGCCACATGAAAGACGCCGTCGCACCCACGCATGGCGTCTTCCAAGTGCGGCGCGAACACATCGCCGGCAACCGGCTCGACGTCGAGCCCGCGCAGAGACGCCGGATCGCTCGCGCGCAGGAGCGCGCGCACCCGCCAGCCGCTCGCGAGCAGGTCGCGGACGACGTTCGCGCCGACGAATCCGGCAGCGCCCGTTACGAAGGCGGTCTTCATCGTGCGGGGTGCACGTACGTGTATGCGACCGGGATGACGAGCAGGCTCAGCAGCGTCGATGAAAGGAGTCCGCCGATAATGGCGACCGCCATCGGCGCGCGAAGTTCGGCGCCCGCACCGAAACCGACCGCGATCGGCAGCATGCCGAAAATCGTCGCCGCCGTCGTCATCACGATGGGGCGAAACCGGTGCGCGCCCGCTTCCAGCATGGCCGCGGCAGCGGCCGCGCCCGCGCGGCGCCGCCGTTCCGCCGCGTCGACGAGGAGGATCGCGTTTTTGTTGACGAGCCCGAACAAAAAGATCACGCCCATTAGCGAGATCAGGCCGAAGTCCGCGCGCACGGCAAACAGCGCGAACAGCGCGCCGACGATGGAAAGCGGCAGCGCGGTCATGATTACGAGCGGCGGCTGCCAGCGACGAAACAAACCGCCCAGCAC
>JBHEMQ010000095.1:0-10525 GCA_046262475.1 Candidatus Velthaea sp.
ACCGGTGCACTTCGGTTTGAACGCCGTGCGCGACGGTCGCCCACACGTTGCCGTGCGCATCGCCGCGTAACGCGCTGACCGACGCCCGCAGTTCGGGCGTCCGGTCGCGGGGCGTTCCACCGCCGGCGGCCACGGTCCAGAGGTGATCCGGCGTGAGGACGTCGGTCGCGGTGGTCAGAAACGCCAACTCACGTCCGCCGTCGGCCCATGCGACGCCGGCGGCGGCGTTCGGAATCGACACGACGTGCGTTGCGGCGCGCGCGCCGCACACCTCGATCGAACTCCTCACCGCGTGGTATCCGAGCTTTGGCGTTTGCGAAAGAACAGCGATGCGCGCGCCGTCCGGCGACCACGCGAAACCGGCGATGTGGTCGTGGGCCGCGCACCACCACGCGCCGTGCGCTCCGCTCGCGTCGAGCACGTACAGCGAGCTCGCGTCGTTGCGCACGACCGTGCGCGTTTTTTCCAGCGAATCGGGCGGCCGCGGGTCGGCGAGCACGGCGTAACGCGCGCCGTCCGGCGCGAGAATCGTCGCGGAAACGCCGCCCGCAATTGCGCTCAGCGCACGCGCGCGGCGGGCGCCGATCGTCCACACGGCGAGTTGCGGTTTGTCGCGGACCTCGACGGTGCCGTACAATTCGGCGGTCGAGCGGGTGAAGCCGAAGGGGTGAAATGACTTCGGCAAAATGATCTTTCGCCGCCGCTCGCCGTCGCTGCGAATGGTGAACCATTCGTGGACGTCGCCGCCCGTGCGCTGCCCGTGCGTCGCCTCGTAGAGAATCGTGCGGGCGTCGGGCGCAACCGCGCGCGGCGACGCCCTCCGCACGTTCTGCCAATCCCCGATGGTGAAGGGATGCGCCGCGTTCGCGGCCGCGGATGCCGGCAGAAAGGCGGCGGCGCACGTCGCACCGGCAGAGAGCCGCAAGCAGAACCGCATGCCGGCGGCATTGCGCGCGGTCAGCTGCCCGTCCCTTGATAGCGGTTGATGCCCGTGCGCCAGAAGGCGTACGCGCCGGCGGCCCAGGCGGCACCGATCAGCGGCGTCAGTAACCCGACCGCGGGGTTCAGGTTGAATCCGGTCTCCGCCTTATGCAGAAGATACGTCGCCGGAAAGTAGTTCATGAACGCGAAGGGCAGGATGAAGGCGAGCACGACCCGGACGCCTCGCTGGTAGATGCCGATCGGATACCGCGAGAAATCTTGTTCGAGCGACATGACGACCCAGCGCAGCGAGTCGATGCGAATCACCCAGAACGAGGCGGTGGCGATGGCGAGACTGATGCCGAAGTCGATCAGCGCGCCGCCGGCCGCAACCAGCGGAACGAAGAGCACGAACGCCGCGTCGACGCGCACGTGCGTCACGGCGGTGACGACGCAAAAATACACGATCGCCAGGATCAGCTCGTCCGGCCAGATTTGCTGCGGCACGGTCACCGCTTGAAAAAGCGGGTCGAGCGGCCGCACGAGAAACCGGTCGAAGCGGCCCTCACGAATGAATTCCGGCACGCTGTTGACGGTGAAGAAAACGGTGTTGTGCAGTGCGTGACCCAGCATCCAGAGCCCGTACATGAACGCGGTTTCTTGAAAATTCCAGCCGTTGATGGACGGGAAATTGCGGAGCGTTACCCAGAGCGCGACCACCGCCGTCGCATGGTAGATGATGGTAAATCCGAACCACATCAAAAAATTCGCACGATACTCAAGCATCGTGAGCAGATTGATGCGCCAGTATTGCCGGTAGGCTCCCAGGTACACGCCTGAGCGATTCCGTCCGCACCTTGCGCGTCCCCGTGCGCGCGCCGTACCGCCTGGACCTCACGGCGAACGCGCTGCGCCGCTTGTCCTCCAACGTGGTCGACGTGTACGAGGGCGGCGCATATCGGCGCCTCGCGGGCGACGGCGCCGCGCCGCAGCTCATCGAAGTGCGGCAAACGCAAGAGGACGAACTGACCGTCCGGCTTCACGGCGCCGGCGCAGTGGATGGCGCCGCGCTCGTGCGGCGCATGCTCGGCACCGACGTCGATCTCGACCACTTCTATACGGCGGCGGTGGAGATTCCGTGGCTGTTCGCCCTCGTGGAGCGCGCGCGCGGCGTGAAGCCGCCGCGCTATCCTAGCTTGTGGGAAACGGTCGTGAACTCGGTGGTGTATCAACAGATCAGCATCCACGCTGCCGCGGCGATCCTGCGCCGCGTGATCGAGCGCTATGCGGCGGTGCGCATCGTCAGCGGCGTCCGGCTCGCACCGTTTCCGACGCCGCAGGTCATCGCCGATGCGCAGCCGGGCGACCTGCGCACACTCGGCCTCAGCGCGAACAAGATCGTCGCGCTGCGCACGCTGGCGCGCGCGATTCTCGAGGGTGAGCTCGACGAAGACGCGCTCGAACGGTTGCCGACGCCCGAACTCGTCGCCGGCCTGGAGCGCGCGAAAGGCGTCGGGCCCTGGACCGCGGCCGTAATCGCCCTCCGCGGGTTCGGGCGCCTCGATATCTTCCCGATGAAAGATTCGGGCGTCGCGCGCACCCTCAAAGATCTTTCGGGCGATCCGGACGTCGACGCCGCGCGCATCCTCGCGCTGTTGGGACCGCAGCGCGGGATGCTGTACTATCATTTGCTACTGGGGCGCCTCGCGGCGCGCGGTGAGGTGACGCTCTAGGGAGCGCTGACCGCGGCGCCCGCGTTCAGACGGCCCGCGCCTTGGCGTGACGCCGGAATGCCGGGCAGCACGTCCGCGGTCGACTGCAAGATCGAAAGCACGCGCGCCGGCGTCAGCGAACGTCCGCCGCCGTGCACCGCCATCATCAGCGCGACGGTGCCCGCGACTTGCGGCGTCGCTTGCGATGTGCCGTTGAACAGCGCACGGCAGACGCCGCCCGAGTTCGTACACTGGTCAGCGGCGAACGCCGCCGTCGTCGTCGAGTAGCCTTCGATCCAGTGAAGCAGGTCGTTGTCGGCCGCACCGTTCGCTGCGTCGCCGCCGGGCGCAACGAGTTTCGGCGCGGAATTGGAATACGACGCGACGGTCTCCGCGGTGATGGAACTGAACGAGCCGGGGGCCGCATTGTTGTCGATGACCGCGGACGCACCAACGCCGATCACGCCGGGATATGCGGCCGGAAAATCAGGTGTTGTACCGTCAGCGGTTGGAAATTCGTTACCGTTCGCCGCAACGACCGTAACGTTCGCCGCGATCGCGGCGCTCACCGCGGTTTTTTCCGCCGCGTCTTCGCCGGTGGATTGCGGCGAGCCGAGACTTAGACTAATGACGGATGCGCCGTTGGCAACCGCATCGTTGATCGCGGCCGCTTCGTCCGCCGTGTCGGCCGCTTGGCAATCGCTGGCGGCCGTCGCGTCCGGGAAAATTTTATACGCCTGGAGGTGCGTCTTATATCCGACGCCGGCGAAATTGATGGCGTTGTTCGCCTGCGCGACCGCCAGGCCCGCAACGTTTGTGCCGTGCCCGTTCGTATCTTGCACGCTGCCGTTGCCGGTTTTCTTGATGCCGTTGACGATGCTTTCTTTCACGTCGAAGACGAAGTCCGTGTTCGTCTCATCGACGCCGGTATCGATGATCGCGACGGATATCGAGGGCGATCCCGTTGTGACCGTCCACGCTCCCGGCGTCACGTTGGTTTTGTACAGATACCATTGATCCACGTTGTCGGAAAGCGGGTCGTTCACGACGTCGCCCGGGCTAATCGCGGTGGACACGCGATAGTGCACCGGCGCCACGTCGACGACGTCCGGGTTCAAGCGCAGGGTGGCGGCGGCAGTCGTCGCGTCGAGCCCCGCCGGCAGCGTCAGCGCACGGTGCGCGTAGCCGCCCTGCGTTCCTAGTTCGACGGCGCGAACCGCGTTGATCGTGCGGTCGAGGCTTTCGGTGGCGCGCTGGGCGGCAGATGCGCGGTACGTCACGTACACCCGGTTCGGGTTGACGCCAGGGGCCGCGGTGCCCGGCGCGCGCCGGTCCGAGCCGAAGCGCCGGCTGGCGATCGACGTGCACGTGTCCGCCCGCGGCGTCGCAGTCGCAATTGGCGTCGGCGTCGGCGCCGGTGCCGCTGATCCGCCGCCACCTCCCCCGCCGCCGCAGCCCGCGAGGATCGCGGAAACGATAAAAGCAAGCGAGCGTGAGAAAGCGGGCCGTGCGGTCGTCGTCATCATCATTTCCTTAAACGTGCTTCGGCAGAATATTCTCAGCGTCTTAAGGATCGCTGAAAGCGGGCGCCCGGCCGGGTTGACGAGCGTGTGCCCGATGAGCGTCACCCCTTGCAACCCGGGCAGGGTTATGCCGAGCATGGAAACCGCCGCCGCCCCCACCTTCGCCGTGCAACGCGCGGCGGACCGCGCCTTCTTCGACTTCGGCTGGCTGAAGACGCATCACAGCTTCAGTTTTGCCGATTACTTCGATCCGGACAACCTCAACTGGGGCACCCTGCGGGTGTTCAACGACGACACGGTGCTGCCGGGCAAAGGTTTCGGAACGCATCCGCATCGCGACATGGAAATCGTCACGTACGTGTTGCGCGGCCAGCTCGAGCACCGCGATTCAATGGGCCATCATGGCGTCGTCAACCCCGGCGGCGTGCAGTACATGAGCGCGGGCTCGGGCGTGACGCACAGCGAATTCAATCATTCCGCGGAGAACGACGTCCACTTCGTGCAAATGTGGGTGATGCCGCGGACGTCCGGCGACGCGCCCGCGTACGGACAGCGTGACTTCAATCGAGCCGAGCGCACGGGTAAATGGCTCACGATCGCCAGCGGTCAGCCGGGAATCGATGCTCCGATCGCCCTGCGTCAGGATGCGACCTTGCGCGTCGCGCGACTCGCGGACGGCCGGCTCACCTACGCCTACGAGCGGGAGCGCTACGGCTTCATCTTCGTGGCCGACGGCGATGTGCGCGTGAATGGCGAACCCCTCGCGAGGGGCGATGCGGTGCGGCTCCACGCGGTCGGCGAGGTCGAACTGGCCGGCAGCGGCGAGGTCGTGCTCTGGGACGTGGCGGGCACCGACGTGCCGTTGGAAGATGCATGACGGCGCCGCCCTGCGCGCATCTGGACACGATGCGCGACGTTGCGCCGCGTTCGACTGGGTGCGAGGAATGTTTGGTGTCGGGCGATGAGTGGGTGCAGCTGCGCGTGTGCACGCAATGCGCGCACGTAGGCTGCTGCGACTCATCGAAGAACAAGCACGCGACCAAACATTTCCACACGACGAAGCATCCGATCATCGCTTCGTTCGAGAGAGGCGAAGATTGGAAGTGGTGCTATATCGACGAGGTGACCTGGTAAGACGCGCCCGGCGCGCGGCGCCGCTCCTCGTTGCCGTGCTTGCGCTCACGTTCGGGGGCTGCGCGCGTTCAAGCACATCCACCGCCGGCGTGCCGGCTGCGGGCGCCCGTCATTCATGGACGGTGCCCGACACCTTGCGCATCGCCGTCGGCACGGTGCCGCGCACGCTCAACCCGCTGCTCGCCACGCAGACGGTCGAATCGATGCTCGCCCGGTTCTCCACGGACATTCTTGTCGCCGTCGATGCGCGCGGCAATTTCGCGCCCGACCTTGCCAAAGAGGTGCCGACGACCGGCAACGGCGGCATCAGCGCCGACGGTCTCACGATCCGATATCGCCTGCGCGATGGCGTCAAGTGGCACGACGGCGCGCCGTTCACGAGCAAGGACGTGAAGTTCAGCTTCGACGCGATCATGAATCCCAACAACGATATCATCTCGCGCCACGGCTACGACGTGGTGAAGAGCGTAGAGACGCCGGATGCGCATATGGTGGTCTTCCGCTTGAAGCACCGCTTCGCGCCGTTCGTCGCAACGGTGTTCGGTGAAAGCGATAGTCCCTACGCGATCGTGCCGGAGCATCTTCTCGGCCGGCTCAAATCGATCAACGACGCGCCGTATAATTCCGCGCCGATTGGTACCGGGCCGTTCAAGTTCGTGCGCTGGCTGCGCGCCAATCAAATCGAGTACGAGCGCTTCGACGGCTATTTCTTAGGCCGCCCGAAGTTGAAATCGATCGTCGTGAAGCTGGTGCCCGACGAGAACACCGAAATCACGCTGCTGCGGTCGCACGAAATCGATTGGTTTTTCGAGGTGACGGTCAACGCGTACAAAGAGGTGCGCCGCATGTCGCAGAGCGACGTGCGCATCGTGCTGACGCCCTTCAACGGCTACGAGGGCATCATGATGAACAACGCGCGCGGGCCCACGCGCGACCCGCGCGTGCGCCGCGCGATCGTCGCGGCACTCGACAAGGACGCGCTGGTGCGAAACCTGACGTACGGAGCGGCGTTGCCCGCGACCGAAGATTTGCCGTCGTTCCTGTGGGCGTACGACCGCACGTTGCGTCCCGCGCAGTACGATCCGCAAGCCGCGCGCGCGCTGCTCGCGCAAGCGGGGTACGGGCCGGGGCGGCGCCTCACGCTCGACATGTACTTCGAGCAGAGCGCCGCCCTCAACAAGAACGCGAGCGTCCAAATCCAGTCGGCGCTGCACGACGTGGGGATCGACCTGCGCCTGCATTCGCAACTGAGCTCGGTGATCTACGGCGGCTACGGCGCCGGCGGAACGCTCGCGCGCGGCAAGTACGACCTGGCACTGTACAACTGGATCGCCGGCATCGATCCGGACGACTCGGCGCAGTTTTCGTGTTCCGAACGTCCGCCGCGCGGCTTCAACCAGTCATTCTATTGCAGCGTAGCCGCCGACGCGGCGGAAACCGCGGCGCTGCAGAACTACGACTCGGCGAAGCGCAAAACGGCGTACGCACGGATCCAGGAGCAACTGGCGCGCGACGCGCCCATGGACTTCTTGTGGTGGCCCCGCCAGATCCAAGCCGTGAACCCGGACCTGCAGAACTTCGATCCCAACCCGGTGGTCGAATCATGGGGCGCGTACCAGTGGTCGATTTGAGGCGGAATGAATCATGAGGGTCGTCGGTTCGATGTCGTTCTCAGTTCGTTGATCGCAATCCGCGCTCGTTCGTGTGTTCGCGCTGCCTGCGGTCATCATGTGGATTGTTGCGTTGTCGAACGATGGCTATGCCGTGGTCGCCGCCGTCTTGAGCGGATGCGCTTTGCTTTGGTATTGCCATTACCGGCGCCCGCGCAACAGCGCGTAACGCACCAGCGCTCTCAGCGCGGCGCTTTAGGCGAAGGTCGTGCATTTGACGAGTTTTCATCCGTCAGCCGCCTTGGACCACCACGCGGCGTTGCGCGGCTTGCCACACGAGGCGCGCGAGGCCGGTGAAGACGACCAGCCACGCCGCTTGCACCATGAGAGCGCGCGCGTAGTCGTGCGGTTGGATCGTGCCGACGTAGATCAGCAGCGGCGTCGAATAGATCGCGGCGAACGGCAGCGCGAGCACCGCGCGCTGTAGCAGACCGGGAAAGAAGACGAGCGGCACGATCTGTCCGCTCAATAGGTCTGAAACCCAGCGCACCATGAGTTGGATGGCAAACGTCTCCAGCGTCCAAAAGGCGACGGCGTTCATCAAAAAGTTCATCAGAAAATTGACGACGTACCCCAGCGCGAAGCTCATCGCGAAAACGGCGAGCGTGCCCGGCGCGGGCACGTCGATGTGCACGATGAGCAGTGCGAGCGCCAGCGCCGGTACGATCATCAGCGCGTGAAAGAGCGTCTGCCCGACGCCGTCGCTGAAGAAGAAGAACGGCAGGCTGATCGGCTTCATCAAATCCGTGGCAATGGTGCCTTCGCGGATGCGCTCGCGGATGATGCGCGTGCCGTCCACTTCCAGCACCAGCGACATGAGCAGCGCCACCGTCGAGTACGTGATGATCGCGTGCAGCGGGATTCCGGCCGGCGCGGCGTTTTGCGCGTACAGCGCCGTCCACAGCATGCGCAGGAGATACACCCGTACGAGCAGCGAACCCAGGTTCGTGAAAACTTCGACCCGGTATGTCGCCTCGCGCGAAAACGCCTTGCGGCCGAACTCCACGTACGGCTCGAGCAGTTCGCCAAGGGAACGCGGCGGATGCACGGTGCGTTGGACGGTCATGAGGCTAGCCTTCGTCTTGGCGCTTGCGGCGGTCTTTACCGGCGCGCTTCCGGCTGCGGCCGCCAGCCTGACGTTCGCCTTAGCCGATCCGCAAGCGACGCAGACGCCGGCCCAAATCTTCGTGCGTGACGCCAACGCGCGGGCCGAGAGCGACGACCGCGGCATCGTGCACATCGCCGGCTTCCGCGGTCTGCTGAACGACGACGAATCGACGGTCGAGGCGTACAATGCGGACGGCGAGCCGCTGCTGTTCACGGTCGACAAGTGGCGCGCCGCCGGGGGTACCGCCGACGCGTCGGCCGATCCCGGCGGGAGCGGCGACCGCATCACGCTCGCGCTGCGGCGCCTGATCGCCTTCGGGCACTACAGCGTCTTCTTGCGCACGACCCTGGCGGACGGCGTGCGCTTCGCGGCGCTCGACGGCAGCGGCGTCGGCAACAATTTCGATGCGAAACAGGACGGCAGCGCGAATGTGGTCGTCAGTTCGCCCTCGCACGTGGCGGCCGGCGCAGCGATCGTCGTTATCTATCACAGCGACGCCCACGATCACGGCAATTCGCCGGGCGACTTCGGCCGCACGGCGCACCAGCACGTGATCGCGCGCGTGCCCTAGCCGCTCGTGGGGCCGGCGGTTTCGGCGGCGTAGCCGTCCACGTAGATTCCGCGGATGATGCCCTCGAGATCGGGCTCTTCAATAGAGATGTCGTTGACGCGGTACCGCTCCGTCAGTCGCCGGATCAGCGCTTCCGCACTCGTGGTTCGCCGATCAAAGCGCAGGCGAGCGGCCGCTCCGTCGTGTTCGGTGACATCGGCACCGGCGACCTCGAGCGAGGGATACGGTTCTCCGAGCTCTACGACGAGCGTGCGGTGCGTGCCGTAGCGTTCTTTGAGGCGCTCCACCTCGCCGTCGTAGACGAGCGTGCCGCGATCGATCAAAACGATGCGGCGGCACAGCCGTTCGACGTCAGCCAGATCGTGCGTCGTGAGAATGAACGTCGTGCCGCGTTCCGCGTTCGCCGCGGCGATGAACGTGCGGATCGCTTCCTTGGCGACGACGTCGAGGCCGATCGTCGGCTCGTCGAGAAATACGATAGGCGGATCGTGCAGCATCGCGGCCGCAAAATCGCCGCGCATGCGCTGACCCAGCGATAACTGGCGGACCGGTGTTTGCAGGAACGGGCCGAGCTCCAAGGTTTCCGTGAACCGCTGGAGCGTCGTCAAGTAGTGCGCGCGCGGCACGTTATAGATGGCGCGCAGCAGCTCGAACGATTCCACGAGCGGCAGATCCCAATACAATTGACTGCGCTGCCCGAAGACGACGCCGATGTTGCGTGCATTCGCTTTGCGATGCTGCCATGGAACGAGCCCCGCGATCGTTATCTCGCCCGACGTCGGCACGAGGATGCCCGTCAACATTTTGATGGTGGTGGATTTTCCGGCGCCGTTCGGCCCGATGTAGCCGACGAGTTCGCCGGCGTCGAGGGCCATCGAGACGCCTTCGACCGCGACTTTGTCGACGTATTCCCGAGAAAACAACGTGCGCAGCGCTCCACCGGCACCGCCTCCGCGCTTTACGGACCGAAAGACTTTGCGCAGGTCGCGCGTTTGAATCAGCGGCGCGGCGCTGCTCAATGCGTCGACTTGGGGCGCGGAATCTCGGCGAGCGGCGTGATGTCCGTCGCGTTGATTTGGAAGCGCAGCATCGGCGATCCGTCGCGGATCGATTCCTTCGGCGCAATTCGCCCTGGTGCTTCGGCCGTACCCGCGCCCGGATTCTGCACCGACAGCGACCCGATCACGTACCCGTTCTCGCCGGCATCGAGTTCTTTGACTAGCGGGTTGCCGTCGACGTGCCGCACCGATTCGATGTTGTCGATTCGGATGTTGGCGTCATTGTAGCGAACGTATGTCCCAAGTTTCGCGTCCTTTGTCGTTTGCACGCTCGCCGACGGCGCGAGCAATCGCGAAAAGGCCGAATGCCATGAAGAGGTTCTGCATGACTGACACTCTTGCCGTCCCGAAGCTGAAACCTTGCATTCTCTCAGCAGGCGACCGCCCCGTCCTGCCGCCCGCCGGGGAACGCGAGGTGCGCCGGCTGTTTGCGGATAGCAAGCGTCCGATTCTGGGCACAAGGCGAACATGATACATGCACTACGTTTCCGTCTGGCGGCCATCGTCGCCGTCGGCGCTTTTATCCTCGTGACCGCCACCGTCGCGCTCGCCGCCGGGAAGGTCGGCAGCGCGTCGTTCAACGGCGAAGTCCAACATGTTTCGACGACCAACATCAAGGTCATGGATCCGAAGACGAAGACCGCGATGAGCTTCCTGATCCTGCCGCAGTTCAAGCGAGTCTTTTCCAGCGACGGCAAGACGACGGCGCAAATGTCGTCGCTTCATCCCGGGCAATACGTGAAGGTGTACTACGATCAAAAGGCGCTCGGAATCCGTCATGCGGACCGCATCTTGATCTTGAACAACGCCAATGAGAAGATGGGCAAA
>JBHEMQ010000095.1:10663-10965 GCA_046262475.1 Candidatus Velthaea sp.
CCGCGGACATGGCGCCGCCGTGAGAACGGCCGCTCCCCTCCAAGCGGGCGAACCGCGCGTTCCAGACCGCCGCCCGTCGTTTCTGGGACCGCTCGGATTTCGCGACTTCCGGCTCTTGTGGAGCGGGCTGCTTGTCGGCAATCTCGGCACCTGGATGCAATTCACGGCGCTCGGCTACGAAGTGGTGCACATCGCGCCCGCGCCGAATTTGGCCGCGTTCTACGTCGGCTTGATGGGCGTCGCTCGCGCCGTACCGGTCCTGGCGTTTTCACCGTTCGCCGGCGTCGTCGCCGACCGGTACC
>JBHEMQ010000096.1:0-10606 GCA_046262475.1 Candidatus Velthaea sp.
GTCAACGCGGCGACGATCAAGATGAAGCGTGATCGAGATAGGCAAGGACGGCCCCTGTGGGTGAGGATCAGCAACGCCGAGACGAACGTTGCGATGCCGCCGGAGGTGAGGGCGCCGTCGCTCGGCACCTGACGTCCGCAATAAGAACCGGCGCGAGCGCGACCAGCAGCACCCCGGCGACGTTCACCGTAATCAGGACGAACGAGACGGTTGTGAGGATCAGCGCGAGACCGCCGATTATACAGGAATCGCGCCGGGACTGCTCAGCTCGAATGTGAGCGCGTAGATCGCGACCGTCATGAGCGCGACCGTCATGAGTATGAACCCGACGTTCGGGTCATTAGCGACAGCATGGCGGCGCCTTCCGGTCTGCAGGACCACGCGTTTGAATGCCGAGCGCACCCGACCACGGGAGGCCGCCTCATGATATGCACCGATGCCGCGCCGGGCGCCATCCGCCGGCGGCCAGGGAACTCCGGGCCCGCGAGAGCAACTCCGCGTGCCAACGAAACAAACGCTCCTTCGCCAAGCGGCGCATCCGCGTGTTGCTGCGCATCCAGCGTCATCGCGACGACGCCGTCGGCGCCCGGATCAATTTATCTCTGGGCGGTACCGGCAACGTCGCGGCGCAATTACCTACGTATTACGTTTGGAGCGGCACCGGCTGCGCTACGATCCGCTGATTCACGCCGCGCCTTCGTTTGTGATGCCCTACGTCGCGGTCAGGGCTCGACGAGTATTTCGCGGTGATGCGGTTATGATGAATGCCCGGCGCAGTTCGGAAAGTCGCGTCCGACGTTCGCCGATCTGCCCGTCTGCGGTGTACGTCTATCGTGGGATGCGACGGCGTTCCGTGAAGAACTCCTCGTGAAGCTTCGGAACGTCGTCGCGTTCCTGGCTCGCCGCGACCTCTCTGCGCTGGCGTACTTCGCCGCGTTCGAGTTGCTGCTCGTCGGTCGTCAGGCCGGAGTCCGCAGTCAGCAGCCGGCCGCCGCAACGTTCGATGACGGTGGCGGGACCCTGTGAACCAGCGTGCACGTCGTCCCCGAGCGTCACCGTGAGCACGGAGCTCCCTGGGGGGATGCTTTCTTCGAGCCGCGCCGCGTCCGCGTCCGTGACACCGTGTTTGCGCAGCGCCTCGCCGAGCGTGTAATCCGTCCCCGCGAAAAAACGCCCGATCTTTCCGAGGACGTCGCCAGTGCCGCCCTCGACGACGTCGGTTCCGTCGATCGTGCCCGTAATCGTGCCTGGTTCTACGCCTCTAGCGTCGTCGGTCGGACCGTGCGGCCTCGTCGTCCCGATCCAGGTATCCTTATATCCGGCGTCGTGCAACTCTCGCGCGGCGTCGCGAGCTTCCGAGCGGTCCGTGAAGACCGCAACGACCGTCCGTGCGGCGCCGTGTTCTCTCGTCGTAGTCATGCTCGTTCCTCGCGGGGTGAACAGCAGGCCAGCACCGCCGAGCGTTCTCGGCCGCGGGGACCGCTTTTCCGATTCGACTTTCTCGGCGGCGTTTGGGCCTTACGCGCACCATACCCACCAGGGCCGAACGCCATGCAGCATCGCCGATCTCGCTCACGCTTGACACGTATTCGCACGTCTTGCCGTCCGTCGTGCGCCACGCCGCCCAACCGCGCCGACTTGTGTGCCGAAGCAAAAGCAGACGTTAGGCTGCCGTTCGGCGTCTAAATGACGAGTCGGCCGGTTGACGGAGCGGCGCGAAAAACAAAGAACCCTTACATCGTAAGGGTTGCGTCTGCAGCCGACGAGCGGACTTGAACCGCTGACCTGCTGATGAGGAATCCGTTTCGTCGGGGTTCGTGTTGCCCGTGGATGTCCGAGAATGTCCGCCTGCGCACAAAGGCGGGACTTCGAATTGCGCAGGCGTCCAGGCTGACCGCGATCTTCCATGCGTTAGGCTGCACCGGCGGCAGCACCACCGCCAGCACAACGCGCGCCACGGCGGTATCGCGGCGAGTTCGGTTTAGCTGCGACGAGACGAACGCCGTCGCCGACCGCTGCTCCGGAGTTTACTCTTAGGAGCCGGTCCGTTGGATTCCAAGCGATCGATGCGTGAGAAATCGTTGCGTGTCACCCGTCACGGTACTGACGCTGCGCTTCCCAATAGTTCGCACTGCCGTAACACATCGTCCCTTGCCGGCGTGCTTCGCGGAGTACATCGCGCGGTCGGAATCCTCAAGCACTTCAGCCGGTTCCAGGCCGGCCATGAGTGGTGCGATACCGACGCTTGCACTGACTGAAATGCCTCGCGCCGCGACCGCCGCGGCGATCTCGACCCGTCTGATGAGCATAGAAGCGGCGGCGTTAGCCGCGTTTGCCTCAGATCTTAGGATCACAGCGAACTCATCACCGCCAAGCCGGGCAACGATATCGCCTTCTGCCGCGCACGCCGTGAGTGCCCGAGCAACATGGATCAGAACGGTATCGCCGGTGCCATGCCCATATGTATCGTTAACCCTCTTGAAACCATCAAGATCGATCATCATGAGTGTACCGACCGGATCAGCCGTAAGGCGCTTGGAAAGAGCATACTCAAATCCCGCCCGGTTAAGCAAACCGGTAAGCGCATCACGCTCGGCAACTTCACGTAGATGTTCTTCGCGCTGATGATGAACGCTAACGTCCACAAAATACAGTATCAGATCGCCCGTACCGTTACGCTGCGGAATGCCGCTAATTTCAATACGCTTGCCGCAATCCGCGTCCACGGCGACACGGAATGCGCGCCGCTGTCCAACATTGACTAACTGCAGGGCGGCGGCAAGCTCGCCACGGTCGGTGCGCGCGACGAGATCGAATATAGAACTCGCCGACTTAGGGAACAACATCTCACATGCCGCATTTCTGCGCAGTATCGTTCCGTCGACCGTGATATTACACATCGCGATTGGACTGTCCTCAAACATGATCACGACGGTCTGTCCGTTATGCGTTGAAGCCATCATGCTTAGAGTATCGCATCATCAAGTGAGCAAGACCACATGTTTTCGCAACTCTTAACGTTTACCTATACCGCAATATGTACGGTAATCGTATACCACATGCGTTGTTGCGGCGGTAAAAAGCACGTTCCACGCGCTTGTAATTAACCAACCCCGGTGCTTGGGCGTCGCTCAAACACCCCTGGGCTCGGTGTCCCGGGGACGCTGCCCCGCTAAAGCGGGCCACCTGAAACCGTGGGTTTCCCGGCCGAAAGCCGAAAGGAAGCCGTCATGCGGAAGTCGCGTTTCAGCGAGACGCAGATTGTCTCGATTCTCAGGGAGCACGATGCCGGCGCGTCGTTCGTAGAGCTCGGCCGGCGGCACGGCGTGCATCCGAACACCATCAGCGCGTGGAAGGCCAAGTATGGCGGCATGGAGAGCTGGCGCGCAGCCGCGCCGTCGACGACGAGAACGCTCGAATGCGCCGCATCATCGCCAATTTGACGCTCGAGAACGACGCGATGAAGCAGCTGATCGCAAAAAACTCGTCCGGGCCCTCCCAGCGAAAAGCGGCGGTGAGGGCCTTGCAAGAGATCGGCTTGAGCCAGCGCGCAGCGTGCGCGATTACCGGCTGTCCGCGATCGGTCGCCCAATACCGATTCAAACGTACGACGAACCGCAGCTTGTCGAGCGCTTAACGGCGATCGCGATGGAGCGCCGGCGGTTCGGTTATCGGCGCCTGACGCTGATGCTGCGACGTGAAGGCATCGCTGCGAACCACAAGCGCGTTCATCGGATCTACCGCGGTTTAGGCTTGCAGTTGCGCCCGCGGCGCAAGCGTGGCGTGCGCTATGTACGGGGCGCCACAATCGCGCCAGTGACGCGGCCAAATGAGCGCTGGTCGCTTGATTTCGTTCACGATCGGCTCGCGAACGGCCGTAAATTCCGCATGCTCACGATCGTAGATGACTTCTCACGCGAGTGCGTTGGGATTGAAGCGGACTTTTCGTTTCCGAGTGCTCGTGTCATCCGTGCACTCTAGCGCATGCAGTGCGGCCGAATGTTGCCGGAAATTCTCAGCTCGGACAACGGCGGCGAATTCTCTAGCGAGCTGATGTTGAAATGGAGCGCTGAGCGGCAGATTGTCTGCACTTTATTGAACCGGGGAAGCCGAACCAAAACGCGATTATCGAAAGGTTTAACGGCCGACTGCGGGATGAATTACTTAACGAGCATGCCTTTCCGACGATATTCCACGCACGCTCGGCAATCGAATCGTGGCGCTTAGATTACAACGAAAGGCGCCCTCACACGCAACTGGGCGGCTTGACGCGGCGAACTGCCGAACGAGCGCTAATGGCGGTCGTTCAAGAAGCGTACATCCATGGCGTATCGACGCGATCGGTCGACGAGTTGGTCAGGGCGATGGGCATGACCGGGATCTCGAAGAGCCAAGTGTCGCGTCTGTGTGCCGAGATCGATGAACGCGTCAACGCTTTCCTCTCGCGACCGCTCGAAGGCGACTGGCCGTATCTGTGGATCGACGCGACGTACGTGAAAGTGCGCCAAGCCGGCCGCATTGTGTCGGTTGCGGTGATAATCGCGGTGGCCGTAAACACTGATGGTGTAAGGGAAATTGTCGGTGTCGCGGTTGGTCCAAGTGAGGCGGAACCGTTCTGGCTCACGTTCTTGCTTGACCTGACACGACGCGGTCTGCGCGGCGTTAAGCTGGTCATTTCCGATGCGCACCTGGGCCTCAAGGCAGCGATCGCGAAGGTATTCAACGCGACGTGGCAACGGCCGCGTGCACTTCATGCGTAACGCGCTTGCGTATGCAAACAAGGGTCAGCGGCAGGTGGTCGTCGCACTCATCAACGCGGCATTTGCACAAGAGACGACCGACGCTGCGCACGAACAATGGCGCGTGGTCGCTGATCACTTCGGAACGAAGCTGCCAAAGCTTGCGGCCTTTCTCGACGAAGCGCAAAACGACGTTTTAGCGTTCACGGACTTCCGACGCGCGCACCGCAAGCAAATCGCCTCGACCAACCCGCTCGAACGGCTCAACGCCGAGATCAAGCGGCGCACTGACGTCGTCGGCATCTTTCCGGACGACGTCGCGGTCGTTCGCCTCGCCGGCACACTGCTGCTCGAACAGAATGACGAGTGGCAGGTGCAGCGCCGATACCTTTCGCTCGAAGGACTCCGGGCGATCAGCGACAACCAAAACCAACGGCTCTCAGCCGTCATTACGGGCTGAGGGGCAACCCGCGTCGAGTCTCACTCGTACACCACTCCCGGGACACGATCGCCTGTAGGCCGTCTCGATCCGCGTCGGACGCTAACGACAGCACGTAGTCGCGATCCGACCCGACGGAAAGGAGTGGTTTACCGGTCACGCGAGAGATACGCCAAATCTGGTGTTGGAACTGGGGCTGCGTGGCGTTGGCAGGCCTAGCGAAGTGGAGTATCTGTGGCTGGCATGCGGGCGGCATAGCCACCCGTTTGAAGGACGAACGAGAGCGTTACGTATGCTCTCAAGGGGCTACGGAAGATGTTGCCGGCGCTACGAGCTACCTGCGCCAACGTAACGTTGCGCGCGCCGGATCGGTGTCACCGATCGAATAGTACAGGTCGAGCAGCCCATCGCGCTCAACCACCGAAGCACCAAAGGCGAGCTCGCGTTGGTCCGGCGCGTTGCGCGATGCGCGGACGATGGGCTCGCGGGGGCGCTCGAGGACGCGCGCACACTCTTCGTCGAGCGCACACCAGCCGATCTGCCAACGTCCATCGCGGTCCGCGCCGTTGTAGATGAGCACACGCGTTTCTTCAGGAGACATCACGAAAGCGATAGGGCTGAGATGCCAGGAGTCGAAATGGTTCGGCCGCGTGCCGAGCACGTCGTCCCCGATCGTCCATGGGCCCGCAATCGCCGGCGCCGTCGCGCTTGCATTGAGTGACGCCTCGCGCTCGACCTCGAAGAACATCGTCCAGCCGTCGTCGCGCCGCACGAGCGTCGCCTCCTTCGCTTGGGGTGGCGCCGCGCCGTCGAAAACCGGACCCCGCTTGACGAGAGCCCCCGACCGCGCGCCGTCGGCACGCAGGAGCGTGCTGCGCTGCGCCGCCGGATCCCAGCCGGAGTAAAACACAGTGAGTCGGTCACCGTCCTCGACGACGGTTGGGTCTTCGACTCCGCCGCGGTCCTCGGCGCCCGGACCCGGAGCAAGCAGCGGCACGTCGTCGAGCACAAATGCCACACCGTCCGGCGAGCGGCCGCGAAACGCGCGCGAGATCTTCTGCGCCGGGTCGTCGTCGCGCCGTGGAACGGCACGGACGATAATCTCGCGGCCTGCGGCGTACACATAAGGGCTGAGCAAGTAGTCGCCGGTAACCGCCGGCCCGCCCTCGAAGCGGAGCGGTGTCGTCTCGATTACCTCGAGTTTCATGCGCCTTGACCGGTGTTCTGCATCAGGCCCCCGTCAAGTGTGAAACTCGTTCCGGTCGCATAGTCGCCGGCGGGAGAGGCGAGCCACAGCACCAAGCCCGCAACCTCTTCCGGTTTGGCAGCTCGCCGCAGCGGAATCGTTGCTTCGTCCTTCGCAAGCTGTTCGGGATCGTTCAGATCTTTCTGATTCATCGGCGTGAGTACCATCCCGGGTGCGACGTTGACCGCGGTGATGCCATCGGGCGCGAGCTCGAGTGCAAGGCAACGGGTGAGGTTTCGCAAACCGCCCTTGCTCGCGCAATATTCGCTCGCGCCTGCGCGCGGCTGTTCCTCGTGGACCGATGTGATGTTTACGATTTTCGCCCGTATCCCGCTGCGCTGCTCGCCGCGCGGCGGCAGTCGGTGCAGAAACGCGCGTGTGCAGAGAAACGGACCCGTAAGATTGGTATCAAGCGCGGCATGCCAAGCGCCCAGGGTCATCTCGCGCACGGCAACGCCCCCAGCATCGATACCGGCAGAATTCACGAGCAGCGTCGCATTGCCGAGAGCGGCGCGCGCTGCGTCGAAATATGCCTCGACGTCAGCCTCGTCGCACACATCCAGCCTGCGCACGAATGCACGCGCGCCGGCGGCTTCTACGTCGGTGCGCGTGCCGCCGGCGCCCGCCGCATCGTGCAAGTAGCTCAAGGCAACATCCGCGCCGGCGGCTGCAAACGTGCGCGCGACGGCCGCGCCTATCCCCGAGTCGGAACCCGTGACGACGGCCACGCGGCCGGAAAGCAATTGAAGCGAATCATTCATGTTATGTACCATTCGCGGCTCCGAATTCGGCGCGTTACGCGAGAGATCCTCAATTTTGACGCAGCACGAAACAAGAGATACAGATCCTCATGCCTCAGCACACGCGATAGGGCACGAATCACCGCGCCCTCGGCCCCGCGCTAAAAACGTGCCGCGCAGCGCGAGCCTCCTTAGAGGGGATCGGCCGTTGTCCAGCACGGTTCCGCCGTTTTCCGATGCGAGCGCGGCAAGGGTAGTCACAGATGATCAGCGGTGGGCTTGAACCGTCAGGCGCGAATCGCCGCCCGTTCGGTACGCGATCAACGTCCGATAGGGTTCGGTTTTCGGATACCCGCTGCTGCAATATGTCGGGCATTCGTCTCAGTTGGCGAGTGTCTCTGCATGGAAATCGGCGCGTCCGGTTTTCTAGGTATCAACATGCCGTACGATCGTGCCCCGCGGAGTGGTGTATGGGCCGGTCGCTGCCGTAGGATAGGAAAGCGGCCACCGTGGCTTTCGGCGAAGGTTGTTTTTGCGAAAGAACATCCGACACGAAAGGCGGTCCACGATGACCAAGGTTAGTATGGCACTTGCGGAGCCTCACCAATGAGCTCGGGCATCCCGCCGGCGGTTTCGTCTATCTCCTCGCTGATCGTTGATGCGTCGATTTGGAGGTGGACCTCATACAAGCCTTATGCTGATCCGGAGCGCCGGCGAGAGGCGCAAGCCCAATCCCAGCGTCGCGGTAAGCTGAAACGAGCTGCTGTGCTCGATGCCGTCGCAATGATCTCCGCAATGATGGTGGGCTTTGTGCGCGCAGCGTTTCGCGAGAAATTCGCAGACGCGCACGACTGAGCGATGTACTAATCCGACGACAGCCTCCGCGCCGTAACTGTTGCGCTGCACGCGGCGGGGGGCAAGCCCCGAGCGCACGAAGAGCGGCGTATGCGTGAGCAGACCGCGTCCCCACACGAGCAGCGCGTCAAACTCCGCGGCCTGCTGGAAAAACCCGGCCTGATCGTTGCACCGGCCGCGTATGACGGTTTCTCGGCGCGGCTGGTCGAGCGTGTGGGTTTCAGCGCGGTATACCTTACCGGAAACGGAATGTCGGGAAGCATTCTCGGGCAGCCCGACGTCGGTCTCATGGGCCTCTCGGAGGTTGCATTCGTCGCTCGCAACATCGTCGGCTGCGTCGATATTCCGGTGCTCGTCGATGCGGATACCGGCTACGGCAATGCAATCAACGCAATATACACCGTTCGGACGCTCGAAAGCGCCGGCGTGGCTGCAATTCAAATCGAGGACCAGGTCAATCCGAAGCGTTGCGGCCATCTACCGAACGCTCGCGTGGTCGTCGGGTACGACGAAGCGGTGCGCAAAATCGCGGCAGCGTCGAGCGCGCGGCACGACCGGGCTCTGGTGCTGATCGGCCGCACCGACGCGGCGGGCAGCTTGGGGACCGACGAAGCGCTGCGCCGGGCGAACGCCTTTCTCGAGGCCGGCGCCGACATCGCGTTCATCGAACATCGCGCCGGCCGCGCGGAGCTGGAATCAATTTCACGGCGCGTCGAGGGGCCGTTGCTGGTCAATCAGGACGAAGCAGGCCGTTCCGCCGATCTCTCAGCCTCGGATCTCGAACAGATCGGCGTGAAAGTCGCAATCTATCCCGGGCTCTTGCGCTACGCTGCCTGCTTTGCAATGCGCAGCGCCCTCGAACTGCTGCGCCGCGACGGATCGACGCTGCATGCGCGCGCTGCCATGGTCGATTTCGAGGAATACAATGCGATCCTCGGACTCGATGGCGTCAAGCGGCTCGAGGATCGGTTCCTGCCGCCGGCGGAAGCTGTCTCCCATGGCCGCGGGTAAGACAATTGCCGAGAAGATTCTCGGCACGCATAGCGCGAGCGATGCGCGCGCCGGCGATATCGTCATCGCTTCGGCGGACGCGGCGATGGGGCACGACGCCCGGCTCGCGCAAACGATGGGGCTTTTCGATGACGTCGGCGCTCCGCGCACCTTCACCGGCGACGTCGTGCTGGTGCTCGATCATTACGGTCCGCCTCCGAGCGCATCGCTGGCCGATCTGCACCGGCAAATCAGGCGTTTCGGCGAGCGCATCAGCGCCAGGGTGTACGACATCGGCGAAGGCATCTGTCATAATCTGATGACGGAACGCGGCCACGTCGCGCCCGGGCGTCTCGTGGTCGGCACGGACTCGCACTCCGTGACGTACGGGGCGCTCAACTGTTTCGGCACCGGCATCGAGTCTTCGGATTTCGTCGCCCTGCTCGCAACCGGCAAACTCTGGTTGCGAGTGCCGAGGACCATCCGTATCGAGATCGTCGGCACGTTCGCGGCTGGCGTCTCCGCGAAAGATATCACCCTCTGGCTGCTGCAGCGCATGGGCGAAGACGGTGCGGCCTACAGCGCCCTCGAGTTCCATGGCGCAGGTTTCGCCGGGATGCCGATGGACGCGCGTTTCACCCTCGCCAATCATTGCGCGGAACTGGGCGCGAAGGCGGCGCTCGCACCGTGCGATGCGCGCGCGCGCGCGTGGCTCGATGCGCGCGGCATCGGGCCCTATGTTGCAGTCAAACCCGATGCGGATGCGCAGTACGTTGAAACGCTCACGTGCGATCTGGGTGAACTGGTGCCGCAGATCGCAGTGCCGCATAAGATCGACCACATCATGCCGGTCGGAGATCTCACACATACGCGGGTCGACGTCGCGTTCATTGGCTCCTGTACCAACGCGCGCGTCGATGACCTACGCGCCGCGGCGCAAACGCTGAACGGCAAACATATCGCCGCCGGGACACGTCTGCTGGTGAACCCGGGCTCCCAAGAAGTCTACCTCGAAGCCCTCAAGATCGGAATCATCGAAACACTCGTGCGGGCCGGCGCGACGATATTGCCGCCGGGCTGCGGGAGCTGTGTCGGCATGAACCGCCAGTACGTTCCGGCCGATGGTGAGGTCATCATCTCGACGGCGAATCGCAACTTCCAAGGCCGCCTCGGCAACAAGGCGGCGTCGGTGTACATCGCATCGCCCGAAACCGTCGCAGCATCGGCCATGGCCGGCCGCATTCTCGGCGCAGCATGATACGCGGCCGCGCGCACGTGCTCGGTGATTTTTTCGTCACCGACCTGCACTTCACCAACAAATACGACGACCGCGGTCAGACTGTCGCGGAAATCGCGGCCCATGCGCTCGAAACGTTTGCGCCCGGCTATCCCGCCAAGCTGGCAGCCGGCGACATCCTGGTCGGCGGCACGAACTTCGGCGCCGTCTCATCACGCGAGCAGGCGGTCAAAGTCATGCGCGAGCTGAAAATCGGAGCGGTGCTGGCGAAATCCTTCGCCCGGCTCTTCTATCGCAACGCCGTCAACAACGGTCTGTACCCGCTCGAGTGCGACACGTCAGTGATTCGCGGCGGTGATC
>JBHEMQ010000096.1:10616-10939 GCA_046262475.1 Candidatus Velthaea sp.
CGACGAGATCACGCTCGCGCACGAGCTCACGCACGCGCTGGAGGACCAGGCGTTCACGCTCGACACCGAGCAGTCCGAGGCTTCCGGTGACGCCGGCTACGCCTACCGCGCGCTGGCCGAGGGCACGGCGACGGCGGTGATGCTCGAGTACGCCGGCCGCTACTTCAAGGCCGACGAGGCGCTCGGCGGGCTGCTGTCGAGCGCGCTCGGCGTGACCAGTGCGCCGCCGCTGCCGCCGTTCGTGCGCACGCTCATCGAAACCGGCGGATTGCTGCCGTACATCAAGGCTCACCCGCACTGGCTGTGACCGCACGGCCTAGGCC
>JBHEMQ010000097.1:0-10654 GCA_046262475.1 Candidatus Velthaea sp.
CCGTGATGTCGTGCGCGTCGTGACGCCCGGAACGCTCATCGAAGAGCACCTTCTGGAGCGCTCCACCAACAATTATCTGGCGGCAATGACGGCCTTCGACGACGTCATCGCGCTCGCGCACGCCGACATCTCGACGGGACACGTCATGGCGACCGCCTTCAGCGGTGAATCGGCGCTCGACGATGCGGTAGCGGAGCTGCATCGGATCGACGCGGCAGAGTTGGTCGCGGACGTGCCGGCCGACGTCCGCGCCGCGGTCGGCGCCGCGCTCGAAAACGCACGCACGCGCATCGCCACCCCCGGCCTCTCGATGGTCGATATGCGGCCGCGCGAACCGATCGACGAGTTTTCGCTCGACGAATCGCTCGCGATGCATCGCGCGCTCGATACGCTCGGCGCGTTCGTGCGCCGGGTCGGCTTCGTGCGCGACGGCGATCCGCTGCGCCCGCCGGCGTTCTATTCGCAGACCGCCTTCGTGGCGCTGGATCCGAACACGCGCAAGCATCTGGAACTGACGAAGGCGCTGGGCGCAAATGCGAAGGCGACGCTCCTTGCCACCATCGATCGCTCGAAAACGCCGATGGGTTCGCGCATGCTCGGGCGGTGGCTCTTGGCGCCGCTCGTGGTGCGCGCCGCAATCGAGCGGCGCGGCGACTGTGTGGAAGCGCTCGTGCGCGATGCGGCGCGGCGCGCCGCCCTGCAGGCGGTGCTGCACAACTGCTTCGATCTCGAGCGGATCGCGCAAAAGATTCGCTTCCGGCGCGTGCTGCCGCGCGATCTGGGTTCGCTGCGGCGCACGCTCGGCTATCTCGATCCGATTGCCGACGCGCTCGGCGCCGAATCTGTACCGGCGGCACTCCGCAGGCTCGCGGAGGCATTCGGCGATTTCACCGCGATGGCGGCCGACCTCGCCGCAACGATCGTCGAGGAACCGCCTGCCACGCTCGCCGACGGGGGCGTGGTGCGTGCCTCCGCGTCCGCCGACCTCACCGAGTGCGTCGATCTGCGGCGCGACGCGCGCTCGCGTTTGGCGGCGCTCGAAGAGCGCGAGCGCGAGCGCAGCGGCATCAAGAGCCTCAGGATCAAGTACGCGTCGACGTTCGGCTACGCGATCGAAGTCGGCAAGGCGCATGCGGCCAACGTTCCCTCCGATTACACGCGCCGCCAGACGCTCGCGAACGGTGAACGCTTCGTCACCCCGGAATTACGCGAACTCGACGTCGCCATTGCGAGCGCGCAAGCGCGGCAGTTGCGCCTGGAAACCGCGCTGTACGAAGCGCTGGTCGAGCGCGTGGCGGAACGCGTCGATGCGCTGCTCGCAACGGCGGAAGCGCTGGCGCAGCTGGATGCGTATTGTTCGCTGGCGCAGGTCGCGGGCGAGCGCGGCTACGTTCGTCCGGCGTTCGTCGATGCCAGCACGATCGAGATCGTCGACGGGCGGCATCCGGTGATGGACGTGTTGCTCGGCACGTCGTTCGTTCCGAACGATCTGCGGTTGGGGCCGGCCGGCGCACGATTTCTCGTGTTGACCGGGCCGAACATGGGCGGCAAGTCGACGTATCTGCGGCAGGCGGCGCTCCTCGTGATCCTGGCGCAAATCGGCTCGTTCGTGCCGGCGCGTTCCGCGACGCTCGGCATCGTCGATCGCATCTTCACGCGCATCGGCGCCGGCGACGATCTCGCATCCGGCCATTCTACGTTCTACATCGAAATGTCCGAGGCGGCAAATATCCTGCGGCGTGCGACCAGCCGCAGTCTGCTGCTGATCGACGAAGTCGGACGCGGCACCGGTACGATCGACGGCCTGGCCATCGCGCAGGCAATCTGCGAGTTTTTGCTCGAACGCGAAGCGCGCGGGCCGATGGTGCTCTTCGCCACGCACTTCCACGAGCTGGTGGCGCTGGGCGACCGCTGGCCGCTGGTGATGAACTGTCATATAACGGCGGTTGAAAACACGTCACGCAACGGCGCTCCCGTATTTTCGCATCGCGTGCTGCCGGGGTCGAGCTCTCGCTCCTTCGGCATCGAGGTCGCACGCATGGCGGGATTGCCGCCGTCCGTTCTGGCGCGCGCGAAAGAGATCGCCGACGCATTGGAAGGCCGCCCCACGCTCGAGGCGCAGGCTCCGCTGCGCGGCAAACTCGCGAAGACGCCGGTCGTCGAACAACCCCTGCTGTTCTCATGATCCGGCTCCTCGATGCGGAGACGATCGGTCACATCGCGGCGGGCGAGGTGATCGAACGGCCGCTTTCCGTCGTCAAGGAGCTGGTGGAAAATGCGCTCGACGCGGAGGCGACGCGGATTGCCGTGCGCGTGCGCGGCGGCGGTCTTACCGAGATAGAGGTCGCGGACGACGGTGCCGGCATCGCGCGCGCGGACTTGCCGCGTGCGGTGCTGCGGCATGCGACCAGCAAGCTCTCCGACGCTGCGGGCTTGACCAAGGTGTGGACACTCGCCTTTCGCGGCGAAGGCTTGGCGTAGATCGCAGCCGTCGCGCGCATTACGATCGCGTCGCGCACCGCCGGTGCGGAGATTGCGACGACGATCGAGGCATTCGGGGAATCGGTCGGCGCGCCGCAGCCGGCGGCGGGGCCGCCCGGCACGCGCGTGATCGTCCGCGATTTGTTTGCGAACGTTCCCGTGCGCCGGGAATACCTGCGGTCGCCGGCGGCCGAGTTTTCGCGCATTTCAACATGGCTGTCGACCCTTGCGCTGGCGTATCCGAACGTCGCATTCGCACTGGAGCATGACGGGCGCGGCGTGTTTGCCTTCGCTCCGCAAGACGACATGCAGTTGCGACTGCAGCACGTGTTCGGGGCTCGCGCCGGCACGATCCTGCGCATCGCCGGCGCGCGCGATGACGAGCGCGTCGGCATTGCCGGCTGGATCAGTTCGCCCGGTGACGACCGCCCGGACCGTCGCGCGCAAGTACTCTTCGTCAATGGGCGCCTGTTGCGCAGCACGCTGCTCTCGGGGGCATGGAGCGCCGCATACCGCACGTTCGCGATGTCGGGGCGTCACCCGTACGGCGTCGTGTATCTGACGGTGCCGCCCGAGGAAGTGGATCCGAACGTCCACCCCACCAAGACGGACGTGCGTTTGCGCCGCGGCGACCGCGTGGTGTCGGTGGTCAAAGAGGCACTCGCGACGTCGCTGCGGCGCGGCGCCATCGAACGCCTCGAACGCTCGATCTCCTACGCTCCGCCGCTGCGCGCGGTCAATCCCGGTCCAGGCGCGGCGGGTTGGAGCGAGATGCTCACGCTCGATCAACCGCCGGCGCCGCGCGGGATGCGCGTGCTCGCGCAAGTGGACCGCACCTTCATTCTCGCAACCGACGGCGAAGCGGTCGTTCTGATCGACCAGCACGCCGCGCACGAGCGCATCGTGTACGAGCAACTCGCCGCGAACGCCGCCAAGCGCGCGCCGGCGGAGCCACTCCTCGTGCCGCACACCTTCGAGGTTCGTCCGGAGGAAGCCGAAACGCTCGATGCCTCGCTCGATGCGCTGAGGGACAGCGGTCTGAGCATCGAACACTTCGGGGAACGCGCCTATCGCATCACCGCCGTTCCCGCGCGCATGATTCATGCCGGCAAGACGCGCACGTTCGATCTTGCGGCGTTTCTCGAAGGCCTCGCTGACGACGCCCGCGGGCTCGGTTACCGCGAGCGCGTGTGGGCGTCGCTGGCGTGTCACTCCGTGGCGCGCGCCGGCGACCGCCTGGAACTGCCGGAAATGGCGGCGTTGCTCGCGCGCTTGGAAGCGTGCGAAAACCCGATGCACTGTCCGCACGGCCGCCCCACCGTCGTGCGGCTGGAGCCCGAGCAGATCGCGCGGCTTTTCAAACGCCAATGACGGGGGTTCTGCTGCTGACGGGCCCGACCGCCAGCGGCAAGACGGAACTCGCGGTGCTGCTCGCCGAGCGCTTCGGTGCGGAAATCGTGGGCGCCGACTCGCGCCAAATCTATCGCGGCATGCGGGTCGGCACCGCCGCTCCGCCGGCCGAGCTTCTGACGCGCGTTCCGCATCATCTGATCGGCTTTCTCGATCCGTACGAGCGCTATTCCGCCGCGCGATTCGTGCGCGATGCGGCGGCGGCGATCGCGGATATCCACCGGCGCGGGAAGCGCGTCATCGTCGCCGGTGGAACCGGCTTTTACGTGCGCGCGCTGGCCGGCGACGTTGCGCTCTCGCCGGCGTACGACGACGCCTTGCGTGAACGTCTGGCGCGCGAGGCGCGCGTGCACGACGCCGCCTTCTTGGCCGGCTGGCTCGCAGCGCTCAATCCGCGGCGCGCGGCTGCGCTGGATCCGAACGACGCGTACCGCGTCACGCGTGCGCTGGAAATCGCACTCGCGTCGCGCGCCGGCGCGTACCACGACGATGCCGGGCGGGCGCTACCGTCGCTGCGCGCGACGGGCATTCCCTACCGCAAACTGTATGCCGACGTGCCGCGGGCTGAACTGGAAGGCCGCATCGCCGCGCGCACCGAGCGCATGTTGGAAGCGGGGTTCCTCGAAGAAGCCGAGCGTATCGGCGGTGCGGCGATTGCCGCCGACGCGGTCGGGTACCCCGACGCGCTGGCGTATTGCGCGGGCCGGGCGACGCTGCGGGAACTGCGCACGCTCCTCGTCCGCAAGACGCGCCGGTACGCGAAGCGGCAAGCCACGTGGTTCCGGACGGAGCCCGATGTGACGCGTATCGCTGGCGGAGACACGCGCGCTTGGCTGGAGGCGGCAAGAGAAATCTCGGGCTGGGCATAACACCGGCACATGTCGATGATGCGCCAACCGCCGCTTCAAGACGCGTACCTCGCTGAAGTCAAGCGTCAGGGCGTGCAGGTCGTCGTCTATCTGGTCAACGGATTTCAACTGCGCGGCGTCGTGAAAGGGTTCGATCCGTTCACGATCATCCTCGAGTACGAACACAAGGCGCACCTCATCTACAAGCACGCGGTTTCCACGATTTCGCCGCAGGGTGCCCTCATCGCGCCGCTGCTGCCAGACGCCGAGGCCGCCGCGCCATGATCGCGTCGGTCCCGGTCGTGAAGTTGAATGCTACGCGCAACGACTTCGTGCTTGTCGACGGACGGACGGCGCCGCTCGCGGATCCGGCCGCATTCGCGCGACGCGTCTGCGACCGCACGACCGGAATTGGTGCGGACGGCGTGTTGCTCGTGCTCGACTCCGAGATCGCGGACGCGCGGATGCGCATTTTCAACGCGGACGGCAGCGAGGCGGAGATGTGCGGCAACGGCATGCGCTGCGTCGCGCGATACCTCGACGAACATGACCAGCGCGCGTCGGCCGTTGTCGAAACGCTCGCGGGACCGATTGCAACCAACGTCGTCGCGCGTTCGCCGGAGTACCGCGTGAGCGTGGAAGTGAACGTCCCCGCAGTCGGCATCGCCCATACGGTCAACGGCTTTTCCGCGATTCCGGTGGACGTCGGCAACCCGCACGTCGTCATCTTCGTCGACGACGTCGCCGCGCTGAACGTCGCGGACGCCGGCCCGCGAATCGAACGCGACGCACGATATCCGCACGGTACCAACGTTCACTTCGCGCAGATCAGCGGGCCGGCGTCGCTGCGCGTGATTCATTGGGAACGCGGCGCCGGCGCGACGCGGTCTTGCGGCACCGGAGCGGTCGCTTGCGCCGCGGCCGCCATCGTGACGCGCGGGGTGACCTCGCCGGTGGAACTGAACGTGCCGGGCGGCGTGTTGACCGTCGAGTGGACACCCGGAAACCGCCCGGTCATGACGGGCGACGCCGTCAGGGAGTTCGCGACCGTCGTGTAAGCGGGCCCGGGCTGGCCTACACGGACGCCCGCGGGCGCATCTATTTTGACGAGGACCGCGAGCCGCTGGCCGACGCAGGCGTTTTTCGCCGCGCGCTCCCGGACGAACTCATCCCGGCGCCGCCCGGCACCGTCACCACGATGTTGCCGAAGCGCACGCCGCTCTTGGCCGCGGGCGCCGCTGCGCCGGCTTCGCGCACCGCGCTCGGTGCGCTGCTGCCCGCCGGATATACGCGGCTGCTGATTCCCGCGTACGCCCGTCGCGCGGGTGCCCCGCAGTTACCCCTTTTCGGCTATTCGTTTGCGTGCGTCGTCGACGATGCGTTGCACGTCGCCGCGATGCGCACGGACGAGAGCGAGGATTGGCGACCGCGCTATTTCGGAGAAGGCGAGCTCGAGGCGCTGATCGCGCGGCGCCGAGCCGTCGACCCATCGAACCGGACGCTCGCGCAGGTTGCGCTCTGCTCGCGCGAATACGGATGCTTCACCGCGCAGAACGTCTTTCTCGAGCGCGGCGAAGCGGCGATTCCCGTGTCGCCGAAGTGCAATGCCGCGTGCGTCGGCTGCATCTCGCAACTCGACCCCGGAAGCGAAATCCCGTCGCCGCAAACGCGGCTCGCGTACGAGCCCGCGGCCGCGGAACTCGCGCGCGTCGGTATCCATCACCTCGAGCGCGTGCCGGACGGCGTCGTTTCGTTCGGACAAGGCTGCGAAGGGGAGCCGCTGCTGCGGGCGACGACCATCGCGAAGACGATCGAAAGCATCCGCGGGGCCCGCGCGAACGGCACCATCAATGTGAACACGAACGGCTCGCTGCCGCGGTCGCTGCAGCGGTTGATCGACGCGGGTCTGCAAGCCGTGCGCGTGAGCCTCAATTCGTTCCGCTCCGCCGTTTACGCGGCGTACTACCGCCCCGCCGGTTATGCGCTGGACGACGTGCTTGAGAGCATCGCCCTTGCCGTGCGCAGCGGACTGCGTGTATCGCTGAACTATCTGACGCACCCCGGCGTCACGGACGAGCGCGAAGAAGTAGAAACCATGGAGCGGTTCTTGCGGGCGCATCGCGTCGCGATGGTGCAGACGCGCACGCTGAACATCGACCCCGAAACGTACTTCGGATGCGTCGGCCGCCCGGCCGATCCCATCGGTATGCGCGCCGCCTTGCAGCGAATATCATCGGCCGGCGTGGCTCTCGGCAACTTCACGCACACGCATTAGCTCCGCGACCGCAGCGTCGAAGGATCTACTCGGGCACGCGGTAGCGCGGGTCGCCGGGCGCCGGGAAGTGCGGCGGCGGGCGGCGCTGCATGTCCGTCGCGACGGGCGACGCGCCGAATCCAAACCGCGAGAGCAGGCTTTGCAGGCCGTTGATTAGCGCTGCGAAGAGCGCTGACACATCGTCGGGCGCTCGCACGTCAAGCGCCGCCGACGACCGTCCCTTACAGGCCGGCGGAAACCGCGGTGCCGCGACGCGGTCTGGCGGCAGGGCCGCATCGGTGGTTTGCGAGCGCGGCGGCCACGCCACGGGACCGATGTCCGGCGGATTACTCCATGGCGAGAAATTCGGGTGAAAAACATCCATCGGCGTCTCCTTGTAGCGACGACGTCGCTCCGGTCACGCGTTCCGGCGGTGCGGCAAGGGAGGCGGCAGAATTCACAGCGTGACCGAAAGGGCCGGCGTAGGCGCTAGCCCACCAGGGCGTCGCAGACGCCTTGGCGTGCGTCGCGCTTGATCATCGCGATGACATCGTCGCCGGAGTCGATCGTGGTGTCGCCGTTGGGTATGACGACGTCGCCGGAAGCGCGGTCGACCGCGACGACCACGCAACCGCGCGGGAGCGACAGGTCGCCGACGCGCTTTCCGCGCGCCGGCGAATCGGGCGAAATCGAAAGCTGCACGAGTTCGAGATCGCCCTTGCCGACGCGCGCGAGCGGCTCCAGGTTGACGTTGTTGAGGCGGTCGTCGATGTGCGCGAGAATAATTTCCGTCGACGAAATGACCGTGATCGGCCGCTCCGTATCCAGCGACTCGAAGATCAGCTTGTTCTTCGGATTGTTCACCCGCGCGATGCAGCGCGCCTTCGATTGCTTTTTCGCGATCAGCACCACAACGAGGTTGTCCTCGTCGTCGCCGGTGTCGGCGACGACCACGTCCGAGCGCGCGATACCGGCCTGCAGCAGGACGTTCGGATCACAGCCGTCGCCGACGATGGCGACGTCGGTTTCCAGCAGGTTCGTCATCATTTGCGCCTTACGCGCATCTTTTTCGATGACGACGACTTCGTGCTGCTGCTTCAGAAGGCCGCGCGCGAGGTACGTGCCGACCTTGCCCCCGCCGACGATGATGATGAACACGGTTACGCGGTAAGCTTCGCCGTGGGCGCGGACGTCATGAACAGCGCGGCAAACGTCGAGAGCGCGTCCGGCGCCACCACTGCGGTGATCTCGTCGCCTTCCAACAGCTTCTCGCCGGACGATGCCACCAGCACGTCGCCGACGCGCCGGATCGCCGCGATGCGGATTTTGCCGTCGATGTCAACGTCGCGTACCGCCTTGCCGGCGACCTCGTGGCCGACCGTCGCGATCAGCGACGTGAGCCGCCCGAAGTCGAATGCGGGCATGCTCTGATAGGGCGTATTGGCGAGCCGGTCGCGGATCAACTGCGCGCCGATCGTCGTTGGCGAAAACGTTTCGATCCCGAGCTCGCGGTAGAGTTGTCCGCGGGGCGGGTCGTAAATGCGTGCGACGATTTTGGGAATGCGAAACATCCGCTGTGCGATGAGCGCCGCCATGACGTTGCGGTTGTCGCCGTCGGTGACTGCTATGAATCCGTCGGCGCGTTCGGCGCCTGCGCGTTTGAGCACGTCGTAATCGATCCCGGTGCCGACCTCGACTTGACCACCGAAGCGGTTGCCGAGGCGCTTGAAAGCGGCCGGATTTTCATCGACGACGATGACGTCGTGTTTATCGGCGACGAGCAGTTTCGCTAAGGTCGATCCGACGCGGCCGCAGCCGACGATGAGATATCTCATTCGAGCGTCCCGAGTCTTAGACGAAGCGCTGCGACTTCCCGGCAGGAGCGCTCCTCGGCTCTACGAATTTGAGGGACTTTGCCCAACGCGAGCCCTTGTCGCCGGGCAAAGATGTCGGGGCGTAGCTCAGCTTGGTAGAGCGCTGCGTTCGGGACGCAGAGGTCACAGGTTCAAATCCTGCCGCCCCGACCACTTCGCCATGCAGGTGCAGCGTGTTCACTCGATTCAGCCCAGCGGCGCGGCGCGTGCTGCGCGCCGCCGAGCAAGAGTGCCGCAACCACAATCATTACTATGTGGGTGCGGAGCACATGCTTTTCGCTCTGCTAGAGGAGCACGATCCGTCGGTGGAGCGCCGCCTGCTCGAACAGAACGTAAACGCCGCCGACGTTCATGCCGAGATCAAGCGGGCGCTCGGAACCGGCGAAGACCGCATGTGGGAAGGCATCCTCATAACGCCGCGGCTGCGCAAAATCGTGGCACTGGCGGAAGGTGCGGCCACCGACCGGGACGTCGAGCCTATCGACCTATTCGATGCGATCCGGAGCGAGGGCGGCGGGATGGCCGCCGACATCCTGCGGCGCGCTGCGCGAAACGCCGAGCTTCCGAACCGGTAACATAGCCGCACCGCCAAGGAGACTCGCCTGCACCAGCTCGCCGCGTTCGTTCACGATCTGATCGTCCATTTCGGCTACGCCGGCCTCTTCATCGTCATGGCGCTCGGCAACATGGGGCTGCCCGCCGGAACGGAAGTCGTGGTGCCGACCGCGGGCGCACTCGGCTCGCAGGGGCTGTTGCCGCGGTGGGGATCGCTCCCGGCGTGGGTCGTCGTCGCGCTCGTTGCGACCGTCGCCGAAGTCGCCGGCGGTTCCCTGCTATACGCGGTCGGCTACTTCGGCGGACTGCCCTTCGTGCAGCGCTACGGGAAGTACGTGTTCTTCCGCGAGCATCACCTGGAACGCGTGCACGCCTTTTACGAGCGCTACGGCAAGTTGACCGTTTTCTGGTGCCGGTTTCTCCCGTTCGTGCGCGGCGTCTCGGCATTTCCGGCGGGCCTGTCGCGCATGCAGAAGCGGTATTTTCTGACGTATACGGCGGCCGGTTCGGCGATTTTTTGCTTCGGACTGGCGTACTTGGGCGAGTACGCCGGGCGGCGCATCGACACGCTCATGGCGCACGTGCATACGATCGCGCTGGGCGTCATCGGCGTGCTGCTTGCCGTCGCAATCGTGATCACGATCGTTAAGTCGCGCGCCGCACGCCGCGCCAAGGATATCGTAACTTGAGGCGGCTCAGGCTGATTTCAAGAGACGACGTTTTCTTCGACGTAGCGCGCGAGGGACGCGAAGGGTCCACGGCTGAGGACGCTTCGTAGCTGCCGTCGAGCCCGCTAAAGCCTTCGATTTCTCTCGCGCGCGCTTTGGCGGCGCGGCGAGATGAGCGCGACGACCCGGCGGCGGCCAAAAGCGCGGCAACCTCGCCGGCGCGACGCGCGTTCTCGCGCCGGTCTTGGGATCGGGTGTTCATGAAGTGGTCCTTGCCGCAGCGTGCCGGGAAAAGAAAAACCCGCGCGATTCGGCGAGCCTCATGCGCACCGCAAAGCATGGGCGTTACCCTAACACGATTCTCGGCGCGGCATCAAGACGGACAGCGGCGCGGCGATGTCTTCCAACATCTTGCGTTCCGCGTCGATGCCGTAGCGCCAGGCGACGAATGCGCCGGCCGCCATCGCTGCGGCGCCGATCGCATAGCCGATCTCCGCAGGGCTTCCCGCGGCGTCGAGGACGCGCATCACGCTCGCACCGGGAGAGGCCCGTTCGGGTAGAAGG
>JBHEMQ010000098.1:0-10537 GCA_046262475.1 Candidatus Velthaea sp.
GCGCAAGCGCCGTCCGCTCCGCGGCGATGGCGTCCGTGAGATGCGCGGTACGATCGCCGAAGGGGTGACGACGGCGTGTTTCGCTGTAGCGTCGTACGAGCGTTTCGTCGTCGGCATCGAGAAAGAGCAGCTCCGGCGTGTGCCCGTTACTTGCGAGCGCCTCGATTGTGGCGAGTGCGTCGCCGAACGGTCCGTGCGTGCGCACATCCAGGGCGATTGCGGCGCGTTCGATGTGCGCACGTTCGACGAGCGCGACGAATTGCGGTGACAGCACCGGCGGTCCAAGCACGCGAAGCCGAGGTCCTCGAACGATTTCATCGCCTGGCTCTTGCCCGCACCCGAAAGCCCCGTTACGATGACGAGACGCCGCATCATGAAGCTCTTTTCGCCCGAGAAAGCCAACGCCCTCATTCCCGTGCTCGCGCCGATCCTCGACGAGCTCTGGGCGAAGCGCCGCGAACTCGCCATCAAGCTGCTTGAAGCGGATCCCGCGCTGCGCGGCGAGCGTCCGGACCGTTCGCACGACCGGCGTTACGCGCGCCGGTTCACCGAGCTGAAAGCGGAAATCGTGCGGCTCATCAACCGCATCGAGGCGCACGGCTGCGTCGTGAAGGACCTCGATCTGGGCCTCCTCGATTTCCCCGCGCTGCGCGATGGCCGCCAAGTGTATCTGTGCTGGAAAGCGGGCGAGGCGCACCTCGCGCACTGGCACGGCACCGACGAGGGTTTTTCCGACCGTAAGCCGCTCGACTGAGGGCGTTTGCTAGGCGGTCGCGGCCGCCGGTTCGACCTTGATGAAGTCCTCGGCCAGACCTTGCAGCCGCACCTCGCCGAACTCGACGACGTAGGCGCCCGCGGTAATCTCGGTGACCTTGCCGGTCTCGGGAACCGTCGCGAGCTGCGGGATTTTGGCCCGAATTTCGTCGGGCAGCCGAACGACGTCACCGACCTCCAGCGCCGGCTGTTCGAAGAGCTTTTCGAGCTCCGCCATCAGCATGTCGAGCGGGATGCCGTAGCCTTCACTGACTTGCTCGATCGTTTCGGTTTCGCTGATCGAGCAGTTCGAGCAGCCGCCGAGATGAAAGCGGGCGAACACGCGGCGTGCGCCGGCGTGCGTCTTGAACGCTTGCTCGACGGTAAGATTCTTATCGAAATGGGCCACAGGCAACTCCGTAGACGAAGGAAGCGCAACGCGCCGATCTTCGGTATCAACGCCGGCGCCGCCCCCGTGGTTGCATGGCGGGGGCGCGGTGCGGAGTACGCCTGTAAGCCGGATTCTGTAACCGCGCGAACGCGGCGGTCATCATCTCTCTGGGCTGGCCGTTACCCGCGTGCCTCGATGCGACGTTGCTCGTTCCGGACGGGCCGTCCGCTTCGCGCGAACGCGAAGATTCGAGCGGTCTTGCTTCAGGTGGGGTTTACCCGCGGCCGCGTCGCCGCGGACCGCCGTGAGCTCTTACCTCACGATTTCACCCTTACGTGTTTCGGTCCGCAAAAGCTCGCCAAGCACGCGGTTTGTTTCTGTGGCACTTTCCTTCGAGTCGCCCCGACAGGACGTTATCCTGCACCCTGCCCGATGAAGCCCGGACTTTCCTCAGTGCGGCGCTTGCGCGCTGCCCTGCGATGACCCGGCGTACTCCGCGCGCGCATCATACGCGAAAAACAACGGGCCGCGCAAGCGCGGCCCGAGCGAACGTGGTGGAGGATAGGAGATTCGAACTCCTGACCCCTTGCATGCCATGCAAGTGCTCTACCAGCTGAGCTAATCCCCCGCGAGGGGCGACGTTTCTGGACACGCGCGTTCGAGTCCGCCCGCACCTCCGTTCAGTGCTTGACGATGAGCGCGCTCTCGCCGGGAATTTCGCGCGGCAGCGTCCACGGCTGCCATGTTACGGTGCCGCCGTCGTAGAGGTTCGGTGTATTCACGGTGGCAGCCCGGGCGTACGTGGTCGCAAGCGACGCCTGCGGCGGCATCGTCAGGGCGCCGCTCGTAGGATTGACGAAGAAGGCGCAGCCGCCGATCGGGCGACCATTCTCGTAACACGCCGCGAATTCGCGGAAATAGGCGCCGCGCTTCAGCCGCGGATACCGGTACTTGAGTGTCCGCACGTCGACGCCCGATGCGCTTTCGACCGGCGAACTCGGCACGATCTGCTCCTCGGGAAACACGAAAATGTGGGCGCGTCCGCTGCCGAGATCCTCGAACAGATAGCTGAACGCCGGGTCGTACACCAGCATGTTCGAGGCATAAAAGAAGACGCGCGCGCCGTTCAGCGCGTCGCCGGGTCCGGTCGGCGTTTGTGCCATGCAGATGTTGATCTTGCGGCGGGACGTCGCGGTTAGCGACTGCGTCTGATCGGCGAGCCACAGCTTCTCGCCCTTATAAAGCGGCGTCCCCACGATGCAGCCTTCGTTATTGAGATCGCCGCTTACGTACGGGTGGAAGACGACGTTTTCGGACGGTCCCGGCGGATCGTTGTTCTGCGTCGAGTCCATGTTGGAGGCACCGTCGGCAATCGGCTGCAGCCCGTTGGCGATCACCGCCAGGAATTCGAGGACGATCGCGGTGTGATACGCCTGGCGCGTCGGCGCTTCCGCGCAAGCGGTGCCGCGCGCGGACCGGCCCGTCTCCGTGAAGAAGTTGTAGAGAATCGAGGGGTAGTCACCGTACACGTCGTCGACTTCCACGTAGTCGGCGCCGGGGATCGAGGCGTACTCGCGCAGCACCGCGGCGTACGCCGCGTCGAAACCGGTCGCGCGCGACGGAACGAGCAGGTTGTCGTTGCCGTACGCCGCACGGTCCTCGGCGGCATTCCCGCCGCGCGGATTGTTCTGCGTGTTGTACAGCCGGTTCAACGCGACGGTGAACGGCGCGCGGTGCGGCTTGCCGAATTCCGCGCTGAACGTGTGCGCGGCGGCGTCGACGGTGATGAATTTGATGTCGTCGGGATCCGTCGTCGTATCGGCCACCGCGGTGTTTCCGGCGCCGGGTGTGAAAGCGCCCGTCCAGTCGACGTACTGCACGCCTTTGCGCACGTTCGTCGTGACGGTGATCGTTTGAGGCGGCAGGGACGAATGGCAGAACGCCGCCTCCGGCATGTTCCAAAACGCCTCGTGCTTCGTCGGCACGATCTTGTTGGGGTCGGTATAGAAAAGCAGATGCGCGCCGCCCGCCTTTTTGAACGCCGCCATGTCCCAACGATTGCTCATCATCATGGTTGCGTGGGCGGCCCACCAGGCCGACGGAACGGGCGTCGCACCGCCGCACGGCACCGTGGCGTCGAGACACCCATACGTCACGACGTTCACGTGCGTCGTGACGGCCGGCGCGGCCACCGGCGCGACGTACGTCCGCGCCGAACCGCCCGGATTGAGAAACGCGAGCATCGTCGTCGCGTGCGCCGCGGGGCCGGCCAACCGAAGGGATGTTGCGGTCTGCGCGGGCGTTGAGGTGAGGGTGTTCGCGTGCGCGCTGAGAACGGTCAGCGCGGCGGTCGTGCGCGCACCGTCCTCCGACCAGCCGCGCCCGAGGCGCGGGCGCACCGCGCCGGACAGGCAGGCCGCGAGGACCGGCAGCACGGGCGCCTTGACAATCGGCGGGAGCCGCGGCGTCGCGGGCGCCGTGACGTTGCCGGCGCCGGCGAAGGCGGCAAACAAGAACGGCCGCGTGGTTTCGACGTTTTTCCATTCGACCACGCTCGCGGCGGCGGCCATCGATTTCGGAAGCGCGATGCGGAGCGCTCGGCCGTCGCCCGGCGCGGCCACGCGATAGAACGTTCGTGCGTAGCCGGCGCTCTGGTTCGGCAGCGGGCTGAAGCCGGCCGGCGCCGCTATCGCGGCCCGCGCCTCGTCGTAGCATACGCTCGCCACGATGACGTTACCGGCGCCCGGTGGCGCGGCACACGTCACGGTGAGCGACGCCGCCTTGCCGGCTTGCGCGCAGGTTTGCGCGACCGTGGGCGCGCCTAGCGGCCCGACATCCGGTCCGTCGCGCGGGAACACGAAAATGAGTGCCACGGCAAGCAGTGCCGCGACGATGGTCAAGGTGAGAACGAACGGCGTGCGCCGCTCGAAAAGGGCGCGCTTACCTCGCCGCGGCGTCCGTCTGGCTCGAACCGACTGTTGCACGAATTCCGATCTTACTGGAGACGAGGGGATTCGAACCCCTGACATCCTGCTTGCAAAGCAGGCGCTCTACCAACTGAGCTACATCCCCCGGGGAAGGTGAGCTAGTACGTTTCCGGCGGGGTTCCCGCCTCTTGAGCGAAACAGCGTCCGGCTAGCAATGACATCGAAGCCCGCCGAGCGTTTTCGTTATCCGTCCGCCCGTCGCGCGGACCACGTCGACGAGTACCACGGGACCACCGTTGCGGACCCCTACCGTTGGCTCGAGGACTTGGATTCGCCGGAAACAGCGGCGTGGATTGCCGCCGAGAACGAGCTGAGCGAGGCATTTCTCTCCGAGATTCCGGAGCGCGCCGCGCTGCGGCAACGGTTGAGTGAGCTTTGGGACTTCGAGCGGTGCTCGCCGCCCGCGCGGCACGGGCCGCACTACGTCTTCTCGCGCAACACCGGCTTGCAGAATCAAGGCGTCGTGTATCTCGCGCCCGCGCTCGACGCGTCGCCGCGCGTGCTCATCGATCCGAATGTGCTTTCGGAGGACGGCACGGTGGCACTCACGGGCCTGTCGTTCAGCGACGATGGCGCGCTCGCGGCATATGCGACCTCGGCGTCCGGTTCTGATTGGCTCGAGTGGCGCGTGCGTGATACGGCAACCGGCGAAGATCGCGGCGACACCGTAGCCTGGAGTAAGTTCTCGGCCGCGTCGTGGCGCAAGGACGGGAGCGGCTTCTATTACAGCCGCTACCGCCGTCCGGCGGACGCCGCGCGGTTCAAGGAATCGAACTACAACCATCAGCTCTATTTCCATCGCCTCGGCACGGATCAAGTGGACGACGTTCTGATCTACGAGCGCCCGGACCACAAAGACTGGAATTTTTCAGGCCGCGTCTCCGACGACGGGCGGTGGCTCGTCATCGCGGTCACCCGCGGGACCGATCCCAAGAACCGCATCTTCGTGCAAGACATTGGGGCCGGCGGTCCCGTTATCGAATTGCTGCCGCACGGCGACGCCAATTATGCGTTCCTCGGCAACGACGGCGCGCGCTTTTACTTTTTGACGACGCTGGATGCGCCCCGCGGCCGCATCGTGGCCGTCGAGATCGGCGAACCGGCGGTCGTCGAATTGGTCCCACAGACCGGTGACGCACTGCAGGACGCGGCGCTGTTCGGCGACCGGCTCATCCTCCTGTATCTGCACGATGCGTATTCGGTGGTCAAGGTTCGCACGCTGGACGGATCGGACTGCGGTCGCATCGCGCTGCCCGGATTCGGCACGGTAGGGGGTTTCCACGGCAAGCGCGACGCAACGGAGACGTTCTTTAGCTTCACCAGTTACACTATGCCCGCGACGACGTATCGGTACGACGTCAGCACGGGCGCGACGACCCTGGTCTTCGCGCCGCGCGTCACTTTCGAGCCGGATGCCTTCGTCACCGAACAAATCTTTTTCGCCAGCAAGGACGGAACGCGCGTGCCGATGTTCGTGTCCTCGAAGCGCGGCGTCGCGCGGGACGGGACTGCACCGGCAATTCTCTACGGATACGGCGGCTTCGACATCGCGCTGACCCCCGCGTTTTCACCGGCGATGCTGCTCTGGCTCGAGATGGGCGGCGTTTACGCGATCGCCAACCTGCGCGGCGGCGGCGAATACGGCGAGGCGTGGCACCTCGCCGGTACGCTGGAACGCAAGCAGAACACGTTCGACGACTTTTTCGCGGCGGCGGAGTATCTGATCGCACAACGCCGGACGTCGACGCGCAAGCTGGCCATCGCGGGCGGCAGCAACGGCGGATTACTGGTCGGCGCGGCGATGACGCAACGTCCGGACTTGTTCGCCGCGGCGCTGCCATCGGTTGCCGTCATGGACATGCTCCGCTTTCAACAATTCACGATCGGGTGGGCGTGGGCGTCGGATTACGGATCTTCCGACGATGCGGAACAATTCCGGACGCTGCTCGCATACTCACCGCTGCACAATCTCAAAGCGGGCGTGGCGTATCCGGCGACACTGATCACGACGGCCGATCACGACGATCGCGTGTTCCCGGCACACAGTTTCAAATTCGCCGCGCAATTGCAGCACGTGCAGTCGGGCGATGCACCGACGTTGATTCGTATCGAATCGAAAGCGGGCCACGGCGCCGGCAAACCGACGGCGAAGCTGATCGCCGAGGCGGCGGACCGTCACACCTTTTTAGTGCGCGTTCTCGACGTCAAGCTTCCGTAAAGGTTGATTTACGCGCGGTTTACTTTGTCAACGCAGCGCTAAACTTGTGGAAAACCTATTGCGCGCTCGCTTGCCGTGACGTAGAGTGACGACGTTGCTAACCCCCGTCAAAGGATTGCCGTGCTTCACTCTTTACGCCGCCTGCACATGATCATCGCCGCGCTCGCCGGCGCCGGAACCTTCGCGGTGCCGTTCGCGGCGCACGCGAGCACTGCAACGGGATCGCTTTCGATCACGGCGACGGTTGCGGATAGCTGCAGCGTGGCGACGAGCGCCGTGGCATTCGGCTCCTGGGCATACACGGCCGCCAGCACGGCCACCGGCAGCATCACCGTAACCTGCACGACCGGAACGCCCGTTAGCTCGATTACGCTCGACAACGGGTCAAATTTCGCCTCGTCGAGCCGCAACTTGAAGGCCGGCGGCGCCGCCGTCATCGCGTATGGCCTGTACTCGGACGCCGGTTATTCAACCGCCTGGGGTTCGGGCGTTAACTTCCCGGCTGCCGCGACGTACACGGCGACCGCTTCGGCCGCCGTCTTCAATGTGTACGGCAAAGCCCCGGCGGGCCCCACAGTCCCCGCCGGATCGTACTCGGACTCCGTCGGCGTCACCGTCACCTACACCTAACCGCGACGCTCCACCGCGGGCGATGGTCGAGTCACGGAAGGCTGCACACATGAATCAGGGACGAATTCTTGCACTCGCCGCCGCACTGACGTGCGTCGCCGGCTTCGCGGCGCCGCTGCCGGCGGCCGCAACGACCGCCACAGGGACGCTCTCCGTTTCCGCCTCCGTTGCCGACAGCTGCAGCGTCGCCACGGCAACCGCAGCGTTCGGGACATGGGACTATACGACCGGGAGTACGGCGACCGGTACCCTCACGGTGACCTGCACGACCGGTGCAGCGGTCAGCTCCATCACGCTGGACAACGGCGCGAATTTCGCTTCGGGGACGCGGAACCTGAAAGCCGGCGGCGCAGGCGCCATCGCGTACGGCCTGTACTCTGATGCGGCGTATTCGAGTGCCTGGGGCTCGGGCGCGAACTTCCCGGCGGCTGCGACATACACCGCAACATCGTCCGCGGCGGTCTTCAGCGTCTACGCGAAAGCGCCGGCGGCGGCGACCGTTCCGGCCGGATCCTATTTCGACTCCGTCGGCGTGACGGTGACCTATGCCTAAACGTCCCCACGACAACGGCCGACGACAGTAGGGTGAACGCCGCCAAGGCCGTGCTGATGCTCGCCTTCGTTCTGGGAGTGACGAGCGCAGCGCAGGCGACGCAAACGACGGGAACCGTGCAAAGTCCCGGCAGCCTCACGGTGCCGATCGGTGCGACGGTGATCGGCAACTGCCGAGTCGACGGCCAGGGGACGAACCCGCCCGGCTGGACGCTCGCGTTCGGCACCTATCAGTTCGCGAGCGCCTTATCCCAGAACTTCAGCACGGCGATCTACTGCACGAAGGGGACGAAAATTTTGAGCGTCACGCTCGGCAACGGGTTGCACTTCGCCAACTCGACCCGCAACATGGCCGACAGCGGCGGCCATTTCCTTCCGTACAAGATCTACACCGTTAATTGCGCCTCGTCGCCGTCAATCGAGTGGAACGCGGCGACGTGGCCGGCGGGCTTCACGAACGCGACCTCCACGAGCGTCAAGGCCGCGATGGGTGGCGGGCCGCAATGCGGCACGATACCCGCCGGGGCGACAACACCGGCCGGATCCTACAGCGACACCGTTACCGTAACGGTGAATTTTTGATGCGCGCTATCGCGCGCCGCTCGCTCCGGTTCGCTCTCGTGATGTTCGTGCTCCTCGCACTGATACCGGGCGGCCCGGCGCTCGCGGGCGGCTCCTCCATCTCGCCGACGCGCTTGGTCCTCAGCAAGGCCGCGCCGACTTCGTCCGTGGTCGTCACCAATACCAGTCAAACGCCGCAGCGTTACAGTGTTTCCGCGCGCGCGTGGGACCAGACGCCGGAAAATCAGTTGACGTTGTCCGACACCAGCGATGTTGTCTTTTTCCCCGGCTCGTTCACGCTCGAGTCGATGCGCCAGCAGCGCATTCGCGTCGGCGTGACGGCGCCGGCCGCCGCCGCGGAAAAGACCTATCGCGTGATCGTCAGCGAGTTACCGCCGCTTCAGAGCGTAATCGAACGCAACCGGCTCGGGCTCGAGTTCACGACGAGTTTTAGCGTTCCCATCTACGTGCAGCCGGCGACACCGCGCTACGCCGCCGATCTCGGACCGGTGTCCGTGTCCCGGGACGAACTGCGCTTTGCGGTGCGCAACACCGGCAACGTGCACTTCGTCGCGAAGACCATGAAGGTGTCCGCGCGCGGCGACGGCGGACAAATCATGTCCACCGAAAACGCGGCGTGGTTCGTACTGCAGAACAATCAACGCGCGTTTGCCCTGCCGATTCCAAAAGGCGCCTGCGGGGCCGTAAAATCCGTTTCCATCACGCTCGAGGCCGACCAGACGTATCTAACGCGTTCCATCGCCCCCGAGCACACGTGTAACTAAGTACAACGTGGCGCGCAGGCGAATCTCGAACGCGGTTGTCGCTGCCGCGGTGCTGAGCCTCGCGGCGCAAGCCGCCGCGCCGGCGACGGCGCGTGCCGACGCGGGTCCTGCGGCACCGAGCGCCGATGGGCGAACCTTTGCCACGCTCGTCGTCAATCACGAAGCGCGGGGCGAGTACGTCATCCAAATCAAAGGCGGCGATGTTTTCGTGAAAGCCGACGATTTGCGCACTGCCGGAGTGGTAGTGCCGTCCGCCCTGCCGCTCGCCGACGGCTACGTGCGCATCCGGGATCTCGCACCCGCGGTCGCGACACTCTTCGACGCCGACGGACCGGTCGTGCGGCTGGATGCGGTCGACGCGCGGGCGCTCGCACACCATTCCACGGTCGCGCTGAGCGGGCGTGCGCCGGAAGGTGCGCATCTGACGAACGAGCGCTCGGGGTATCTCAACTACAGCGTGCGCGACGCGACCGGCGGAACGTGGTCCGGCGCGCAAGAGCTTGCCTTCTCGGACGCGGCCAAGACGCTGTACTCATCGGGTTCGTTCGATGCGCGTGGTTTTCGCCGCGGTTTGACCAACGTCACGTGGGACAATCCCGCGAATCTGCGACGTGTCGTCGCAGGCGATACGTTCGCGGATTCCGGGGACCTCGGCTCGACGTTGCTGATTGCGGGTGTTTCTGTTGCGAAGTCGTACGGTTTGAATCCCTACGATTCGCGCGCGTCTTCGCCCGTGGTCTACGGTTCGGTCCTCGCACCATCGACCGCCGAGGTGCGCGTCAACGGCCAACTCGTGCGCACGGTCGACCTCCCGCCGGGGACGTTCGATCTGCGGAACTTGCCGGCTTCCGGCGGTTTGACGGATGCATCGATCGTCGTGCGCGACGCATTCGGACGCACGCAAGTCTTTTCGGCGCGATATTATGGCGCGGCTGCGGTGCTCAAGCAGGGCAGCACCGATTACGCCTATGCGGTCGGCGCTATCCGCGACGGCGCGGGATCGGCGGTGCGCTACGCCGGCGTGGCGGCGCTGGGACGGTACGCCGTGGGGATCACGGCCGCCACGACCCTCGGCGCGCATGCCGAGCTCGCCGGCGGCCTGGAGAATGCCGGCGCCGGCATCGATCACGCCGGCCGATTCGGCGTTACACATGTGGGCTTGGCGCAAAGCCGGTTTGGCGCTGGCAGCGGCATCGCCGCCTCGTTCGGGCACACCTTCGGCACCTCGCGCGTGTGGGGCACGGCTGCGCTGCAAGCGGCGACTCCGGGATATACGACGGTCGCGCAACGCTCGCTCGTCGACCGCGAAACGCTCAACGCGCAACTCAGCATCGGCGTTCGGCCGTTCAAGCAGCAGTACACGAGCACGTACTCGGTCACCGAGACGCACACGCTGCTCGCCGGCCGTACCCGCGAAGTGACGTGGGGTCAGACGTTACCGCTCGCGGGCGGTGCCTCGCTTTACGTCAACACGGGCATGGCCCGAGCGCGGGGCACCCTGACGCCGAGCTTTTCGCTCTTACTGCAACGGCCGCTCGGCCGCAGCGGACACACGACCGTGAACGAATCGGTGTCCAGCGACGGCACCGGAACGCACGCGGTGACCGAGGTGCGGCGCTCTTCCCCCACGGCGCTAGGACTGCAGTACGACGCGCGCCTG
>JBHEMQ010000099.1:0-9707 GCA_046262475.1 Candidatus Velthaea sp.
TGCGGCACCCGTCAGCGGTGCGGCGCCGGGCGGCGTCCCGGGTGAGAACGGCGACCGCAAACGCCGCCGCCGCCGGCGCCGCCGTCGCGGCCGCGGGCCGCAGGACGGTGTCGCGCAAGCCGCACAGCCGGCGCAAACCTCCGTTCCGGACCGTCACATCTTCCGCGTCGATTCCGGTGGTGCGGCGCAAGCCACCGGCGAAACCGCGCCGCGCGAACCGTCCCGGGCGATCGCACCGTGGGCTCGCAAGACCGCGCACGTTGCCGTGGAACCGCCGCCGCCCTCGATTCAGGCGCCGGATGCGTCTCCGGACGTCAAGGTGACGCGGCCGGCGCGGCGCCGCCGGAGCGCGGGCGACGGCGAACCGGCCGCCGCTGCGCCGCTCGAGGCGGCGCGGCTTCCCGTGCTGCCGGCGCCGCAACCAGACGACCGCGCCCAGCGGGCACGCCGCTCCCGCACCGCAGCGGCCGACGCAGAGGCTGCAACGGCGACCGAAACGCCGCGCAAGCGGACGCCGCGTGCGGTCGCTCCTGCGGCGGCGCCGGCGGAGACACCCGCACCGAAGCGCGCGGCCGCGAAAAAGGCGCCCGCGAAAAAAGCCCCCGCGAAAAAAGCGGCCGGCGCCAAGAAGGCCACGTCCGTCAAGAAGACCGCTGCGAAAAAAGCCGCATCGACGCGTAAGAAAAAATAGTGGTCGTGTTCGTCGATTTCGACGGCACGATCACCGACATCGACACCTTCGACGCGCTGGTTCGCGACGCGGCGGGCGATGCGGTTTGGGATGCGCTCGATGCCGATCTCGTCGCCGGGCGCGTTTCCTTGCGCGAAGCGCTGTCACGGCAGGCGGCGTACGTGCGGTGCAGTAAGCCCGCGGCGCTTGCGTTTCTGGAGACGCGCGCGCATGTCGATCCGGCGTTCGCGCCGTTCGTTGCGGCGGCGCGCGCGCATGGCGCCGACGTGCGCGTCGTTTCGAGCGGCATTCGTTCCGTGATCGGTCCCGCGCTCGCGCGCGCCGGCGTCGATGTTCCGGTGCTCGCCAACGACGTGGATTTCGCGGCGACCGGCTGGACCATGAGTTTCATCGACGACTCCGCGAACGGGCACGACAAGGCCGCGCACGTTCGCGCGGCGCGCAGCAGGGGCGAAGCGACGGTGTACGTCGGGGACGGTATCAGCGACTTCGAGGCGGCGCTCGAAGCCGACCGCCGTTTCGTAAAAAAGAACCGCGCGCTCGAAGCCTATTGCCGAAAGCGCGGCCTTGCGTGCGTGAGCTTTACGTCATTCCGCGAAATCGAATCCGCCCTGTTCCCGCACGAGTCAAAAACGAACAAGCCCGCCGGCGATTCCTAGCGTCGGCGAGCTTGTGACGAGGGAAGCTATTTTGTTGAGTCGAGGGCCGCGATTTTGCCTTGCAGGAACGTCATCGCCTGCTGCAACTGCGGATCTTTGGCGGGATCGCCCGGCCGGATTTTCGCATCTTTCGGGAGATCGGCAAGCAAGTCAGGGGTGATGCCGACCGTGTTGATGTCGCGTCCGTGCGGCGTCAGATATCGGGCGGTCGTGATCTTGACCGCCGACCCGTCGCCGAGCGGATAGATCGACTGCACGACGCCCTTCCCGTAGGTCTTGGTGCCGATCACCGTGCCGACGCCGCTGTCTTGAATTGCGCCGGCGGTAATTTCGGATGCCGACGCTGTGTAGTGATTGACGAGCACGGCGAGCGGGCGCGGCGCGATTGCAACGTTTTCCGCATCGTACTCCGTGTTGGTGCCGGCGCGCGATTCCACCGTAACGATCGGACCGCTCGCAATAAATTTCGAGCTCACGTCGACGGCCGCGTTTAGGTAACCGCCGCCGTTGTAGCGCAGGTCGAGCACGTAGGCCTTCGCGCCTTGAGAGTCGAGCCGCGCGAGCGCGCGGTTCAACTCGTTCGCCGTATCGGAACCGAACACGGTCAGCTGCACCCAGCCGATTCCGTTCGGCAGCATCTTCAGATTAACGCTGGGTGAATGGATCACCGCGCGGGTGACGCTGACGGGTGCGGTCAGCGCCTGTCCGCTGCGCTGAATGGTCAGCTGCACCTTGGTGCCGGCCTCGCCGCGCAACAAGCCGGAAACGATTTTCGTCTGCGCCTCCGGCGGCTTACCGACGACGAGATCGTGCACGTTCTTACCGTCCACCGCCGTGATGTAATCCTCGGAAAGGACCCCGGCTTTTTCAGCCGGGCCGTCGATGATGACATTCTGCACGTGGATGGTCTTGCTTTGTTCGTCGATGTCATACGAGAGCCCGACGCCGCCGAAATCGGTTCCGTCGAGACCCTCGTTCAACTCGCTGTATTCTTTCGGCGAAAGAAAGACGGTGTATTTGTCTTTCACCGCACCGAGCGCACCCGAAATGGCGGCGTACGTAATGTTTTGCGCGCCGGTTTTCGGGCCGTAAAGAACCAGCGGCGACTTCGCGTCCTTCGGGTCTTTTTTGTCGCCGATCTTCGCAGCGTATGCGTTGACCGTCGAGGCGACCTCGCGTTCGAGGTTGCGTGCGTTCGTCGCGTCGTCGTCGCTCGCGCGCAGCGGCTCGAGCGATGGGCTCGCGACGCCGTGCAACTTTAGGTAGGCGATTACGTTGGTGCGCGCGCCGTCGAGCACGGCCTGCTTGTCGACCTTCTTGTAAAATTCCGACGTCAGGTGCGCGTAGCTCGCGACGAGCTCGGTGGCCTGTTGTTGCGACAGTCCGATGGCCGGCGTTGCGGCCGGGACGTGCGCCGGGACCAGGCCGAGCATGAGCGCCAATGCGATCGGGACGAGGCGTTTCATTTGGAGTCCTTTTTCAGGATCGATTTCGCCACGGCCAACTGTTTGTCGTTGGCCGTATCGATGGGAACGTCGACGCGCTGGTCGACCGTGACGTCGGGAAGGATCCCCTTGTGGTGGATGTCTCGCCCGGCCGGGGTGAGGTATCGGGCGGTCGTGATCTTCAGCGCGCCTTTGTCCGGCAGATTGTAGAGACTCTGGACGACGCCCTTACCGAAGGTCTTCGTACCGACGATCGTCCCGGCATGATAATCTTGTACCGCGCCCGCGGTGATTTCCGACGCGCTGGCGGTGTACTTATTGACGAGAAGCACGAGCGGCGTCACGCCGATCGCACCGCCGCTGGCGGATTTCGATTTCTTGTTGCCGGCGCGGTCGACGGTCGAAACGATCGTGCCTTGCGCAATGAATAGGCTCGAGATGTCGACGGCCGCGTCGAGCAGTCCGCCGCCGTTGTTGCGCAAGTCGAGGATGTAGCCGCGGGCGTTATGCCGCTTTCCGTCCAGCATCGCGGCGCGCACTTCGTCGGCGGAGGTCTGGCCGAAGTCCGCGAGCCGCACGTAGTCCACGCCGTCTTCCATCTTCGCGCGGACCGACGGAACGTGAATCTCGGCGCGGGTGACGCGCACGGTGCGCTCTGTCGCATCGTGCCGGCGGATCTTGAGGCTCACGACCGTGCCCAGCGGCCCACGAATGCGCTTCTCGACGGCGTCGAGTTTTTCGCCCATCGTCGACGTATCGTCGACGGCCGTGATCACGTCGCCGGGCCGGACGCCCGCCTTGATCGCCGGATTGCCCTCGATCGGATCCACGATGATCGCGCCGGTCTTCGGGTCCTGCACGATGTACACGCCGATCCCGCCGAAATTTCCGCCGCGCAGCTGCTCTTCGAGCCCGTTGATTTCGGCCTTCGATAAGTAGGCAGTGTACGGGTCGCCCAAGGAGCTAAGCATGCCGGAGATCGCGGCCTGCGTGAACTCGTCGTGCGTTCCCGCGCGCGGATAGGCGCGCTGCGCGACTTGGACTTCCGTCTGCAATAGCGCGAGATCGCGCTGGCGGTCGCCGCTCGCCATCGCGTCCGGGAGGCTCGGTTTCGCGACCTTCCGGGCTTTCAAGAACGCGATGAGCGCCTTGTGCTCGCCGCGCAGCAGCGCCTGCGCGTCGACCGGCTTGTAGTATTCGCGCTCCACCTGATCGTAGGCGAGGGCCAGCATGCGCCGATTCGTGTCGGCGTTGCCCGTCAGCGCATTCAGGTCGAGCCCGGCGACGCGCCCGCCGCTCTGCGAGACGACGGTCGTGTCATCGGCGGAGGCTCGATTGACGTACGCCGCGCCGCCCAGCGAAGCAGCGGTAACGACGAGGGCGGCGAGCACCAGGCGCACACGGGCAGACAACGTTCAACAAACCTCGGAAAAAAGACGGCGCAACCGCAGCCGCGCACCGGGGGCGGGCTGCGCTGTAGCTTCTAGGACCCGTCCTGTACCCGAAATGTTACGCGTCGCGGCTGTGATTGCGCAGAGATGACCGGGGTTGCTAACGCAAGTAACCGAGCGGGTCCACGGGGCGGCCGTGAATGCGGACCTCGAAGTGCAGGTGCGGCCCGTTCGCGTCGCCGGTCATACCCACGGCGCCGATCGCTTGGCCGCGCTGCACGTCCTGGCCGACGCCCACGAATATCTGCGAGAGGTGGCAGTAGTTGGTGGCCATCCCGCCACCGTGATCGACCGTGATCATGTTGCCGCAGTTGCCGGCGTACTGCGCGATGATGATGCGGCCGGTGGCGGCGGCGCCGATGGTTGTCCCTTGCGAGGCGGCAATATCGATGCCCGCGTGCAGCCGGAAGCCGCCGAGCGTGGGGTGGTTCCGCATGCCGAACGGCGACGTGATGCGTCCGGACACGGGCCAGCTGACGCTGCCCGGGGCGCCGGCGATCGGGGCGACGGGTTCGCCGGCGAGCTGGCGCGCCCGGCGCTCCGCTTCGCGGCGGGCCTCTTCCTCGGCTTGTTTTTCCCGAATGAGCTGTTCGAGCGCCGCCTCTTCCTCGGCGGTCATCTCCTCGTATTGCGCGACCTCGGTCTGTGCCTCGCTCTTTTCGTGCGCCGCGGCGACGACGAGCGAACGGCGCTGCGACGCCAGGGCACTCAGCGCGTTTTCTTCCTGATCCGCGCGCGAACGCTGATTCTGCAGCATCGCCTCGGTACCGACCAGCGAGCGTTCGATGCCGCGCACGTGCGCTTCGACCGACCGACGCTGGCGGATCGTCGCTTCGTTCGCGCGGATGATGTAGCGGATGTCGTTCCAGCGCTCGACGAAGTCGGTGAACGAACGCGCTTCGAGCAGCACTTCCAGATAGCCGAGATCGCCGTGTTCGTAGGCGTCGACGAGGCGGCGGTTGAGCGCATCGTTATGGCGGCGCAGCGTCTCTTGCGCGGCGTTCAGCTGAATGCGGGTCCACGCGAGTTTGCGTTCCGTCGAACGCATCTGCCCGCGCAGCACCGCGATGCGTCCGGTGACCCCGGCGATGTTCCTGTTGGTCGCGTCGAGCTGCTCTTGGAGCGTGCCGACTTTGATCTTCGCATCGTGCAACTGTGCGCGCTTCGCCTGCAGCTTTTGATGCGCTGCGTGAATCATTTGCTGCTGATGTTGGATTTTTTCATCGATGCGGCTGTTGGCGGCCGCCGGGCCGGGTGCGGTCAGCAGCGCGGCAACGAGGAGCGCGGCGACACGGCGCATCAGGAGCGCCGCTTGTCCGTAGCGACGAACGAACCGGGCTGCCGTTTTGCGTACGTTTTGAGTTCGGCCGCCACTTCGCCGATCTGCTGATAGTTTCGAATGGAGCGGGTCGCGTTCGTCACGACCGCCAGCGAGAGCGACATGACGGGATACCGCATAACCGTGCCGCGCCGGTCGCGGGTCTCGATCCAACCGCGTTCGAGATCCTTGGGATCGTACAGCACCGGCACGTCGCGGTCGAACGCTGCCGCCACTTCGTGCGCAAGCGCTTCGGCGCGGGCGGGCGTCGACACCAGGATGAAGTCGTCGCCGCCGATGTGACCGATGAAATCGTCTTCGCCGCCGACGTGCTTGACCGCGTTGAGGAGGCCGCGGGCGACCAGCCGGATCGCCTCGTCGCCGCGCACGAACCCGTACACGTCGTTGAACGCCTTGAAGTTGTCGAGATCGATGTACACGACGGCCAGCGATACGCCTTCATCGAAGCGCTTGCGAATCTCAGCCTCGATCGCGATGTTACCCGGCAGCCGCGTCAGCGGATTCAGCGAGGAGTCGTTGGCCACGCGCCGCAGCTTGGCGCGCACGCGCGCGATCATTTCCTTCGGCGAAAACGGCTTGAGAATGTAGTCGTCCGCGCCCGCCTCGAAACCGCTGACGGCGTCGTCAGTCTCCGAGCGTCCGGTCAGCATGATGATCGGCACGTGCGCGGCGGTCGGATGACGGCGAATGCGGCGGCACAGCTCGTAGCCGTCCATGCCCGGCATCATGACGTCGAGGACGACGAGATCGGGAAGCTCCACGTCGAGCATCACGAGGGCTGCACTGCCGTCCGCGGCGGTCGAAACGGTGTAGCCGGCCAGTTCGAGATTCGCACCGATCACGGTCCTCAGGTTGCGGTCGTCGTCGACGATCAAAATCGTCGGCCGCGTGGCGGACACCGCGGCAGTCACGCGCCGCGCTTACGCACGCAGGTGCCGCCCGACGGAAAGCCAGGCCGCGATGAAGCCGACGGCTGCGCCGACGGCCAGACACTGCAGCGCCAGCATCGACTCGTTCACGTGGAACGGCACGAACGTCAGCATCGCCGCGAGCTTCGGCACGATTTGCGTGCGTGCGATCAGCAGAACCCCGAGCGCGAGCCCCGCGCCGAGAACGCCCGCAAGCATCCCTTCGGCGATGAACGGCATGCGAATGTACATGTTCGTGGCGCCGACGAGCTGCATGATTGCGATTTCCCGCCGGCGTGCGAAGACCGTGAGGCGGATCGTGTTCGAGATGATGATCGCGGCGGTTACGACGAGCAGCGCGATCATGATGACGCCGACGCGCGCCAAAACGTCGGCGACGCGCAGCAGCTTGGTGACGGTTTCCGCGGCATATTCGGTCTTCGCGACGCCCGGGTATTTGCCGATCGACGCGGCGACGCGCACGACGTCGTCGGGATTGCGTACGCGCACGTGAAATGCGTTGGGCAATGGGTTCGTCGTGAGCAGCGAGGTGTCGAAGTCGCGGCCCAAAACGTCCTTCATTCGCCGCAGGCCTTCACGGCGCGGAATGTACGTCGCGCCCGAGATGCGCTTGTCCGCGGCGAACTTTACCGCGATCGCCTTGGCCCGCGCGTCGTTGACGTCGTCCTTCAAATAGACGGCGACTTCGATCTTCGAAAGAACGCCCGTACCGAAGGACGCGATCGTCTCGCGCACGTACAAAAACGCGCCGAGCATGACGATGGTGACGGCGACTGTTCCGATCGCGGTGAACTGCATCGCGGCGTTGCGCGTGAAGTTGGCGGCAACCTCACCCAGAAAGAAGCGTAGTCTGCCCAAGTCCACGGAAATAATACCCTCGCTCGTCATCGTGCAGAATCCGGCCGTCTTCCAGGCGGACGACGCGACGCCGCATGCGGTCGACCACCGCCTGATTGTGCGTGGCGACCAGCACGGTCGTGCCTTTGAGGTTGATGCGCTGCAAGAGCTCCATGATCTCGGTCGTGTTTGACGGATCGAGATTGCCGGTCGGCTCGTCACAGAGCAGGATCTTGGGATTGTTCACGAGGGCGCGCGCGATTGCGGCGCGCTGCTGCTCGCCCCCCGACAGTTCGCTCGGAAACATGCGGCTCTTATGGGACAGGCCAACGAGATCGAGTGCGCGCGGCACCTGCCGCATGACGTCGCGCGTGCTTGCGCCGGTAACCTGCAGCGCGAACGCGACATTCTCCCAGACCGTCTTGTGTGAGAGCAGTTTGAAATCTTGAAACACGACGCCGATGTTCCGCCGCAGCTTCGCGACTTTCGAGCGGCGCAAACGATCGACGCGCACGTCGTCCACGTACACTTCGCCGGCGCTCGGGAGCATTTCACGGTAGAGCAATTTGAGGAGACTCGATTTGCCCGTTCCGGAATGCCCGACGAGAAACACAAACGAACCCTTCGCGACTTCCAAATCGACGTCGTCGAGTGCGCGAACGCCGTTCGGATACGTCAGAGTTACGCCGCGGAGGCTGATCACGCCGTCGTTACGCCTCGCATTAGAGGGTTTTTTCCGAACATACCTCAGTCATACCTCCGGAACATGAACTTCGATTTGTCCGACGATCAGAAGGCGATCCAGTCGCTCTGTCGCGAGTTCGCGCGCGAAGAAGTCGCACCGCGGGCCGAGGAACTCGACCGGAACGCCGAGTTCCCGTACGACATCGTCGCAAAGATGGCGGGCCTGGGCTTGTTGGGATTGCCGTTTCCCGAGGAGTACGGCGGCGCCGGCGCCGACACGGTGAGCTACGCGCTCGCCGTGATGGAACTTGCTCGTGCCGACGCTTCGGTTGCGATCACGCTGGCCGCGCACGTCTCGCTCGGCGCATCGCCCTTTTACCTTTTCGGGAACGAGGAACAGAAACAAAACTTGTTGGTGCCGCTGGCGCAGGGCCGGCGCCTGTGGGGGTTCGGCCTGACCGAGCCGGGTGCGGGTTCCGATGCCGGCGCCACCCAGACCCGCGCGGAGTTGCGCGACGGCCGGTGGATCGTCAACGGCACCAAGGCCTTCATCACGAACAGCGGCACGGATATCACCGGCGGTACCACCATTACCGCGGTGACCGGCACGGACGCGCGGGGCCGGCCGGAGATCAGCAATATCATCGTGCCGCAGGACACCCCCGGCTTTACGCGGGCCAAGAAGTACAACAAGATGGGTTGGAAAGCGTCGGACACGCGAGAGCTTGCATTCGTCGACGCCGCCGTTCCCGAGGAGAACATGCTAGGGCCGCGCGGCCAGGGGCTCAAGCAATTTCTCGCGACGCTCGACGGCGGCCGCATCTCCGTCGGAGCGCTCTCGGTCGGCCTGGCGTGGGGCGCTTACGACGAGGCGTTACGCTATGCGAAGGACCGGCACCAGTTCGGACGACCCATCGCGAAGTTTCAGGCGATTCAGTTCAAGCTCGCGGATATGCTGATGGAAATCGAGCATGCGAAGCTCATGGTGCTCAAGGCGGCGTGGGAGAAGGACGCCGGCCGGGATTTCGCCATGACGGCAAGCCTCGCCAAACTCTATTCCGGCGAGGTCTCGCGCCGCGTCGTGAACGAGGCGGTGCAGATTCACGGCGGGTACGGTTTCATGGACGAGTATCCCGTTTCGCGCATGTATCGCGATCAAAAGGTTAACGAGATCGGCGAAGGCACGAACGAAGTGCAGCGGCTCCTCATCGCGCGTATGCTGGGGTTGTAGGCGCGCTTCCGGCACCGCGCGAACGAAGCGGCGGGCAACCGCATCAATCGGAGAACCACCTTCATGAAGATTTCTCGCGCGCAACTGCTCGCCGCGGGCGTCGCGGCGGGCGTCGCGACGGCCGCCGCCGCGCGACTGGCACTGGGCCCGGCATCCGCGGCGATCGCCGTGGGCGCGGCCGCGCCGCCCTTTTCACTGCCCGCGACGCTCGGCGCCGACGTGTTCACGTTCGACCTGACGGCGGAGCTGCACAAGGGCCCCGTCGTGCTGTACTTCTACCCGGCGGCGTTCACGAGCGGCTGCACGCTCGAAGCGCACGACTTCGCCGATCACGTCGACGACTACAAGAAACTCGGAGCGTCCGTCATCGGCGTGTCGGGCGACGCGATCGACAAACTGAAACGCTTTGCCACGAGCGAGTGCCGCTCCAAGTTTGCCGTT
>JBHEMQ010000099.1:9717-10213 GCA_046262475.1 Candidatus Velthaea sp.
GAAGGTCGCGCGCGAGTACCATGCGGTGCTCGCAGACAAGTACGCCAACCGCACCTCGTACGTGATCGCGCCGAACGGCAAGATCGCCTACGCTTACACGAGCTTGAATCCCGACAAACACGTCGAAAATACGCTCGACGCGGTGCGCAAGATCGCCAAAGGGTGAGCGCCGCTGCGCGTGGGCCACGACACCGCTCGCGATCGCCTATCACGATGCGGAATGGGGCGTGGCCGTCCACGACGACCGCCGGCTCTTCGAGTTGCTCGTGCTGGAGGGTGCGCAGGCCGGACTCAGCTGGGAAGTGATCTTGCGCAAGCGCGAGCGCTACCGCGAGGTCTTTGATGGTTTCGATCCCACGCTCGTCGCCCGGTACGACGCGCGCAAGACGGCGGCCCTGCTGAACGATCCGGGCATCGTGCGCAACCGCGCGAAGGTAGCCTCGGCGGTCACCAACGCGCGAGCGCTGCTCGCGGTGCAAGCCGATTGCGGCTCGTT
>JBHEMQ010000100.1:0-583 GCA_046262475.1 Candidatus Velthaea sp.
CGGTGAGCTCGTATACGCGGCGCGCCGGGCCTTGATCGTCGGCATCCCAGTGCGAGCGAATCAATTCGCCGCTCTCGAGCTTGCGCAGCGTACGGTAGACGGTGCCCGGATCGCACGTGATGCCGAACTCCTCGCGCAGCTCCTTCATGATTTCGTAGCCGTGAAGGTGGGAACGCTTTAGCATCACGAGCACCCACGCCACAAGATAATTCTTGGGTGTTCCGCGCGGCGGCAGCCCGGTCTGATCCGTCGGAAGGTTCATGGTCGGCTGCATCGCATTTTGCATATAGATGTAAATGCCCTATCCGCGGCGGAATGGACCGGCGAGTACGTTCCGCGAATCGGCGGCCATGATACGCTCGGTCGTTTTTTGCGTCGTTCTGACCCTCGCGCTCGCGGGTTTCGCGTCTGCCGCTTCGTATCCGGCGCCCGTTGACGGCACGTACGTCGTGCCCACGTTCCGGTTCGCGGACGGCGAGACGATGCAGCGGCTGCGCCTGCATTACGTCACGGTCGGAACGCCGCAACGCGATGCGCGCGGCCGCGTCGCCAACGCCGTTCTCGTCCTGCACGGTACCGGCGG
>JBHEMQ010000100.1:593-10181 GCA_046262475.1 Candidatus Velthaea sp.
ATTCCTGGGCGACGGGTTCGCCGGCGTGCTCTTTGCGGCCGGCGGTCTGCTGGACGCCTCGAAATACTTCATCATCATCACCGACGGCATCGGACACGGCGAATCGAGCAAACCCAGCGACGGTCTGCACGCCAAGTTCCCGCACTATGGTTACCGCGATATGGTCGCGGCACAGCACGCCGTCGTCACCGACGCCTTGCACGTCGATCATTTGCGTCTCGTGATGGGGACCTCGATGGGCGGAATGCAGACGTGGCTGTGGGGCGAGTCGTATCCTGCGATGATGGATGCGCTGATGCCGCTCGCGTCGCTGCCGATCCAGATTTCCGGCCGCAACCGCGTGTGGCGCGACATGATCGTCGACGATTTGCGCAACGACCCCGGCTACAACGGCGGCGAGTATACGCAGCAGCCGGGCGGCCTGAAAGCGGCGGTCGACATGCTGTGGTTTCTGGGTAGCGCGCCGCTCTACAACCAATCTCAGTTCGGCACGCGCGACAGCGCCGATGCATATTATGCGAACTCGATCAAAACGCGCGTGAAGAATTACGACGCGAACGACATGATCTATCAGTTCGAATCGTCGCGCGACTACGATCCCGAAGCGGATCTCGGCAAGATCGTCGCGCCGCTGCTTGCAATCAACTCCGCGGACGACCAGATCAACCCGCCGGAGCTCGGCATCATGGAACGCGAGATGGCACACGTGAAAAACGGGCGCTTCGTCCTCATACCGATCTCGCCGCAAACGCGCGGCCACCGCACGCACACGCTGCCGGCCGTATGGGGCACGTATCTGGGTCAACTAATGGACCGCAGCGGCGGCCGCCGCTAAGGCGCTGCGCGTACGCTGAACGGTCCGGGTGGCGGGAGACTGGAGCCGAACCGCGCCGTGGCGACCCGGTCAATGAGCAGCGTCGTTTGATCCGAGCGGCAGAGTTACGCGTATGATGAGCATGAGAACTCTCCGCATCGCCACCCTCGTCCTCGCGATCCTCGCACCGCTCGCGGCCGGACACCGGCCGAACGCTGCGGCCGCAACGACGCCGTCAGTAACGGTTCACATCATGAACTTTTCGTTCACGCCGCGGAGTTTGGCGATCCCGGCAGGCACGACCGTGACCTTCGTCAACGACGATAAGGAGCCGCATACCGTCACGGCGACGGACAAGTCGTTCGACTCCGACGGTCTCGATCTGCATCAATCGTGGAAGCATGCGTTCCAAAAAAGCGGCGCCTTCGCGTACTACTGCGAGATGCACCCGTACATGAAAGGCAAGATCGTGGTGACGGGTGCGCGCACGCCGTGAAACGTCGCAATTTTTGCCAGCACATCGGTTGGACCGGAACCGGCATCGCGTTTGCCGCCGGCAGCCTCGGCATCATCGAGCCAATCGTCGCACGAGCGCAAACCTCGGGCTTTTCCTTCGTTCAGATCAGCGACAGCCACATCGGTTTCCATCAAGCCGCCAATGAAGACGTCCCGGGGACTCTTGCAAGAACCGTGGCCGCGATCAACGCGCTGCCGAACCAGCCCGCGTTCGTCGTGCACACCGGCGATATCACGCATCTTTCGAAAGCCGATGAATTCGATACGGCCAAGCACATCCTCGGAGGCCTGCGCGCGCCGCTCTTAACCTTGCCCGGCGAGCACGACGTGATCGGCGCGGCCGGGCTGCGGAACTATTTCGGAGCCTTCGGCAAGAAAGACGCGTCGGACGGCTGGTACTCCTGGGACGACCACGGCATCCATTTCGTCGCGCTGGTCAATGTGTTCGCGTTCGAGCGCATGGGGCTGCTCGGCGGCAAGCAACTCGATTGGCTCGCGAAGGATCTCGCCGCCCACAAAAACGACAAACCCGTCGTCGTGCTCGGCCACGTGCCCCTGTATGCGCTGTATCCGAAGTGGGGCTGGACGACCGAAGACGGCGCCAAAGCGCTCGCACTGCTCAGCCGCTTTTCGTCGGTCACCGTGCTGAACGGCCACATCCACCAGATCGTCACGCATACCGAAGGCAACATGCGCTTCTACACTGCGGCCGCAACGGCGTATCCGCAGCCGGCTCCCGGCACCGCCGAGCAGCCCGGGCCGCTCACGGTTCCCAAAGACCACCTGCTGAGCGTCCTCGGCTACCGCACGGTTCGGATCGAGGGCGCCGTTGCGACCGTCGCCGACCACGATCTCGCATAATGGGATGATCGATCGCATGACGAGCGCGCAGCACATGAGCGACGCAGCGCTGGCGCAAGCGTTCGTCGACCGCGTGCCCGACGCGCTCACTGAAGCGTATCGCCGCTACGGAGATCTGCTCTACAGCGTTGCGCGTAGCGTGAACGGAGGCCCGGAAGCGGAAGACTGCATCCACGATGCGTTCGTACGCGTGTGGTCGCATCCGGAATCGTACCGGCCGGAACGCGGTGCCTTGCGCGCTTTTCTCGTCGTCTGCGTCCGCAACGAAGCGCTGACCCGCCGGCGCAATGCGGCGCGCCACGCGACGATCGAGCAAAAAGCCGCATTGCTGAAGAGCGACGGACGCGATGCTTTCGAAGACATCGAGCACGTCGACATCGCGCGGTTGCGCGCGGCGATGGCAGCGCTGCCGGCCGACCAGCGCACGGTCCTCGAGTTGGCCTACGACGGCAATCTGTCGCAGTCGGCGATTGCCGCACGGCTCGGCGTTCCGCTCGGCACCGTGAAGAGCCGCGCATCGATCGCTCTACGAAAACTCGCACTCACGATGCATCCCCCGGTAAATGAAGGAACGCCGTGAATCACATCACCGAAGAGGCCGAACTTTACGCACTGGGCGTGCTTGAACCCGACGAGCGCGAACGCGTCGACGAACACGTTTCGATCTGCGATTCGTGCGCGCGTCGCCTCGGCCGCGCGGAAGCCGCGATCGCGACGCTCGTCGAGGCCACGGTACCGTTGCAAGCGGCGCCGCCCACCCTAGCGCCGCGCGTTGCGCGCTTGTCGTCGTCGACTGCTCGCATCCAGGCGTCGCGGCCGCGACGATATTCCTGGGCCGCGGCCGCTGCCGCCGCCTTCGCGCTCTCGACCGGCGTTCTCACGCAGCAGCATCTCGCGCTCGTGTCGGCGGTCGATGCCGACGGCGCTTCGCTCCGCGCCCTCGTGCACAGTCACTTCGCCCATGCGCAATTCGTCGCTCCCAACGGCACGCCGATCGACGCAAAGCTGCTATACGAACGGCATGGGATGTGGTACGAAGTCGTGGCGTCGCCCGGCTCGACGGACTGGAGCGTTGCGGTGCGCCGCGGCGATGCCGCGGAGTCCGTGGTTCGCGGCCGCTTCGCGGCGCGCGGCGACTCGGTCTACATGCGTTTTTTGGATGCCGCCGGCGTATCGGAAATCGAGCTGCGCGACGGCACCGGCCGGGTTCTCGGCGTCGTGCGACCGCAGCTCGCGCACGAGCCGCAAGGCGAAGCCGGCGAATCCCGCGTGCTGTAGCGCGAGGCTCAGATCATCGCGATTTGGGGGAACCTGCCGTTGACGATGGGTCCGGACGGACGGCCGAGCCACTTCTCGAGCACCGTGACGTACACGCTGCGAAAGTCGGTCGTGAACTTCAAATCACCCTTGTCAAGGTCGTCGAGGGAAGGATGCGCGCCGTAGAGCCCGCCCTTCACGTTGCCGCCGATCATGAACAGCGGTGCGGCAGTGCCATGGTCCGTGCCGCGGCTCGCGTTTTCGCCGACGCGCCGGCCGAACTCCGAGAACGTCATCGTCAGCACGCGCTTGTCATTGCCGTGCGCCGCAAGATCGGTGTAAAAGGCGCTCAGCGCGTTGGCGAAGTCGGCGAGGAGACGGTCTTGCGTTTGTGGCTGCGTCGTGTGCGTGTCGAACGAGCCGTGCTGGATGTAGATGACGCGCGTTCCCAGACGGCCGCCGGCGATTTGCGCGGCAAGCGCCAGCGAGCGGCCGAGTTGCGTCGCCGGATAGTTCGCCTGCGGCTGGTAGCCGCTGATGAGCTTCGGCAACTCCTGCGCGCCGCGCTGGGCGTGGTCTTCGATTTCGGCCACGCGCGCGAGGTACGGCGAACGGAACGGCACCGTGTTGTCGGCGACGAACTGGCTAAACGCGTCGCGGCTCATCGCATTGCGGTCGCTCGCGAGACCGTAGCCCTGCGTTTGGGGAATCGCCGGCACGTCGGTGTTGCGCGCGACGAGCGCTTCGGGAAGCACCTGCGAGAGTGCGACCGCGTTGAAGAGGTTGTTCTTCGGAAGGCCCGCCTCGTCCAAATAGCGCCCGAGCCAGCCGGTCGACAAATATTTGTCGGGTGCGGCCGTCTGCCAGATTTCGGTCGAGCGGAAATGCGAGTGATCGGGCTGCGGATAGCCGACGCCCTGCACGATCGCGACTTTGCCTTGATCGTACAAGTCCTTGAGCGGCTTCAGCACTGGATTCAGGCCGATCTGGTCGTTGATGCGCAGCACGTCGTTGGGCCGCACGCCGATTTGCGGGCGATACCGGTAGTACTGCTCCATCGCGAACGGCACGACGGTATTCAAACCGTCGTTGCCACCCTGGAAGTTGATCACGACGAGAATGCGGTCATCGCCGCCGCCGGGTAAGCCCGCGAGCGGTGTTTGTGCGAGCGCCTGTGCGAACACGTTGTCGGTACGGCCGACGACGGCGAGGCCGCTGACGGCACCCAGGAGAAAGGCGGAACGCTTCATCTGCATTGCAATCGTGTCCTAATTGAGCTGGTACGCGGGCATGGCCATCGTGAGGTACGCGGCGGTGCGCACGCGCTCGTCCGCGTTCTCGCGTCCGAACGCCGCGCGGGCACTGACGCCGGCGCCGTTCAAGTAGCCGACGAGCCGCGCCATCGATGCGGGGCTTACGTCCCCGAAGAGCAGCGTTTGGGTCAACGTGCGCGCGACTGTCTCGGGCTCCGTTGCGCCGAGGCTTTCGCCGAGCCACGCGGCCTTGGTCATTGCCGGATTTGCCATCAGCGCGCTCGCGAAGTTCTCGCGCGTCAGCACGGTTTGGCTGTTGAGCCATGCCGCGCCGCCGTCCCAGCCTTTGACGCTGGGCGGATTGAACAACACTTGACCCATCCGGCGCAGGGCATTCAACGCGACCGGATCGACCTGCGCGATCCCGAACGTCTGGTACGCGCCGACCACGAACTCGACCGGGCTCTTCACGAGGGCGCGATACGCGCGGTCGCTGTAGAAGACGTTGCTGCGCAATAGCGTCGAGACCGACGGCTGCAGCTCGAAGTTGTTCTTGCGGATGACGGCCGCGAACGCGTCGACGAGCGCCGGTTCGGGATCGTCGTACACGAAGTACGAGATCAGCCGCTCCGCCAACCGGCGGGAGGCCGCGGGCTGCTGGAAGATGATGTCGACGATGTTGTTGCCGTCGAAGTTGCCGGTTTGGCCGAGGAACGTCTTGACGCCGTCGTCGTGCTGGCGCGCGTTGAAGACGAAGCCCTGCCCGCGGCGCACGGACCAGCCCGTGAACGCGCGCGCGGACTCCCGAACGTCGTTCTCCGTGTAATTGCCGATGCCGAGCGTGAAAAGTTCCATCAGCTCGCGCGCGTAGTTTTCGTTCGGGTGCGCCTTCGCGCTGCGCGCGTTGTCGAGATACAGCAGCATCGCAGGATCGCGCGAGACCGCTTGCGCGAGCTCGTGAAAATTGCCGAGCGCGGATTGCCGGTACAGCTGATTTTGTGCCGCGAGATCACTGGGCTGCACGCCCTTGCCGGGCGCACTCGTGAAATGCCCGTGCAGAAAGAGCGTCATCTTCTCTTGCAGCGGCGCTGGCGTCGAGATCATGCGGTTGAGCCACCACGTCTGAAGCGCCGCGATTTCTTGCACGCGCAAGCGGTTGGCTTGCATGGCGGCCGCCCGGGCGGCCTCCGGGTCTGCCGCGCCTTTCCGCTGCAGCGCCGGGTAGAGCGGCTGCAACTCCGGCATCGGCGGCAGCTGCGAGGCATCGGCGAACTGCACGAGCGAATCGACGGCGCCGTTCATGCGCATCGCCGCGAGCCGCGTGACGTCATCCGGCGTGCCGCCGAAGCCGGCCCGCCGCAGCAGGTGCGCAGCGCGACGGCGGTCCCAGGTGCCGGCATACGGCGCAAGCGCCGTCGCGACGTTGAGGTCGCCGGCGGGCCGATACGGGGCAGGTTGGGCAGCGGGCATAAGCGGGAGCTCCTGGCGTAAGGCGTCGGTACCGTCATCATAACGCGCCCCAGGTGATTCACGTGCGCGCGGCGCGCAATTCTAAGGCGCGTTTAAACCAAAGCGGGGCCGGCCGGCACGCCGCTTAACACAACTCTCATGAGCGTTTTAGAAAGCCGCCTCGATGAACGCTCCGGCGACTTCGTCCGGAATGCCGAAGCGATGAGCGCGCTGGTCGACGATTTGCGCGCGCAACTCGCGCGCGTGCGCGGCGGCGGCGGCGCCGTGGCGGTCGAGCGCCACCGCAGCCGCGGGAAACTCACGGCGCGCGAGCGCATCGACCGCCTCGTGGATCCGGGGAGCGCTTTTCTCGAGCTGTCCGCGCTTGCGGCGCACGGCATGTACGACGATGCAGCTCCCGCGGCGGGCATCGTCACCGGCATCGGCACGGTCAGCGGCACGCCATGCATCATCGTTGCGAACGACGCGACGGTGAAAGGCGGCACCTACTATCCGATGACCGTCAAGAAACATTTACGCGCGCAGGAAATCGCCGAGCAGAACGGGCTGCCGTGCGTGTATCTCGTCGATTCCGGCGGTGCATTCTTGCCGCTGCAGGCGGAGGTGTTTCCGGACCGCGAGCATTTCGGGCGCATTTTTTACAATCAAGCGACGATGTCGGCGCAGGGCATCCCACAAATCGCCGCGGTGATGGGCTCGTGCACGGCGGGCGGCGCCTACGTGCCGGCAATGTCGGACGAAGCGGTGATCGTGAAAGACAACGGCACCATTTTTCTCGGCGGTCCGCCGCTGGTGCAAGCGGCGACCGGCGAGGTCGTTACGGCGGAGGAACTCGGCGGTGCCGACGTGCACACGCGGGTTTCCGGCGTCGCCGATCACTACGCCGTCGACGACGAGCATGCACTGGGCATCGTGCGCGCCGTCGTGGCGAACGCGAATCGGCGTTCCTACGATCCGTGGCCGATGCGCGAGCCGCGCGAGCCGGCGCGCGCGGCGCACGAGCTGTACGGCATCGTGCCGAGCGACGCGCGGCAGTCGTACGACGTTCGTGAAGTCATCGCACGCATCGTGGACGGCTCGGATTTCCATGAGTTCAAAGCGCGCTACGGCACGACGCTGGTGTGCGGCTTCGCGCATCTGGACGGGCACCCGATCGGCATTCTCGCGAACAACGGCATCTTGTTTTCGGAAAGCGCACTCAAAGGCGCGCACTTCATCGAAGTATGTGCGCAGCGCGGTACGCCGCTGCTGTTTTTGCAAAACATCACCGGTTTCATGATCGGCAAGGAGTACGAGAACGGCGGCATCGCCAAGGACGGCGCGAAACTCGTGACCGCGGTCGCGTGCGCGATGGTGCCGAAGTTCACGGTCATCGTCGGCGGAAGTTTCGGCGCCGGCAACTACGGTATGTGCGGCCGCGCGTACGGGCCGCGCCAGTTATGGATGTGGCCCAATGCGCGCGTCTCCGTGATGGGCGGGCAGCAGGCGGCCTCGACGCTGCTGACCGTGCGTATGGAGGCCGACAAAGGCAAAGGCGCGCCGCCGACGACGGCCGAGCAAAATGCCTTCAAAGCGCCCATCCTGGCGAAGTATGAAACAGAAGGGCATCCCTACTATTCGACGGCGCGCATGTGGGACGACGGCGTCATCGATCCGCTCGATACGCGCCAGGTCCTTGCTATCGGCCTAAACGCGGCGCGCTATACGCCGGCCGTGCCGTCGCGCTTCGGCATCTTCCGTATGTAGATTGGCCTACCGTCCCTGGCGTTCGCAGGCGAAATCCGGTATTGTCGGACCCATGAACTTCCGCTCGCTCGCCGCGCTCGCGGCCGCCGCAATCCTCACGTGCGCAGCGCCCGCGCGCGCCGCCGAATCAACGGTGGTCATCTCGCAAGGGGTCGATGCCGACACGCTCGATCCGATCAAAGTGTCGGTGACGACGTCGACCAACGTTCACAATCAAATCTTCAACATGCTGGCGCGCCGCGATCCGTCCGGCAAGCTGATTCCGGACCTCGCCGTGTCGTGGAAGCGGACGGCCCCCACGGTGTGGGAATTCAAGCTGCGCCGCGGCGTGCAGTTCTCGAACGGCGACCCGTTCACGAGCGCCGACGTTAAATTCACGATCGAGAAGATTCTCGATCCCGCGTACCGCTCGCAGCAGGTGCCGCGCGTCGATACCGTGGCGCGCGTCGAAACGTCCGATCCCTACACCGCGCGGCTGGTGACGAAGAAGCCGACGCCGATTCCGCCGGCGATCACGCGCCCCATCTTCATCGTGGACGCAAAGTATTGGCAGGCGCACAACGACGGGTACATGCCGGAGCATCCGATCGGCACGGGACCGTACGTGCTGCGCGAGTGGCGTAAGGACGAGCTGATTGCGCTCGACGCGAACCCCAAATACTTCGGCGGGCCGCCGGCGATCGCGCACGTGGTCTTCAAGCCGGTGCCGGAAGGCGCGGCGCGCGTCGCGGCGCTCAAGACCGGTGCCGCCGACCTGATCACGAACGTTCCGTTTCAATTCGCGCTCTCGCTGGCCGGCGGTCAGAACACGCAGATGACCAGTGCCAAGAGCGTGCGCGTTCTCTACATCGCCTTCAATCTCACGAAACCGGGCCCGCAGAACAATCGCCTGCTGCGCCAAGCGTTGAACTACGCCGTCGACGTGCCGGCCATCATCAAAGCGGTGCTCGGCGGACGGGCCTACGAGCTGGGCGAGCCGGTGCCGCCCAACTTCTTCGGCTACGATCCGAAGCTCGCGCTTTACAAACACGACGACGCGAAAGCTCGCGACCTTCTCGCGAAGGCGGGTTTTCCCGACGGCAAAGGCCTCGAACTGACGATCAACACGCCGACCGCGCGCTACAACGGCGACAAAGAAGTGGCGCTCGCGGTAGCCGGACAGCTGCAGAAATACGGCATCAAAGTCGACGTCAAGCCGCAGGAATGGGTCAGCTACTACCGCCAGGCCAATCAAAAGATGCTCGCGCCGATGTACGAACTGGCGTGGGGCAACATCACGTACGACGCCGACAATACGCTCGCGTCGCTGTTCGCAAGCGAAGCGACGGTGTCGGCATATTCCAATCCGGCACTCGACAAGCTGATCGACGACGCGCGCTACGAGCTCGATGCGAAAAAGCGCGCCGCGATCTACTCGCGCGCGATGCGCATCATCCACGACGACGCGCCGTGGCTGTTCCTCTTTCAGTACGAAGACCTGTACGCCACCTCGAAGCGCCTGGCGTGGCAGGCGCGCGGCGACGAAGCCATCTATTGTTACGACATGAGGCTCAAATGATCGCCGAGCGTTCCTTCGCTCACCCGTCCCGGGCGGTTGCCCGCAGCACCGGCGGCATGATCGCGACCCCGCACCCGCAAGCGACGCTTGCGGGCCTCGACGTGCTGCGCCGC
>JBHEMQ010000101.1:0-10156 GCA_046262475.1 Candidatus Velthaea sp.
TCGTGATCACGCACACGCATTACGATCACGCGGGGAACGCAGGCGCCTTTCCGCGCGCGCGCATCCACGTGCAAGACCGCGAACTGCAGTACGCGACCGGCCGCTACATGGCGCACGCACGGCTGCGCGCGCCGTTCGACCCCGCACACGTCGCGACGCTCGTGCATGCCGTTTTCGCCGAGCGCGTCGTCTTTCACGACGGCGACTGGGAACTCGCGCCGGGGATCACGGTGCATCTCATCGGCGGACACACGCCGGGCTTGCAAGTCGTGCGCGTTCGAACTGCGCGCGGCTTCGTGCTGCTCGCCTCCGATGCGAGCCATTTGTATGCGAACATCGAACAGAACCGGCCGTTTCCGATCGTGCACGATGTCGGTGCCATGATCGAGGGCTACGCGCGCATCCGCGCGCTGGCGGATTCGCCGCAGCACATCATCCCCGGCCACGACCCGGCCGTCATGGCGCGCTACCCGGCGCCGTCGCGCGAACTGCAGGGCATATGCGTACGGCTCGACGTGGCGCCGGTATGATGGCCGCTACGCGTGCACGAAGCGCCGCGCGAGTTCCCCGCGCGACCCGCCGTCCAGTTGCTCGAAAATCGACCGCGCTCGCCCGTCGCTTGGGGGCGGTTCGCTCGGCACGTACAGTCCCCTGAACAGGGGGCTCGCCGCGATGTTTTTGCGATCTGTCGACGTCGCGCCGGAGGATTTCGTCGCCGCGGTGCAAAGCGCCGCCGCATCGGATCAAGACGTCGTCGCGTGGCTGCACGAACGCGCGCAACCGTCGGCAATAACGGCGGTGTGCGAGCGGCTGCGTGGATTCAAAACGCGCGACATCCCGGCAGAGGAACGTCCCTTCGTCGAGCGGTTGTATGAGGCTCACCGGCTCGACGATTACGAAACGGCCTTCGATTTGCTTGATACCGACGACCGTTTGTGTTTCGAAAGGCGGGCAAATAGTGTTTAAACGAGCGAGGTTTCTCACGCCGGTCCTTCTGGGAGCGGTTCTTTTCGCGCCCGGCGCTGCCGGCGCGCAGGGGAACGGCAAGATGCCGCCCGGCATGACACCGCAGATGATGAAGACGATGATGACGCCCGGTCCCGCGCACCCGCACGGTATACCGCGCGGAAGCGCACCATGGGCCGGCTGCATCCCCTCGATGGGCTATCACTATGTCAAGCCGGCGAACATACCGTTCGGACCGATTTACGGCTGGTATCAGGGCAAGCCGATCTTCACCGAGATCATGGTGAGCAAGAAAGATTTCGACCGCGGTTCGAGTTGGAACGAACAACTCAAGCCGTTGCCGGGGTATGCGATCGACCACGTCGACATCTGGTACGAGGAACGCGGCCATCCCGGCTACGCGGTGCCGCACTACGACATCCATGCCTGGTACATTTCGCACGCGCGGCACATGCGGTTTTGCGGAAACACATCCGGCAAGAAGCCGGCGTTCGTGTAGACGACCTACGGCGTGCGCGCCGCGGCGACGACGAAGGCCTCGAAGATCGCGCGGCTTTCGCCGCCGTCGTGGTCGAGCGTCGATTCAGGATGCCACTGCACGCCGAGCCAGAAGCGCGCGGGAAACCGTGCCTCGACCGCCTCGACGACGTCGTCCGCCGTGCGCGCGACGGCGCGCAAATCGGACGCGAGCGCTCCAAGCGCCTGATGATGGCGTGAGTTGGTCGCGAAGCGCGCACGTTTCACGATTTGCGCGAGCAGCGTGTCCGGCGCGACGTCGACGACGTGATCGTCCACGACCTTCGTATTCTTCGGAACGACTTGGTGCGGGATTCGGTTACCGAACGCGTCGGGCACGTGCTGGATCAAGTTCCCGCCGAAGGCGACGTTGGCGATTTGCACGCCGCGGCAAATCGCCAACGTCGGCATGTCGCGCTCGCGCGCCCGCCGCACGAGGGCGCGCTCGAACGCATCGCGCTCGCGAGAGACGGTTTCCGTCGTCGGATGCGCCGGCTGCCCGTAGAGCGCCGGATCGACGTCGAGACCGCCGGTCAAGAGGATGCCGGTGACCGAATCCAAGGCCGCGTCAATCCGCGCCGCATCGTTCGGAAAGACGACGGTTTTCGCGCCGCACGCCGCGAGCGCGCCCGCATAGGCTTTCGACGTCTTTCCCGATTCGGCGGTAATCCCGATCTTCGGCTTCATGTCGTGCCGTTTCGGCGCCGACGGAATCGTTCTTTGCGGGATCGGCCTGCGGCATGAATCGTCGAGAACCGCGGGAAAAGCGGGCCGTCACGATGATCGATAAGCGCGCGCGCACGCTCGGTGACGCCGTCGGCGGAATCCCCGACGGTGCGACCGTGTGCATCGGCGGTTTCGGCGATTCCGGCACGCCCCTTGCGCTGATCGCCGCGCTCATCGAGCAGGGCGCGCGCGACCTCACCGTCGTCTCGAACAACGCCGGCAGCGGGCGCAGTACCGGGCTCGCCGCGCTGCTCGACGCGGGGCGGGTGCGCAAGATCGTCTGCTCCTTTCCGCGCAGCGAAGGCTCCGTCGTGTTCGAGGAATTGTACGCCGCGGGCAACATCGAACTCGAGCTCGTCCCGCAGGGAACGCTCAGCGAACGGATGCGCGCGGGCGCCGCCGGTCTCGGCGGTTTCTACACGCCGACGGCGGCCGGCACGCTGTTGGCCGAAGGCAAGGAAGAGCGCGATTTTGACGGCCGCACCTACGTCCTCGAACGGCCGATCGTCGCCGATGCCGCCCTGATCGCGGCGTACGAAGGCGACCGCTGGGGCAACCTCACCTACCACAGCGCGGCCCGAAACTTCGGCCCAGTGATGGCATCGTGCGCGCGGCTCAGCATCGCGCAAGTGAAGCGCATCGTGAATCTCGGCGACCTCGATCCCGAGCACGTCGTCACGCCGGGAATTTTCATCGACCGCGTGATCGAGGTTTCCGCATGAATCCGGCCGCGAAGCCCCTGTCCCGTGATGAACTCGCGTGGCGCGTCGCACAAGACCTGCCCGACGGCGCATACGTGAATTTGGGCATCGGGTTGCCGACGCGCGTCGCGCAGTTTGTTCCGCGCGACCGCGAAGTCGTGTATCACAGCGAAAACGGCTTGCTGGGCGTCGGCCCGCCGCCGCGCGCGGGCGAGGAAGATCCCGAACTCGTGAATGCGGGCAAGCAGATGATCACGCTGGTTCCGGGCGCCGCGATCTTCGACCATCCCGAATCGTTCATGATCATTCGCGGCGGCCACATCGATGTCGCGCTGCTCGGGGCGTACCAAGTGGCGGCGAACGGTGACCTTGCGAATTGGTCCACGGACCAAGCGGGAATGCCGCCCGGCGTGGGCGGGGCCATGGATCTCGCCGCGGGGGCGAAGCGCGTCTGGGCGCTCATGGAACACACGATGCGCGACGGCAGCCCGCGGCTGCTCGAGCGCTGCACGTATCCGTTGACGGCACCCGGCGTCGTAAGCCGCATCTATACGAACTACGCGGTCATTGATGTCGCGGATGGTTTTGTGGTGCGCGAAATCATCGAGGGCTGCAGCATCGCCGACCTGCAAGGGATCACCGGCGCGCCTCTGCGCCCGGTCGGGCAGCTGGGCATCATCGCGCGGCCATAATTGTTCGCCGCCGCTAAGCGTCGCGCTCCCCTGCGCGCAGCAGCAGTCCGCACGCAGCGGCGATGCATGCGTACGCCGCCATCACGAGTCCGGAGGCCGGCGTCCCCTGCGCGCCTCCGGCGAGCGCGACAATGACCGGGCCCGCAAGTTGGCCGATGCTCGAACCTTGCACGACGAGCCCTTGCGTCGTCGCGACGAGGCGCTGCGACGGCGCGAACTGCGGCACGCACGCAAAGATCGCGGCCGGTACCGCGCCGCCCGCGCACGACGCCGCGACCGCAAACCCGTAGCGCACGCCCAGCGGCAGCGCCGGCGCATGCAGCACGAGTGCGCCCGCGCCGAAGGCGAGGGCGCCGGTCACGATGATCGCTGCGCGCGACGTCCATTGCGCGAGCACGCCGCCGGCGACGTTGCCCGCACCATTTGCGAGCACGACACACGCGGTCGCGAGCGAGGCGCGCGCGACCGGAATGCCGCCGTCGACGAGCATCGCCGGCAGAAATCCGACGAACGACAGATATTCCGCCGCATAGCCTACGAAGGCGCCCGCGAGCAGCAGCGGCAGCCGCGATGAGGCGACCGCGCGCGCATCTTGCAAGAGCGTCGTGGCCTTCTTCGGCGTGGGAACCGGCGCGCGGCGAACAACGACAGCGACGATTGCCGCGGCGGCGCATGTGACGATGCCTGCGGCGAGCCAGAGCGCGCGCCAGCCACCCCCGGCGAGCGCGAGCGGCGCCGCGAAGAGCGCGATCGCCGAGCCGACGGGCACGTACGCACTCCACAACCCGAGTGCGAGCCGGCGTTCTCGCTGGCGTACGGCCGCATCGACGATCAGTGAGGGAACCGCGACGACGGCCGCCACGAAGCCGAAGCCTTCGACTGCGCGCAGCGCCAGCAGCGTGGCGGCGTTGGGCGCGAAGGCGCCCGCGACGCTCGCGAGCGCGAGCACGGCAAGCCCGCCGACCACGGCGCGCCGCCGACCGACGCGATCCGCGAACGTGCCGAACGCGATGCCGGCGGCCGCACCGATCGCCGAGAAAATGGCCAGGAGCCAGCCGGCGGTGAGCGCGCTCGCATGAAGTTCGGCGCGCAGCAGCGGAATGGCCGGCGGGACCTTGCCCAAGTGCAGCGCGGCGATCACGCCCGCACCGATCAGCAGGGCGATGCGCGAGCGCTGCGGCGCTATTTGCGCGGCTTGTACGGTCCGAGCTTCTTGACGGCGGCGTCGACGAACGTCATGTCGATGGCGCGCTCGACGGAAACGTCGTCGGTGATCATGCCGAGCTTTTTGTACACGTCGTAATCGGCGGTCAGGCTCACGGCATTGACGCGGCCGTCCGGGCTCATGCTGCTCGGCGACATCTCGCGCAAGATCGCCGGTTCGACACCGAGACTCTGATTCAAAATGCCGACCACATCGTCGGCGGTCGGTCCGCGCAAATGCCCGTCCTTCAGGGCGTCGTGATAGTAGCGTAGGGCGCGCACGTACGCGACCATGAACCGGCGCGCGACGTCGCCGCGCTTTTGAATGAAGTCGTTGCCGTACAGGACCACGGCGAGCTGCTGGTTCGGATAAAAGGTGTCGTTGCCGGCGATGCGCACGGCGCTGCCGTCGCGCACGGCCTGCGTTCCCCACGGCTCGAGCGTGACGGTCGCGTCGATGGAGCCGTTGCGCAAGGCGCTGACTTGATCGGGAAATCCGATGAACACGTGCTCGACGTCATTATATGTGAGGCCGTTCTGCTCGAGCAGCTTCGCAATTGCCGGGGCGATCGTGCTGCCTTTCGCGGGCTCCGCGACCTTCATGCCGCGCAAATCGGCGATTTTCTTGAACTTGCCGCTCGTTACCAACTCCTTGCGCACGAGCAGCGGGCTGAAGCCGTAGCCGGGCGCGTCCGTGCCGCGATCAGCGACTATTTTGATCGCGATGCCGCGCCCAATGGCGTTGTAGAGGCCCGCGGACGGCGCACCGCCGCCGACGTCGAGCTGACCAGCGCCCAGCGGCGCGACCATCAGTGCTCCGGAATTGAAGTTGATGAAGTTGGCCTTGATGCCGGCTTCGCGAAAATAGCCTTTGCGGTCCGCGATCAGAAACGGCGCGTCCGACACGCTGTTGACGAACCCGACGCCGACCTGATCCAGTGGCTGAGCGCCGGCGGCGCAAGGGAGGAGCGACAACGAGAGCGTTCCACAAAGCGCCGCAAACACGCGAGACATCATGCGGCGTTCCTCTCGCTGCCCCTCACGGGGGGCCCGTGTGCGCGGGATCGGTCCTGACAGCGACCAGTGCCGGACCGCGCTCAGGTGCGAGGGCCGCGGCAAGGTCGCGCAAGTGCGTCACGCGTACGGCGTCCACGCCGAAGCCGCGCGCGATCGCAGCGACGTCCGGACCGCCGATATCGGACGCCGGAAAAGGACCGCCGGCCGCTCCGTCGCGGTAGCGCTTGAGCGCCGCGCGAACCGCTGCGTACGACGCGTTGTCGACGATGATGAATGTTATATCGAGATCGAGCGCGGCCGCCGTCGCAAGCGCCTGCACGCCGAATTGGAAGACGCCGTCGCCGACAATTGCGTACACGCGCTCGTTCGGGCGCGCGAGCGCCACGCCGACGGCGGCACCCATGCCCCAGCCGAGCGACCCGCTCGCGGTCGTATGATACCGGCGCGCGCAGTCCGTCAGCAGCAGGTCGAGCAGATATCCACCGCTCGTCACCGGATCGCCCACGATCGTCGCATCGGGCGGCAGAATGCCGGTCAGCGCCTGCATCAAGGCGGGCGGCACGATCGGCACATTCTCGAAGGCGTCGCGGGCGCGTTCGCGCGCCGCATCCGTCGCATTGCGATACGCGGCACGCGATCGCGCGCAGAATGCGCGGCGCCCGGCGACGGCATGCGCATCGTCCGCCGGCAGCGCTTGAAGCAATTCCGCGAGCGTTTCGCGCACGTCGCCGGCAAGCGGGACGTCGACGCGGTGCACCTTTCCGATCTCCGCGGCGTCCGCGGACAGATGCACCACGCGTGCCGCCGGCGGGAGCGCCGGTACGCGCGGCGGCTCGAATTCCATCGGCGAGCGCGTTCCCGCCAAGAACACGACATCGGCATCCGTGTCCGCGGAAAACGGGCCGCAGAACTGCACGTGATCGGTCCGAAAACCGACGGCTTCGATGGTGCGGCGGTCCTCGATCGTCACCGCCGCGCCCAGCCGCTGCGCAAGGGCGGCGATCGCATCGAGGCCGCCGCCGCGCGCAATCTCGCTGCCCGCGACGATCGTCAACGCGCGTGCTCCAGAAAGAAGGGCGGCGGCGCCGTCGATCGCCCCGCGTGCGGGGCGCCTCGACGCGGCGCGGTCGCCCGCGGGAGCGGCGGGAATGTCGACGGTCACGTCCGCTTCGACCAGATCCTGCGGTAAACCGAGATACACCGGCCCGGCCGGCTCGCCGGTCGCCGCGCGCAACGCGCGCGCGAGTTCCTCGGCGACCGCATCGGCCCGCGTGAGAATCGCAGCGTGGCGCACGTGCTGACGCACGTAGTCGCGCATATACGGCGCGGTCGTGAAGCCGCCGCGATTCGCGATCATCGTCGACTTCAAACCGTTGAGCACAACGACGGGACTGGATGCCAGCGCCGCCGCGCTCAGGTGCGCTATGCCGTTGGCGAGTCCGACGTTCGCGTGCAGATACGCGACGGCGGGCCGGCCCGTTTCGCGCGCGTACCCGTCGGCGGCGGCGACGGCGATCGATTCGTGCGTGACGAGCACGACGCGAACCTCCGGCGCATCGGCTGAGGCGTCCAGAAACGCCGCTTCGGTGCTGCCGGGACACGTGAAGACCATCTCGATGCCCCAGTCGCGCAGCACCGAGAATATCGCGCGGGCCCCGGCGCCCTTCACATGTCGATCCGGTGTGCCAGCGTTTGCAGTTCGCTCGCCTCTTCCAGCGCGACGACGCCATGGCCGCGGCCGAGACCGCTCTGCTTGAAACCGCCGAAGGGCATCGTTGCATCCGAAGCGCCGAGCCGATGCGTGTTGACGAAGGCGCTCCCGGCCTGAATGCGCGCGCCGACCGCAAAGCCGTGGTCGACGTCATCCGTCCAGACGGACGCCGCCAACCCGTATTCGCTGTCGTTGGCAAGGGCAATCGCTTCATCTTCGGAATCAAACGGCAAGATTGGAACGACCGGGCCGAACTGTTCGCACGTCACAATCTCGTCGTGCGGCGCCGCATCGGTCACAACCGCCGGCAGCATGAAATAGCCGCCGCCCCAATCCTCAACGGCGCCTTTCTGCCCAAGCGTGCACACCGTTGCGCCGCCCGCGCGCGTTCGCGCAACGAGCGCGCTCACCGCATCGAATTGCGGCTTGTTATTGAGCGGCCCGATCGTCGAGGCCGGATCGAGGCCATCGCCGACCACAATCTCGTCAACGGCGGCACTGAAACGGTCCACAAATTCGCGGTAGTGCGAGCGATGCACGTACACGCGCTTGACGGCGTAACAAATTTGGCCGCTGGAGGTGAACGTCGCGGCGACGAGGTCACGAATGAGCTTGTCGCTCAGCGTCGCTGACTCCAGAACGAGCGCCGGATCATTGCCGCCCAGCTCCATGCTCATCACCTTGACCGTCCCGGCGCACGCGCGGATGAGCTCGCGCCCGACCTCGGTGCTGCCGGTGAACGACACCTTGCGCACGCGCGGGTGCGTCGCGAGGGCCGCGCCGATAACGCCGCCCGGCCCAGGCACGCTATTGAGGACGCCCGGCGGCAGGTGCTGCCCGAGGATGCGCAGCGTTTCGTCCAGCGCCAGCGGCACGAACGTCGGCGGTTTCACGACGGCCGTATTGCCGGCGACCAGGAGCGGCGCGAGCATGAGGAAGCAGAGCGTGATCGGGAAATTCCACGGACTGATGGCCGCAACTCCGATCGGACGGCGCGCGATCACGATCTTGCCGCGCTTGTCCTCGGTCACCGTCTCGTGCTCGAACTGTTCGGCCAGACCGCAGTAATAACGCAAGATGCCGATTGCGGCGCGCACGTCGCGCTGCTCCGATTCCCATACGACCTTGCCGTGTTCGCGCGTCAGCAGTCGGGCGCGCGCCGCCGCATCCTGTTCGAGCGCTTCCGCCGCGGCCAACAGACAGCGCGCCCGCGCCGGTGCGCCCATGCGCGACCAGCCCGGAAACGCGTCTTCCGCCGCCGCGACGGCAACATCCACGTCCGCCGGCGTGCCGACGTCGACGAGGCCGACGGTTTCCCTGAAACGCGCCGGATTGCGGACGGGTACCGAATCCCGTGCCTCGCTCGGGACGCCGCCGACGAACAGGGATGCATGCTGCTGAACCGTTTGCAATGGGGTCTCCTATCGAGCCAATGCGCTTAGCGTAGTGCGCGCAGGATCGCGGGAACGCTCGCGGCGTCGCGTACGATCATGACGTTGTCGGCCGCGTCGCGCAGCACCGCGAGGAGCGGCGAATGCTCGACGAGCGGCTCAGCGCTCACGAGCACGGCGGAAACGAGCGTTCCGCGGGAGCGGGCGACGCCGGCGACGGCAACGGTGTGCGCTGCATCCGGCGTGTCGCGCGCGTGCGCGACGAACACCAGCATATCGACGCCGTCGAAGAGATCGGGCGGCGGCGCGCCGTTTGCCGGCGGAAAGGCGACGTAGCGGACGTCGCGCAACTCGGCACGCAGCAGCGTTCGCGCCGTGCCTTCGGCAGAGCCCGTTCCGGTTACGACAATCCGCGCGTCGCAGACCGGCGCGGGCGCTCGCGCAGCCACCTGCTTAGAGCGACACGAAGGCCGTGCGCGGCTGAAGGCGCAACGCGTCGGCGGCGCCGTCTTGGAATGGGACGTGCTTGGGGAGCAGCAGCGACGCGGAGCGCACGCGCTGTACGTCCGGCTGCAAACCCGGCGGCGCTTCGCCTTCCGCCAGCGCCTTCGCCGCACGCAACAGCCGCTGCCGCGCCATGATGATCGCCGCGTCGCTCGTACCGAGACGTTCCTTGCGGCGGTCTTGGATGCGCCCCATGCTCTCCTGCAGCGACGCGTCTTGCATGGCGATGCCTTTGACGCCGCTGAACGAGCGCTTCGCGCGCTGCGCATCGCGGTCGATGAGGTAGTCGTTGGCGCGGTTTGCCGCCGGCCGGAACGTGCCCGGCTCGTACGTGCAGTGGATGCCGCCCCCGGCGCGCATGTCGGCGAGTTCGCCGGCGGCCAAATCGCGCACGGGATGATAATTGATGCTCCACGCCCAGCACGTTTCGTCATCGATCGGCACCCATGCATGCGCGATGAGCAAACCGCCGTCGGACTCGACCACCTCGAAGCGCGGGCGGCCGTCGCGTTTTAAGTATTCGTTACCGCGGCTGCCGCGGTGAAACGGATCGTCGTCAAGATTGAACTTGTGCGTGAAGGACACATGACTCGAATCGATGCCGCCTTCGAGGGCCTGCAGATAATTCGATTCCTGCAAACGCTTGGAGACGAACACCTGCGCATCTGGTAAGAGCGCCCATTCGATTTCCGGTTCGGGCGGACGCGCTTCGGCGGGTCCCATGTACGC
>JBHEMQ010000102.1:0-9562 GCA_046262475.1 Candidatus Velthaea sp.
GGGCTGTTCGGCGCCGATGCGAAGCGCTGGACGCTCGGCACCGGTGACACGACGACCGTTCTGGACTTCGATGCGCGCTTCGGTATCGATCCCTTTGCGGATCCCCGCGTGGGTTTTATCCACACGGAACGCACGGTGCTGATCGATCGCAACGGCAAGATCGTCGATTTCATCGATCAAGCGGGCTGGACCGCCGCCGACGTGGCGGCTCGACTGCAAGCGATCGAATCACCATCGTCGAACGTGCTGGCGCGGCTGGACTTCGAGCTGTCGAAAGCCGCTGTCGCCGTCTGCGGCAATCGAGTCGCGGGCTTCTCTGGACTCGGAGATCTCGCAATCGTCCTCCTCATCATCAGCGCGGGCGGTTGGCTCTTGCAGCGCGTCGCGCGAAGAATTTTCGCGGAGCAGATCTAACGTCGTGCGCGTTCGATCGGCCACCCCGCGAGCTCTCAAAACCGTTCGTGTTCTGGTCGTTACCGGCGCGGTTGTCGCCTATGCCTTGGCGATGCTTGGGAGCTGGACGCGCATCAACAGCGCCGGCATGACGTGCCCCGACTGGCCGCTTTGCAACGGCGCAGTGGTTCCCGTCTTGCACGGTGGCGTCGTGCTCGAGTGGCTGCACCGTCTGCTCGCCTTCTGCGAGACGTTCGTCGTGGGGGGGCTTGTGGCGGTCGGGCTGCGGTTGCGCTCGGCGATTCCCGTGCTGGGGAAGCTGCTGCTCGCGCTGGTTGCGGTGTTCACGCTGCAAGTACTACTGGGCGGCGCGACGATCGCGCTGGCCAACAGCCCTCTTTCGGTGATGATGCATTGGGGCGCCGCGATGTTGCTCCTGACCGTTCTGGTCACGCTCGCGGTCGTCGTTTTCACGTACGATCCGCGGACGGCTGCACCCGTTTTTGCCGGGCGGCGCGGCACCGCTGCGCTGGCTCTGGCGAGCGCATGGGCATTCGCGGCGATGTGTGTCGGCGCGTATGTGAGCTCCAGCGGAGCTGGTCTGGCGTGCGTGAGCGTCCCGGGTTGTGGGCCGGGACTGCTGGGCGACACGGTGCCGCAAACGCTGCAGATGACGCATCGATTGCTCGCGGCCGGCCTGTTTGTCTTCGCGCTGCTCTCCGCCGCGGTGCTCCCGCCTGCCGAGCGCAGGTCGGGCATCGCGCTTCGCGTTGCCATCGTTCTGATCGCGTTGCAAATCACGCTCGGCGTTCTCAACGTCCTTTGGTCGCTCCCGACTGCGTTGCGCGAAGCGCACGCCGCGAATGCCATCGCGACGTTCCTCGTCCTGGTCGTCGCGACGGTGCTGTCGAGCCTCGATGTCGCGGAAGCCGCGGCGCTCTCGGACGTACCCACGCGAATCCCGGCGGCTCGTGCGTCGCCTGAACGCTACGCGTAGCGGCGCCCTTTCGGGCAGATCGGTCGCGTCAGGCTTAGGAGGAACCCTGACCCGCAATGTCCACGTCGGGTGACAAGCGCCATCGCCGCATGTCGTCGACTTGAACTGCGCGCTGATCGCGCAGCAGCTTGAGCTCCCACTCGACCGCCACGATATCCGGCCACGCGGAATTTCCGACGATCGCACTTGCCTCGTACCACTCTCGATCTCGCATGTGCTCGAGAACGAGGGTGCGCACATGAGCATTCGACCGCGGATCCGGCCTGATCGTCGCCACGTGGACCCCTTTCGACGGCCGATCGGACGGATTCTTCCTCGACCGAGCCCGACCGTTGCCAAGCTGTCCGCGGAGCGCTACGGTTGACGTCGGATGACCGCTTCCGACGACGTATTCCCGATCGGCACCTTTACTCAGAGCGTGGCGGCCGGCGTGCGTCAACGCAGGCCAGCCCACCGCTCAGTCGATGACGTCGTGTATCGTCCGAACGCCTTCGGAGCGGATTGGACGCTGGACGTTCGGCCGCCGGGCGAATCTCGGCGATCCGTTTCCGTTCGGAAACATGGCGACGTCGTCTTGGTGTCGCGACGCGAGGGTATGACGCCGGTGGGCGCGGAAGCGACGATTCGGCGCGATCGTGAGGGCGTCGCCGGCGCGACCGAGTTGGTCGCCTGGATCTGGGACGGCAGCGAAACCTAGACCGCTACGCCGGGGAGACGGGCGGGCCGGTGCCGCCGCATGCATCGCATGTGTACGATTCTTCCCAGGCGGCATACAGCTGCGGCCAGACGTTGCCGTTCCAAGAGCCATCGACAAAGGCCGCGATCAAGAACCCTGCAGCGACGATCCAAAGAATGTGCCAGGCGATGCCGATCACCCCGAAGACCGCAACGCAGTTGAGGCTCCTGGTGACGTTGCGAAGGGCCGGCGGTGCAGGCGGCGCGCCGGTTTCGCGGGGATTTCGAATTTGGCCGGACCCGCAATGAGGGCAGAGCATCATTGCACGTCACTCATCGACGTCCACATCATCTAGCGTTCGCTGGGCTCATTCGTGCGGATTCCAGACGGGGCCCTCGAAAGACGGTCGCGAAATGTCTCGAACCTCGCGGGTCGTCGTCTCGTCGAGACCGTCGATTCGCCAAGAGGATTTCGAGATCGTACATAAGCTGCTGGAGCTCTGAGGCTTGATGTCGTGCCTCGCGCGATCCCCGCGCGCTTGACGGTAACGATGGCGCGTTGGTAGTGCCAGGCTACGTGCCGATCGCTCTTCTGCTCACCCTGGAAACGGCTGCCGTTTTCACTCTGGGGCATCGACGATCGGTCGATTCCGACGCGCTGGTTCTGTGCTCGCGTTGCGCGCGGCTGCACGAGCGGACGGAGAAATTTGGGCGCGCGGCGGACGCGGTGGCCGTCGGCGCGCTCGCTTTTCTGGTTGCGCTGCCGTTCGTGGCGGCAGGCTACGAAAGCGGCTTCACGTTGCCGCACACGGTGCTGGGAATTTCCGCCGTCGCCGCCGTCATCGCCGCTGGCGGCGAGGCGTACTTCCTCACGCGCGTTGCTGCTGCGCGCCTTTTGCCCCACCTCACCTGGAGTGCCGAGCGAGCGCGAATCGTCGGCGGTGGAGCGCGCTGGCTCGGCGCGGTCCTGGCGCTGTACCTGTTCTCGTTCAACGTGGACGTTGCCGCGACCACCGCGCCCTTCGGAGCTATCGGCGAGCGGCTCGTGGCGGACCTCGCCTCGACCTGGACGATCATGGCCGCGGCGGCAATTCTCGCCGGCGCGCTACTCGTAGCGCTGTCGGCGCGTTGGCTCGTACCGCTCGTGTACGGCAGCCTGCCGACCGCGTTCGCCGCCTCTCGCGACCCGCACGGAAATGCGACGTGAGCCGCGACCACGTGTTCGACGCCGCGAACGCCGACATCGAGCGTCTCATCGCGAACATCGAGCGCGTCGTCGTCGGAAAGCGCGACGTCGTCCGGCTTGTGGTCGCAGCGCTCCTCTCGCGCGGTCATGTGCTGCTCGAAGATCGTCCGGGCGTCGGAAAAACGATGCTCGCGCGGACGCTGGCGCGCTCGATCTCCTGCGAGTTCAAGCGCATCCAATGCACCCCGGATCTGCTCCCGGTCGACATCACCGGCTACGTCGACCCGCGGAAGGAAACGTTCGTAGCGGGCGCCGTGTTCGCAAACATCGTCCTGGCGGACGAACTCAATCGCGCAATGCCGCGCACGCAGAGCGCGCTGCTCGAAGCGATGGGCGAAACACAGGTGACGGTGGATGGCCGCACCTTTCCGCTCCCTGACCCGTTCATGGTGATCGCGACGCAAAATCCGATCGAGCACTCCGGCGTAAACGATCTGCCCGAAGCGCAACTCGACCGCTTTCAGCTCCTTCTGTCGCCGGGATATCCCAGCGAAGACGAAGAGGTCGAAATCCTTCGCGACCGGATGGCGGACGATCCGCTGACCCATGTGGCGCCGGTGCTCCCGATCGAACGCGTCCGCGATCTGATCGCTCTCGTGGCGCTTGTCACGATCGACGAGCGGCTGCTGCGCTACATCATCGCGGCGGTGCGACTAAGCCGTCTTTCGGACGAGCTCGCGCTCGGTGCGAGCCCGCGCGCAGCGCTCCAGCTGATGCAACTCGCCCGTGCGTACGCGCTCGTGCAGGGGCGCGCATACGTGATTCCCGACGACGTCAAGGCACTCTTCATCCGCACGTTACCGCATCGCGTGATCCCCAAGGTAATGCCGGAATCAGTCATGAGCATGACGGAGTGGAAAACGGTGATTGTGAAGCGGATCGCCGACCGCATCGCGGTCCCGGACTGAACGGCAGACCAATGGAACGGCCGTCCCGTGTCCAACTGAGGACCGCGCCGCCGATCGGTATCGCCGTGCTCGGCGCGTCACTGGCGGCCGCGGCAATCGCCGGTGCGCCGCATCCGGAGATCCGCGCGCTCGTCGTGTTCGTCATCGCTTTTCCGCTGCTGTGGATCGCGCTGGCGACGGCGCTCTCGTATGCGACCGCACGAGCGCTGCGAACGGTCCGGGTCGATGTTCCTGCGCGAACGCGCGCGATGGACAGCTTTCGGCTGGCGCACACGCTCGCAAACGATGGGCGCGCATTTCCGGCGATCGGTGTCTTGACGAACGTCAGATTCTCGACCGCCGACGCCGCGCTGATCGCCTTGGAGTGAGATCCCGATCCTCGAGGCCGGTCGCGCCGCGACGTCGCGCTGGGACGTCTTGGCGAAACGACGCGGAACGCTGCTCGTGGGACCTTTCCGCGCCGCCGTCGAGCTTCCGGGCAGCGCAATTCGCGCGACCGCGATCTTCGGCCGGACCTACGTCGTCACGGTGCTGCCCGCCGTGTATCACTTGCAACCGTTCGTCGACGTGCTGCTCGCCGGCCGGCACGTTGCGCGAGGTCGGTTTCAGCCGGCTCCCGCGGCCATCGAAGAGTTCGTCGGCGCTCGCGAATACCGCCAGGGCGACTCACCGAAGCTCATCCATCGCGTGCTGTCGCTCCGCGCGCGCGATCCCGGCCAGCTCTATGTGCGGGAGTTCAAAGACCCCAGCTGCGATGACGTCAGCTTGGTGTTGGACACGTCGCCGCCACTCGACGGCGACAACGCCCTCCACCGCTATCGCTTCGAGAAGGCGATCTGCTTCGTCTCGGCGCTGTGCCGCACGTTTGCGGCGCGACGGCTTACCGTCCGATTCATCTGCCAGCGCGGAGCGCGCGACATCCTGACGCTGCGCTTGCGTCCGCTCGACGTGGATCTCGATCGCCTCGAGGGCGAGCTCGCGCAGCTCGACCTCGCCGGAGACCGCGCGACGGTGGGGCGAGCCGTTCGCGGCGAGGTGCGCCGTCACGGCGCGGGCGTTATCTTCGTCAGCCTCCGATCGGGCGAACAGGTCGAGCTGCAGCGTCTTCCCATCGTGACGCTCACGCCGGATCACGTTCCGCTCTTTACGCGCGAAGTCGTCTGGCAGTGAGAGACTGGCTCCGCCGCGCCGACCCGGCGTTCTTTCACAAAGAACCACACCTCCTCCGGACCCAGGCGCAGATCGAGCGGTACACGGAGGACTCTCAAGCGGAGGCGCGGTTGACGGTGCTGACGGCGGACCGCATGTTGCACGCCGCGATCACGATCGTGACGATCGCGGCATACGTCGCCGTGACCGGTGCCGGCGCCCTCGGCGCGCGCGGCGATTGGCTGACGGTGTCGGCCTTCGCGGTTCTCGCCGTCGCCGGGCCGCGCGCGTTGCCATGGTGGCCCCGCCGCGACGGCAGCGCGACATGGCGTCACGCGCTCATCGGGGGCGCACTGATTGCGATTCCCGCCATATGGACGCGCCTCGACCTCACGGTCGCTATCAGCGCGGTGCTGGTCGGCGTGACGCTCTACGTCGCCCGCGAGCGCGGCCGTGTCGCCGTCGTCGTGTTGACGGTCGGCGTCCTGTTCGGCGCGCACCTGGCCGCGCGTTCGCCGGTCGTCGCTGCACTCGCCGGCGTCCTCGCCGCCAGCGCGGCTGTGCTTGCCTGCAGGGCGATCGGACCGGTGTCGCGTCTCCGCCCGCAGGTGCTCACGTGGTCGGCGTTGGCAACGCTGCTCGTCGCGTGCGCGTATACCTTCGCCTACGCCGCGCCGGTCGCCGGACTGCGCGTGCCTGCCGAGATCGCCGCGATCGCGGTGGCATATCTCGGCGTCTGCGTCGTCGCCGGACGGATCCGGCGAGCCGAGCTCATCGTGCTCCCGGACGGGGCGTTGACGATCCGGCAGAGCATCGTCCCGCTGCTTGATCGTTCGCATCATCATGCGGTCATCTGCTGGCGTGATTGACGCGGAGCGCCTGTCGGCGGTCGCGCTCGCCGCCGTGGCGCTCGCGGCGCTCGTGCTTTCGCTCGGGCTGGCGTTCGCGTCAGCGCTCCGTTGGAACCCCGGCGCGAACGGTGATCGCGCGCCTCGTGCAATCGCGCGAACGCGCCCCAGCGCGCCGGCGCAGCTCAAAACAGCGGCAGCACGGGGCGTGACGCCGGCGGTTGCGGCGACTGCGGCGTCGACGGCTTCGGTCGCCGATGCCATGCGCGTGAAGGACGTGAAGCCGCAGTCGCTGTGGACCCTGCTCACGCCGTGGGCGCTCACCGCCGATGTCCTGGGTGCGCTGGGTATGGCCGCCGTGCTGGGACTGCGTCACGTGGCGCGGCGCCGCAGAGGGCGATCGTGACGGCGACGGCTACAGCGCTCTGGTTGCGCGCGTTGCATGCCGCAGGCGCGCGTGGACTGCTCCCCGCGAACGCGTTGCGGCTCACCCCGGGAGAGCTTGCCGCTGAGGTGGCCCAGCGCGGCGACAACCGGCTGGCCCGCCTCGTCGACGGCTGGTACTATCCGACGTCGTACGGGCGCGTGCGCGGAGCCCTCTCCGACGAGGAAGCCGATCGTCTCGTCGCGTCGCTGGAGGCAGACATCATGCCGGCGGAGGCCGCGCTGCCGGACGTCGCGCCGCCGGTCGAAAAGTTGCCGGCGCCGCGCCTCACGTTCTGTCAGCTTTGTGGATTTCCGGTGCCGCCGCAATGGGGAGAGTGCTGATGCAGCAGGTCGACCGCCGACCGAGCGTGGGCGGCTTCGATCCGGCGGAGACGTTGCCTGCACCGGCGAAGCGGCGTCAATGCAAAACGACGACCTCGGCGCAGTAGCGGACGCGGAATTGCAGCGTCGCGTTGAAGCGGGAAAGGCACGCCTGGAGCTGATGGATGCGCAACTCGACGACATCCGGGATGAAGGGCGGCAAGATACACCGGTCTACGAACGGATCCACGAACGGCGCGTCCGACTCGATGCCGAGGTACAGCGTCTCGCGGTCGAATTGGACCGACGCCCTCTCGCTTCGGAGTGACCGAGAGCGGACGATCACCCAAGCGTCCAGGGTCCATCGGTATCGTTTCCTTCTTCGTCGGTCGAATGATGTCGATTGCATCGGGGAAGCGCGAGCAACGCCATCGAAAGAATAATTCACCGTCGCTTCGGCGATACCGCAAATTCGCTACTGGGGAGACATGGATGAACGACGACGACACGAGCATCTCTCGCGCCCGAATGATTCAAAAGCTGGCGGCCGCCCCGATCGCGATCGGCGCACTAGCGGCGCTCGGCGCCGAGGCTGAAGCGGCCGCCACTCAGGATAAGAAGGCCGCGGCCTACGTGAACCACCCGGTGGGAGGCAAGAAGTGCAGCGAGTGCAGTCTGTTCATCCCGGCGAAGAAGAATCCGATGAAATCTCCGGGAGCATGCAAGCTCGTGAAGGGGTCGATCGACCCGAACGGCTGGTGCAAGTTCTACTCGCCCAAAGCCCACTAATCACGGACGGCACCGTCGGCTCCGGGCGGTGACGAGCGTTCGCGCGCCCGCGAGGCCAGAGCGAACGTCAGGAGTGCGGTGACGATGGCGATGGCGGTGAACACGAAATAGGCGCTCCGATAGCCGCTAATCGGGTCGCCGTGCGAATCGGCGACGCCGCCGCCCAGCGAGCCGCCGAGGATCTGCCCGATGATCAGCGCGATCGATAGGAGGCCGACGGCGCCGGCACGCTGATCCGCAGCAACGCGGTTCGAGACGATGTAGCGCGTCGGCGCGCCGAGCAGCGCCCCGTACCCGGTGCCGGCAACGACCATCGCGCAAAGCGCGAGCCATAGCGACGTGAAGCCGAGCGCGAAGATCAGCATGCCGGCGGCGGTGAGCACGCTGCCGGCCGTCAAGACCGCGCGGCTGCCGACGGCATCGAGCGCGCGTCCTGCCAGCGGGATGACCGCAACGAAGCAGAACGCGCCGAGTGCGGCAACGCCGCCTGCCGCCGCGAACGATAGGCGCTCACCGGCGACGAGCGCCGCCGGAATAAAGAAGAGTGCGCCTTCCAGCGCGCCGATCAGCAGCTCGAGCGTGTACGTGATCGCCAGCTGACCATCTCGGAGCAGCCTCGGGGAAATGACCGGCTGCGCGGCACGGCGCTCGACGGCCGCGAACGTTGCGAATGCGGCGATTGCGAGAACGAGCAGCGCCCAGGCGCGCGCAGCGCTGACCACTCCCGCGACGGTGTAGAGCCGCGTCAACAACGCCATCGTCGCAAGCAGGGCGACGGCGAGGCTCGCGATCCCCGCGACGTCGAGGGGGCCGCGCACGTTCGAGATCCTCGCCGGTACCGTCGTGCGAGCCATGACGATGACGACGATCGCGAGCGGCACGTTGAACGCGAACACCCAATGCCACGAGACAAGATGCGTGATCAGTCCGCCCACCGTCGGGCCGATCACCGCGGCGAGTCCCCAGGTCGCTGCCACGAGTCCGAGCGCGCTGCCGCGTCGCTCCTGGGGAATGCGATCCGCGATCGCCGCCGTGGCCACCGGAAAAATCCCGCCCGCGCCGGCAGCCTGGATCGCGCGTGCGACGAGGAAGGTGGCGAAGGTCGGGGCCGCGATCGCGAGCACGCTGCCCGCCGCGAACACGCTGACGCAGGCGATGTACACCGGGCGCCGGCCGTACCGATCCGCAAGCTTCGTCATCAGCGGGATTGCAACGACGTTGGCGAGGAGGTAGAGCGTGAATACCCACGCCAAATCGTGCGGGCCGAGGCCGAACGTTGCGCCGAGCGCCGGTAGCGCGGGCGACAGCACGCCGAGATCAAGCGCACCGGCGAAGACGCCGAGGCCGAGCGTGATCAGGAGCGGGACGGTGCTGCGCTCGACCGCATGCCCCGCGATGGTCGCCGCCGCCGTCGGCGCAGAGTCAGGCGCCGTGCGGGATCACGCGATCGACCACCATCGCGATGCACATGAGCGCGAGATAGAGCAGCGAGTACTTGAAGAGCACGCGGGCGTAGCGTTTCGTCGAATCACCGCCGACCTTCCACGCATCCCACAAGAACACGCCGCCCAGGATCAGCGCGCAGCCGCCATAGCACGGGCCCAGCACGTGCAGCGGAAAGAACGCGAGCGACACGCCCACGAGCACTAGCGAGTAGATTTTGATCTCGCGTTTGGTCCGCGGGATTCCCTTGACGTTGGGCAGCATCGGGATGCCGGCTTTTTCGTAATCAGTGTTCGTCATCAGCGAAAGCGCCCAGAAGTGCGGCGGCGTCCACAAGAAGATCACGGCGAATAGCGCGAACGCAGGC
>JBHEMQ010000103.1:0-9476 GCA_046262475.1 Candidatus Velthaea sp.
GTCGCGATCCTCTTGTCCGCACTCGTCGCTTTTTGCGTCGGTTATCCCAGCCTGCGGCAGCTCTCCGGTCATTATCTCGCCCTGGCGACGATCGGTTTCGGAATCATCGCGCAGCTCGTGCTGGTCAACTGGAAGTCCGTCACCAACGGCTCGGACGGAATGACGGGCATTCCCGCGCCCGCCATCGGCGGATATTCGTTCGATTCGTACTTCTCTTACTTCTACATCGTGCTGTTCTTCGTGATCGTGACCGCGTACGTAGCGGCGCGCGTGAAAGCGACGCGCGTCGGCCGCGCCATGCAGGCCATCCGCGAAAACGAAATGGCGGCGATCGCGATGGGTATCGACGCGACGAAGTTCAAGATTCTAGCGTTCGTGCTGGCGGGCGCGTACGCCGGGCTCGCGGGTTCGCTGCTGGCGCACAGCATCAAATTCTTGAGCCCCGACTCGTATTCGTTCGATCAGTCGGTCGTCTTTCTCGTGATGCTGATTCTCGGCGGCTCGTCGTCGATCGGCGGCGCGATCCTCGGGGCGGTGCTGCTGACGATCCTGCCCGAGGTTCTGCGGCCGCTGAAGAACTCGTACATCATGGTCTACGGGGCTGCGGTGATCGCGATGATCATTTTCATGCCGCAAGGCTTGGCGGGACTGCTCGCCGCGCTGAGCGGGCGGTTCGCGCGCCCCGGCGGTCCCCGGGCAGCGGCGCCGGTCAGTGTCGGCGCGGCGGAGACGGCGTGATGCAGCCGGACGCGGTCGCCGCGGCCGAACGCGGTGTCCTCGAGATACGCGATCTGGACAAGCGCTTCGGCGGCGTGGCCGCCGTCAGCCGTTTGAATATGACCGTGCGGGAGGGCGAGATTCATGCGCTCATCGGCCCGAACGGTTCGGGCAAGACGACGACGCTCAACGTCGTATCCGGAATTTATCGCGCGGATGCCGGATCCATCGCGTTCCGCGCGCGGGAACTGATCGGCATGCGCGCGCACGAAATCACGGCGCTCGGCGTCGCGCGGACCTTCCAGAACATCCGGTTGTTCGCGCAGCTCTCGGTCCTTGAAAACGTCATGATCGGGCGCCACCCGCGCACGCGGACGAACTTCTTCACGGCGCTCGTACCGGGCGGCGCAACGGCGGCGGAAGAACGGGAAACGCGCGAACGCGCCGCCGCGCTCCTGGAGTTCGTCGGCTTGCCGCACGCGGGGGGTGCGCAAGCGCGCAGCTTGCCGTACGGCGATCAGCGCCGCGTCGAAATCGCTCGCGCGCTCGCGACGGAACCGCGCTTGCTGCTGCTTGACGAACCGGCAGCCGGTATGAATTCCGCCGAAACCGACGACCTCATCCGGCTGCTGCGGCGCATCTGCGAGCGCGGCATCACGGTGCTGCTGATCGAGCACGACATGAACTTGGTGATGACGGTGAGCGACCGCATCACCGTGTTGAACTTCGGCACCCACATCGCCGAAGGAGCGCCGGCGGAGATCGCGCGCAATGCGGAAGTCATTACTGCATATCTGGGTTCCGGCGCCGAGCGCGGGGCGGCCTGAGTGCTGCTCGAACTGCGCGGCGTCGAAACCTATTACGGCGAGATCCGGGCGCTGCACGGCATTTCGCTCGGCGTCCAGGAGGGCGAGATCGTCGCGTTGCTCGGTGCGAACGGCGCGGGGAAAAGCACGACGCTGAAGACGATCTCGCGGCTGCTGGCGCCGCGCGCGGGCGCCGTCGTGTACGACGGCCGCGACCTCGCCGGACTCGACCCCGAGGATGTCGTGGCGCTCGGGCTGGCGCACGTACCGGAAGGGCGCAAAATTTTTCCCGGACTATCGGTCGCCGATAACTTGCGTCTGGGCGCGACGCCCCGGCGCGCGTCGCGGGCGGACATCGAGCGGGACGCGGACGAGGCCATGCGCATCTTTCCGAAGCTACGGGCGCTTGGCGCCAAATTGGGATGGACGCTTTCCGGCGGCGAGCAGCAGATGCTGGCCATCGCGCGCGGACTCATGGCCAAGCCGCGGCTGCTGCTGCTCGATGAGCCGTCGCTCGGGCTCGCGCCGCTGGTCGTCGCGGACGTCATGGAGACGATCGCGCGCATCGCGCGGGAGGGCACAACGGTGCTGCTCGTCGAGCAGAACGCGCACTTGGCGCTGCAGATCGCGAGCCGCGCGTACGTTCTGGAAACGGGCCGGGTCGCGCTTAGCGGCGCGGCGAAGGACTTGCGCGAAAGCGACGAAATGCGCCGCGCATACCTGGGCAGCACGCTCGAGACCCCGGCCGCGGAAACCAGCGCGCCGATCTGAGACGGCCGCTCAGCCGCGCAGAGGAGAGGATAACATGCACAACACGAAGCCCGATGCGACCTCGGTTTCTTCGGCAAACACCGAAACGGGGACGCCGGTCGGCCTCGACTTCGGCGCTGTTACCGAGCGGGACGACGAGGCGTCCAGCGACAGCGAGCCGGGCGACGACCGCCCAGCGTAACTTCCGCGTCCGGCTGTAAGCACCGATCGACGGCGACCTCTGGACGAGCGCCGCAGACCGGCTTTCACGATGGGAGGCGAACCATGAGCCGCGAGAACATCGATACGGCGACACCGGTCGGCTTGGATTTCTTTGCACCCGATCGCGACCGGCCATTCCCGGCGATTCCGGCAACGCACGTGAAGATTACCACGAATCCGGCCGAAGTCGCCGGTGCTCCGAAAGTCTACGTGATCGAGCACTGCCGCCGGCACGGGCACTGCAAGACGGGTGACGCCGATTCGGACGAAAACATCACGGTGCCGTTGTACTTCGGCGTGTGGACTTAAGCGCGGATTGCGGGCGGCTCTGCGAGCGCGAGGGCGCGCCAGTCGTCGTCCTCGGCCGCTGAGGGGACGACGTCGCGCGCGAGCGCCGCGCGGATGTCCTCGGCGATATCGTCTGCGGAGCGTCCCGTACGGTGGTGGAATGAATGGTCGTGGCGCAGCCGCAGCGCCATGCGAATATACGGAACCGCGTTCGCCGGTTGTCCGGCAACCAGTAAGATCTCCGCATACGCCTCGAATGCGTAGACGGCGAGCGAGATCGTATCCAGCTCGAGCGACATGCGCACGACCTCGCGGGCGGAGCGGAGCGCTTCGCCGAGCCGGCGTTGCCGTATCCGCGCGAGCGCCAGCGAGTTGTGGATTTCCGCGACGTCGAATTTGTTGCCGATTCGCGCCTTCACGTCGAGCGCCGCTTCGTACGACCGCGCCGCATCGTCGAAGTCGCCGCGATGAAACGCGAGCGTTCCCTCGAGCGACGTGAGATGCGCGTGCACGTCGGCATCGTCGAGCTCGCGCGCTGACGTCACCGCGCTCGCGAGGCAGCGTTGTGCTGCCGCCAGATCGTCGTTTGCAAGATCGATCAGCACGATGTTGATGAGCGCGATGACCTCGCCGTAGCGGTTGCCCGCGCTCCGGAAGTCCCGCACGGCGTCGGCATAGCCTGCGCGCGCCGCATCCAAGTTTCCGCAGCGCTGTTCGATGACGGCGAGGTTGTGCGTCGCCTCGGCGACCCCGTTGACGTCCCCGAGCTGCCGCGCGATTGCAAGGCATTCTTGGCTGAGCTCGCGCGCTTCGCCGTAGGCGTCCTGCTCCGTCGCGAAGGTCGCCGCGCGGCGTAAGATCATCGCGCGGCGTGCGGGATCGAGCGCCGTCGTCGCGAGAACGTGCCGCAGCCACCAGCGGCCTTCCGTGAGGTGACCGCGCAGCTTCCAGTACCGTGCGATGTTCGCGACGGCGTCCGCGGCGGCGGCAGGCTCGTGGTCGAGACCCCACTCCACCGCGCTGCGTACGTTGCCGATCTCGGCGTCCGCCGCGTCGAAGGCGGCCTTCTGCGCTTCGACGCCGAGGCGGTCGCGCAAGTGTGCGCAGAACGCCGCGTAGTAGCGGAAGTGGGCCGCGCGCAGTCCGTCCGCTTCGCTTTGCGTCGCGGCGAGGCTCAGCAGATACTCGCGCACCGTGTCGGAGAGCGCGTAGCGGCTTGCGGAGACGCCGCGGTCGACGGTGACGAGCGACTTCGCGACGAGGTCTTCAAGCACGTCGACGCCGTCCGCCTCCGCGAGGCCGGCGACGGCGGCAAAACCCGCGAGCGAACAGCTGCCGGTAAAGATCGAGAGCGCGCGCAACGCGCGCGCTTCCTCCGCCGCCAGCAAATCGTAGCTCCATGCGATCGTGGCGGCGAGCGTCCGATGCCGCGGCTCCTTCGTGGGATCGCGCGAGACGAGCAGCGTCAGCCGGTGCTCGATACGCGCGAGCACTTCTTCGAGCGAGAGCACGGAAGTGCGCGCCGCCGCGAGCTCGACCGCAAGGGGAATGCCTTCGAGCCGGCGGCAGATCTCCGTGGCGACCGCGAGTGCCGCGTTGCGCGCGACCTCCGGCGACGCGTCGCGCGCGCGATCGAGGAAAAGGCGCTCCGCGCCGCGCAGCGCGTCGAGACGGAGGACGCGTTCGCCCGTGATGTGGAGCGGCTCGCGAGTCGTCGCCAGAATCCGCACGCCGGGGCACCGCGAAGCGACGAGCTTGACGAATCGCGCGGTTTCCGCAAGAAAGTACTCCGCGCTGTCCAGCAGCAGCGTCAACTGCTTGCGTTCCAGCGCGCGCACGAGCGTCTCTTCGATTGGTACGCGCGGTTCCTCACGGATGCGCAACACGTCGGCCACCGTCTGCGCGAGCACGTTCAACGACGTGAGCCGCGCGAGCTCGACGATCCACGCGCCGTCGGAAAGCGCGTCGATGAGCTCGCCGCACAGCTGCAGCGCGAGGCGCGTCTTGCCGATGCCGCCTGGACCGACGATAGTCACGAGGCGGTGCGCCGCGCACAGGTCGCGCAGCGTCGCAAGCTCTTCCTCGCGCCCGACGAAGCTCGAGAGCTGCGAGGGCAGATTGTTGGGGCGAGCATCGAGCGACGCCAGCGCCGGGAAGTCGGCGCGGAGGCCGTCGCACACGACTTGAAACGTCGTTTCGGCGGCCGTGAGATCTTTCAAGCGGTGCGCGCCGAGATTGCGCAGCGACGCGCCGGCGATCTCGGCGTCGCGCACGAGCTCCGCCGTGGCGCCGGAAACCAGGATTTGGTCGCCGTACGCGAGCGACATGAGCCGCGCGACCCGATTCACCGTGGGACCGAAGAAGTCGCCGGACGTTTCGACGGCCGTTCCCGTGTGCAGCGCCATGCGTACGTGCAGGCGGCCGGTCTCGGCGGGCCAGGCCGCGTCCCGCAGCCGCTGCTGAATGTGGATAGCGGCCTCGAGCGCGCGCTCGGCCCGCGAAAACGCCGCGCAGAACGCATCGCCGACCGTCTTGAAGACCGTGCCGCCGTCGGCTTCGATGGCGTCGTGCAGCACCGCGTCATGCAGCGCCAACGCGTCGCGCATCGCGCCCGAATGCGCCTCCCACAAGCGCGTGCTGCCTTCGATGTCAGTGAACAGGAACGTGATCGTTCCGGTCGGCGGCGGCGTGCGAATGTCGACGGTCATCACGCGCGGCGCTAAACGACCACTTCGATCAGCGCGGGCCCCGGCGTGTCGAAGCTTCGTTCGAGCGCGACCGCGAGTGCTTCGAGCCGCGTGACGCGCTGCCCCGGGACACCCATACCGTTCGCGAGCTGCACCCAATCGAGGTCCGGCGCGCCGATTTCGAGCATCGCGCGAGCGCGGGAACCGAGCGATTCGACACCGCCGGCGCCCACGTTGCTCGACTCGCCGAGCAGCACCTGATACTTACGGTTCGCGAAGATCACCGTCGTCACATCGAGCGCTTCGCGCGCCATGGTCCAGAGCGATTGCAGCGTGTACATCCCGCTCCCGTCAGCTTCGAGGCACAAGACACGGCGGCCGGGACACGCAACGGCGGCGCCGACGGCGACCGGCAAACCGTAACCGATCGAGCCTCCGGTATTGCAGATGTAGTCGTGCGGCGGCGCGCCGACCGAATAGTGCATCATCCCACGGCCGGATGTCTGCGATTCGTCAACCACGATCGTGTTCTCGCGGATCGCGGCGCCGACCGTTTGCGCGAGACCGTCAAGCCCGATCGCGCCGGTGGCGGCGCGAAGCATCTCACGTTCCGCGCGCGGCACCGGGGCGTCGCGTGCGCCGAGCCGATCGGCAAGCGCGTTGAGCGCGGCCGGTCCGTCCTCGTCGGCACGGCTCAGCGCGTGCACTTCGCACCCCTCCGGCGTTAGCACGCTCGGGCGTCCGGGATACGCGAAGAATGCGACCGGCGCGTCCGCACCGACGAGTATCAGCACGCGCAATTCCGTGAACATCGCGAGCGCAGCGTCCAGCATGAACGGCACGCGGCGAATGGGGACGCGGCCGGCGCCGCGCTCGGCGCGCGCCATGCCGTAGGGCGCGTATAGCCTCGCACCGGTGCGAGCGGCGATTTGGCCGGCGACGTCGAGTGCGCCGGCACGCAGGGTCGCGCCGCCGAGCAGCAGCGCAGCGGGCGCGCCGCGCTCGAGCAAGCGCGCAGCGCCTTCGATCGCGTCGTCCGCCGGAATGCGCGGCGGCTCAACGGGCGGAACCGCAGCGACGTCACCGCTCTCGCCCCATGCCGTGTTTGCCGGCAACACGAGCGTCGCGATGCCGCCCGGCGCGCGCCGCGCGGCCGCGATCGCGGCCGCCGCGTCGGCGGACACCTGCGCGGATTCCGGCGACGTCTTCAGCCAGCGCGAATATGGCCGCGCGATCGCTTCGACGTCGGAGGTCAGCGGCGAATTGTAGATGCGGTGGTAGGTTGCGTGGTCGCCGACGATGTTGACGATCGGCGAATTCGCTTTGCTCGCGTTGTGCAAGTTGGCCATGCCGTTCGCAAAGCCCGGACCCAGGTGCAGCAACGTGCAGGCAGGACGGTCCGCCATGCGTGCGTAGCCGTCCGCGGCTCCCGTGACGACGCCCTCGAAGAGTCCGAGCAGGCAGCGCATCGCGCGCACGCGGTCGAGCGCCGCCACGAAGTGCATCTCCGACGTCCCCGGATTGGCGAAACAGACGTCGACGCCGCCGGCGACCAGCGTACGCAGCAGCGTTTCGGCGCCGTTCGCGCCGCGGGGCGCGGCGGCGTCTCGGACGGGCAGCGGTACTTCCATCGCGCGTCCTTCGCGCGGTCCGGCAGGCCTTCCGGCCCGCCGTGCGCCAACGTGCGTTCATCGTGACTTCCCCAATGAAGGCGAACAGCGCCACCATCACCAACGGCCGCGACCGCGCCGGCGCGCGCGCGATGTTCAAAGCAATCGGGTTCACCGACGAGGACCTCGCGAAACCGCTGGTCGGCATCGCACACTCGTGGATCGAGACGATGCCGTGCGGTTACAACCTGCGCGAACTCGTCGATCACGTCAAGCAGGGCGTGCGCGATGCCGGCGGGACGCCGATGGAGTGCAACACGATCGCGATCAGCGACGGCATCACGATGGGCACGGAAGGCATGAAGGCGTCGCTGGTAAGCCGCGAGGTCATCGCCGATTCAATCGAGCTGGTCGGCCGCGGCTATATGTTCGACGCGATGGTCGGACTGTTCGCGTGCGACAAGACGGGTCCGGGCACCGCCATGGCGCTCATGCGCCTGAACGTTCCGAGCGTGATGCTCTACGGCGGGACCATTCAGCCGGGCCGTTTCGACGGGCTCGATCTTACCGTGGGGGACGTGTACGAAGCCATCGGCGCGCACTCGGCCGGAAAAATCGACGATGCGCGTTTGCGCGCGATCGAAGATCACGCTTGCCCCGGAGCCGGCGCGTGCGGCGGCCAGTTCACGGCGAATACGATGGCGACGGTGTTCGAGTTTCTCGGGCTCTCGCCCGTCGGGAGCGCGAGCCCAGCCGCGACGGATCCGCGCAAGGCGGCGGAGGCGTATCGCGCGGGGCGGCTGGTGATGGAGCTGCTCGAACGCAACGTGCGGCCGCGCGATATCGCGACGCGCGACGCGTTCGAGAACGGCATCGCCGCGGCGACCGGTACCGGCGGATCGACGAACTCCGTGCTGCATTTGCTTGCGATCGCGCGGGATGCGGGCGTCCCGCTGTCGCTCGACGATTTCGACCGCATCTCGCGCCGCACGCCGATCGTCGCCGATTTGCGCCCGGGCGGAAAATACGTGGCAACCGACGTCGACCGGGCGGGCGGCATTCAATTGATCGCCAAAGTGATGGTCGAGGGCAACCTCGTGCACGGCAGCGTGCTCACGCCGACCGGCAAAACGCTCGCCGAAGAATCGGCGCTCGCCGTTGAAACGCCCGGCCAAGCCGTGATCGCGACCGCTGCACGGCCCTTCAAAGACAGCGGCGGTCTGGTCATCATGCGCGGCTCGATCGCACCCGACGGCGCCGTCGTAAAGATCGCAGGCCACGAACGCACGCAGCACCGTGGACCCGCGCGCGTGTTCGGCCGAGAAGAAGATGCGATGCGCGCGATCGAGCGCCGCGACATCGTGGCCGGGGACGTCGTCGTGATTCGTTACGAGGGCCCGCGCGGCGGCCCCGGCATGCGCGAGATGTTGGGGATCACCGGCGCGCTCGTGGGCCAAGGCTTGGGCGAAAGCGTCGCACTGCTGACCGATGGACGTTTCAGCGGCGCAACGCGCGGCTTGATGATCGGGCACATCGCGCCCGAAGCCGCGGCCGGTGGACCGATTGCCGCACTGCGCGACGGTGACCGCATCACGATCGACGTCGACGCGCGCCGCATCGACGTCGATCTCGAACCCGCCGAGTTTGCCGCGCGCATGCGCGCCTGGACGCCGCCGCCGCCGAATTACGAAAGCGGCGTGTTCGCGAAGTACGCGGCGCTCGTATCCTCGGCGTCCGAAGGCGCGGTAACGCGTCCGCAGACGCCGGCCGGCGCGTGAAGCTCGCCTGCAGCGAGTGCGCGGAACCGGCGCCCGTTGCGGATCTTTTTTGCGCGCAGTGTGAAGGATTGCTCGCCTTTGAGGCCGCCGCCGGGATCGACACCGGAGCGTTGCTGGCGCGGCTGCGCGAGCGCCGGCAATCCAACGCGCACGCCGACCGCAGCGGCGTCTGGCGCTATCGCGAATTGCTGCCGCCGGTCGATGCCGATCGCATCGTGACGCTGCGCGAGAACGACGTGCCGGTGTATGCGGCGAAGGCCGGCGCGGCCTACGCGGGCGCGGCGCAACTGAGTTATTTGCATCTCGGCATGAATCCGACGGGCTCGTTCAAGGACGCCGGCATGACCGTCGCCCTGACGCATGCGGCCGCCGCCGGTGCATCCGTGGCCGTCTGCGCGAGCACGGGCAATACCGCCGCCTCGATGGCCGCGTATGCCGCGCGCGCCGGCCTGCACGCGGCGGTCCTCGTTCCGGCGACCGGAATCAGCGAATCGAAGGTCGCGCAGACGCTCGACTACGGCGCATCCGTGTTCGCGATCGACGGCGACTTCGATGCGGCGCTGCGCACGGTGCGCCGGCTCGACCCGCGGCGCGTCGCCATCGTCAACAGCATCAATC
>JBHEMQ010000104.1:0-9408 GCA_046262475.1 Candidatus Velthaea sp.
GTCCGTAGGTTTGACCGCCGCGCGGATTGCCGTACGCGACGGCGCACCCCGTCCCGGCCAGCACCTGAAACTCGAAGAAAAAGCTGTGGCCGTACGCGACGTGCGGTCCGCCGTGCACTTGCAGAACGAGCGGAGCGCCCGTGCCGCCCGGCGGCAGCATGAACCACCCGTCGAGCGCCGTACCGTCCTCGCGCGCGGGGCGATAGCGTTGCGGCACCACGACGAGTTTCTCCGCAAGTAATGCATCGTTGACGAAGGTCACGCGGCGCTCGTCATCGCCCGGTGCGAGCAGCGCGATGTCGCCGGGCAGTTCCGGCGTACTGAACACAAAGGCGATCGATCCGTCGTTCGCCGCGGAAAAGGCGAAGATGTCGCGGTCGCCGCGCGCGACGTCGCGCACCGCGCCGCCGTTGCGCGCGAAGGCACGCAAGCCGCACGAACCCTCATCGCTGACCTGCACGACGATTTCTTGGTCGCCGGTAAGCCAAACGGGCGCCGTAGCCGCGAAACCGGACCGCAAGTCGCTCATGATCGCATCGCCGACCGTGCGATCCAGCGCCGCCGACAGCGATTCGAATGGTCGCCCGCCGGCGTTTGCAACCAGCAGCTCCGTATTGAAGCGTCCACCGGCGTCGTCGCCGTGCGCGTGCCCGTAAAACGCGATGCTGCGGCCGTCGTGCGACCACGCCGGACTGCTCATCGGGCCTTCGCCGCGTGTCAGGGCGCGAACGTTTTTCGTCGCGCACTCGACCACGTGAATGTCGCTCGAGAACGACCATTCAGGCGCGCCGATCTGCGCCGCGAAGGCAATCCGCGTACCGTCGGGCGACCACGCCGGCGCCGCCGCATCGAAATCTCCGCTCGTGATTTGCGTTTCTTCACCGGTGTCGGCGTCCAGTACGATCAGATGCTTGCGCGAACCGTCGAGGAGACCATCCATATCGCTCTTGAACGGCAGAGCGCGAATGTGGCGCGCGCCCGACCGCTCGTCGTGAAAGGCGCGCGCCGTCGCGGGATCGTGCGCCGTCTGCGCCGAGAGGACGATACGGCGCGCGTCGGGCGACCACGCGAGTGCGGCAATCTTCGCAAAGGCGCGTCCGAGCGGCCGTGCCTCGCCGCCGCCGACGGGCATCACGAACACGTGCGTTTCGCCGTCACGGTCGCCCGCAAATGCGAGCACGCGGCCATCCGGGGACACACGCGGCATGCGGTCGTTCTTCCCGTTCGTGAACGCCGTTGCCGCGCCGTCCACCGCGACGCGCCAAATGTTGCCGCACGTCGCATCCTCCGCCTCGTCGAGTGTCGTGCGCCGGAAGTAGACGCAGCGCGCATCGGGCGCAATCTGCGGATCCGACACGGTCACGATGCGCAAGAGGTCGCTTGGAACGAAAGGAGAGTTCATGGCTGGCCGAATTTACGGCGACGGCATGAGAGGTCCCGTACTGCTCCTCGGCGCGCTGCTGGCGGCCGCGACGCCCGCCCGCGCGGCGAATGTGGATGTCGTCGTTCAAGCCGGTCATGAAGGCCGCCCGCAATCCTGCGCGGTCCATCACGTGCGCGCGTGCAATTTGGGCGCGAGTTCGGGCGGGTATAGCGAGCGCGCCTGGACGGCGGTCGTCGCCGACGAAACCGCGCGCGTGTTGGTAGGCGCCGGTTTGCGCGTCGCGCGACGGCCCGCGGATTACGAGGCGCACGACACGGCGCGCGCCGCGGTGTTCCTGCACTTCGACGGATCCGCGCCGCGGTGCCGCAGCGGCGCATCAGTCGGTTTTCCCGCATCCACCAGCGGCGCGTTCGTGCGTCGCTGGGAAGCGCGCTACACCGCGCTTTTTCCCTTCCGTTTCGCCGGCGCGAACATCACCGTGCACGAAGCGCAGTATTACGGCTTCCGTAAGGTCGACGCGCCGGGGCGCACGTTGCTGATCGAATTCGGCGAGTTGACCTGTCCGGCGCAAGCCGCGTGGATGGCGCCGCGGCTGAAGCGGCTCGGCGCCGAAGTCGCAACGTTTCTGATTGCCGAACTGCAGCGATGAAACGCGCATGTTTCATCGCGGGCGCGGCGGCAACCGCGGGTTGGCCGCGCGCCGGCCGCGCGCAGGAGGTCGACGTGCACGACCTCGTCGCGCGCATTCCCGGCGTCACCGGCGTATACGCGCGGACCATGGCCAACGGCCCGCCGGCCGTTGCCGTACGCGACGGCGAACCGTTCGCCTCGGCGTCGGTGATCAAACTCGCGATCATGGCCGCGGCATACCGCGCATTCGACGCGGGCACGGCGGCGCCGGACGACCTCGTCACTCTGCGCGCCGCGGATCTGATCGGCGGGTCACCGGTGATCGCCGGCGCACGCGCGGGCGACCGCCTTTCGTTGCGGCAGCTCGTCCTCGCGATGATTCGCGCGAGCGACAACTCCGCAAGCAATACGCTGATCACGCAGTTGTCGTTCGCCACCATCAACGGTGTCATGCGTGACGCCGGCTTCGGCGGCACGCGCCTGCGGCGCCATTTCGCAGACACCGTGCCCGAATGGCGCGTCAGCGAAAACGTCACGACCCCGCGCGACATGGCGTTGCTGCTCTACGGCATCGAACGCGGCGCACGGGAAGGCCTCGATACGGTCGCGCGCAGCGCGTCGTGCCGGGCGATGATCGACGTTTTGCTCGGCCAGGAGGACCGCAGCAAGATCCCGCGCGGGCTGCCCGCGGGAACGCCTTGCGCGAACAAGACCGGCGAGATCACGGGCGTGCGCAACGATGCCGCGATCGTCGATCCGTACGGTGATGCGCCGTTCGTGCTCGTGGTTCTCACGCGCGCTTTACGGGATACGTCGGCCGCCAACAGCGGGATCGCGGCGATCGCACGGCGCCTGAACGCGGCGCTACGCACGGCGCCGAGTTTGTAAATATCAAAACAGCGCGTCTTGAATGACGCGCGGCGGACGGCGGTGCGCGATGCCGAGCGCCGCAAGGACGGCGCGGACGGTCGCGGGCGCGTGCCCCATGTAGTGATTGTTCGCGTAGCCGCAGATGCGCTCGAGCGTGGACGCCGCCGCGCGGATCGCGGCAGCCCAGCGTTCGAGCTGCGCCGTCCGGTCGACGGTAACGCGGTCGAACCGCGTGACGGCATCGCGCCGGCCGAGCCATCGGACGTAGGCGAACGCCGCCGTCGGCCGCATCAAAACGTCGAGCATCACATCGAGATCGACAAACGTGCCGTCGGTAACGGCGAGCGCGATGCCGTGCGCGCGCAGCAGCGCCGAAACTTCGCCGCGCTGGGGCTCGGCAAACCAACGCGCATCCCGCAACTCGACGGCGATCCGCGCATCGGCCGGCAGGAGCGGCACGAAAGCTGCAAGCGAGGGGAACTCGGCCGGCGTGAAATCGGCGCCGAACTGAACGAGGACCGCCTCGAGCTGCGGACCGAGCGCCGCGGCGGCCTCGAAGAATTCGGCCACGAGCCGCTCGCACGACATGAGGCGGCGTTCGTGCGTTATGTCGCGCGGCAGTTTCAGCGCGAAGGTGAAATCCGGCGGTACGGTCTGCGCCCAGCGCAGCAACCGTTCCGGTGAGGGCGTTCCGTAAAACGTCGAATCGACCTCGACGGTCGCGAACTCGCGCGCGTAGTTGTGCAGATAGTACGGCGGTTTCGTTCCCGCATCGTACATGCTGCCGGCCCAGTCATCGTAGGACCAGCCCTGCGTTCCGAAGGCGAACGACGCGCGCGGTGGGTTCAGCCGGCCTCCTCGATCGTGACCGATTCCATGACGTCGCCGCGCCGGATCGCATCCACGACGGTTTGCCCCTCAACGGTTTGGCCGAAGACCGTGTACTGCTTGTTCAAAAACGGCGCGTCGTCCAAACAAATGTAGAATTGCGAGCCGGCGGAGTTCGGATTCGAGCTGCGCGCCATCGCGACGGTGCCCTTCGTGTGCGGAATGTCGTTGAACTCGGCGTCGAGCTGGTAGCCCGGCCCGCCGGTGCCATTGCCGCTCGGGTCGCCGCCCTGAACGACGAATCCCGGTTCGACGCGGTGAAAGCTGAGGCCGTCGTAGAAGCCGGCCCGCGCGAGCTTCACGAACGCCGCGCTGTGCTGCGGCGCATCGTCGGCGTAAAAGCGAAACACGATGTCGCCCTTGCTGGTATGGATGCGGGCACGCAGGGCTTTGGCTTCGGTCGCAAGGGTGCGCAGTTCGTCCCCGGTCGGTTTTTCATGCGTTGGCATGCGGTCGCGGTTGTCCGCAGGAACGGGCTTTCCCGCTGAGACGGCGAGGCGCCGCTTGCGACTGTTTATCCTCCGACGCCGTACGGGTATGCTGTGAACCACGGATATGGAAGTACGACTGAAATCGGACGGTCAGTGGGACCATCCGGACGCATCGTTACGGCTTCAAATTCCGCCCGACCCGCGGTTCGGAAAATACGTTCGCGAGCGGGTTGCGGGATTCGCTTCCGCATACGTCATCCCCGACGAAGATTTGCGTGAGTACCTCACCGCCATCGGCGAGGCGTTCGCCAACGCCGTGGAACATTCGCGGTCCGAAGCGCCGATCGAGGTAACCTGCTGGTTCGTCGGCGGCGAACAGCTGATCGCCACCGTCGCGGATTCCGGCGTCGGGTTCGAGTCGGCGGAGACGGCGGCGGCGAACGTCGACTTGCCCGACGCATACGCCGAACGCGGCCGGGGCCTCGCGATCATGCACCGGTGCACCGATCATTTCACGGTGCGCAGCACGCCCGGTCAAGGGACGGCCGTCGTTTTGGGGCGCTACGTCCGGCACCGGCGTGCGGGCCAGGCGTCCACGCGCGGGACCTAAAGAACCAGGACGCCGAAAACGGGCCCGTGAAGGCGAGCGGATGCGTTCCGTTCGTTTTGCGACATACGTACTGATCGGCGCGCTGCTCGTCGCGTATCAGCCGGCGCGCGCTCAGGCCCCGCCCACGACGGCGACGGACCCGGTCATCGCGCGGATCGTGTCGCGAATTTCGGCGCAGCGGCTGCGCGCGACGGACGAACGTCTCGTCGCGTTCGGCACGCGCAGCACATTTTCGGAAAATCTCGGGCGGGCGCGCGGCGTGTTCGCCGCGCGTGCGTGGATTCGCGATCAGCTTCTCGAGGCCGCGCGCCGGTCCGGCGGGCGCATGACCGTGACGTACGATACGTACGTGCAGAAGGCGAACGCCGGGCGGGTTCCGCGCGACGTAGAAATCTCAAGCGTCATCGCGACGCTCAAGGGCGACGACCCGGACGGGCGCACGTACATCATCTCGAGCCACTACGACTCGCGTAACAGCTCGAACGAAGACGCGGTGAAAGACGCGCCGGGTGCCGACGACAACGGCTCCGGTACCTCGTGCGTGATCGAGGCGGCCCGCGCGCTGGCCGACGTGCCCGTGCACGCCACCGTTATCTTCGCGACGTTCGATTCGGAAGAGCAAGGCCTCTTCGGTTCCGCACACTTCGCGCAGACCTTGAAAGACGCCGGCGTGAACGTCGAAGGCGACCTCAACAACGACATCATCGGGGCTTCGGTGGGCATGAACGGCGAGAGCAACCCGAACGTCATTCGCATTTTTTCCGAGGCGCTTCCCCAAGGCGCCGACGTCGCGCGCATCAATGCCGTCGGGAACGAGAACGATTCGCCGTCGCGCGAGCTCGCGCGGTTCGCAAAGGAAGCGGGCGACGCGTACGCCGCGCCGATGCAGGCCAACCTGATCTGGCGCGCAGACCGCTTCTTGCGCGGCGGCGACCACCTTTCGTTCAATGCGCGCGGATTTCCGGCCATCCGCTTCGTCGAGCCGGTCGAGAACTTCAACCATCAGCACCAAGACGTGCGCGTGGAGGGCGGCGTCCAGTTCGGCGACCTGCTGCAGTTCATGGATTTCAATTATCTGGAACGGGCGTCGAAGTACAACGTCGCCGCGCTGGCTTCGCTCGCGCTCGGCCCGGGCCGTCCAAAGACGCCCGTTATCGTGACCCGTAACCTGACAAACGATACGACGCTGCAATGGTCGGCCGCCCCGCGAGCAGCGTCCTACGAGGTCGTACGGCGCCTGACGACGGACGCCACGTGGACGTTCGCGAGCAACGTCGGCAACGTGACGGAGGTGACGGTGCCGTTTTCTAAAGACAACTGGCTGTTCGGAATCCGTGCCCTCGACGCGCAGGGTCATCGCGGCGTCGTCGCGTTTCCGTCGCCGATGCGCTGAAAGGTGGCCGGTATGGCGTCTCGTCGTGGTTTTCTCGCAGCGGGAGCCGGCGCGGCAGCGGCTTTGTCGATGCACGGCGCGGTCATCGGCGCCGAGACGGTGACGCTTCCGCTGGACAACGGCGACCGTCCGCTGGCGGCGTTCCCGCAAAAGCGCCCGCTCATCGTTCTCACGCCGCGGCCGCCGCAGCTGGAAACGCCGTTCGCAGTTTTTGACGACGGCGTCTTCACGCCGAACGACGCGTTCTTCGTGCGCTGGCATCTCGCGAACATCCCCACATCGATCGATGCGGCGGCGCATCGGATCTACGTCATGGGCACCGTCGGCCGCCGCCTGACGCTATCAGTCGACGATTTGCGGCGGACGTTCCCGGCGGTCGAGATCGCGGCCGTCAATCAATGCTCGGGAAACAGCAGGGGATTGTTCGCGCCGCGTGTTGCGGGGGGCCAATGGGCGAACGGCGCGATGGGGAATGCGCGCTGGAAGGGTGCCCGCCTGCGTGACATCTTGGATCGCGCCGGTTTGCAAGCGGGCACGAAGCAAATTCGCTTCGCGGGACTGGACCGGCCGACGTTCAAAGAAACGCCGGCCTTCGTGAAAGCGCTCGACGTTGAAGTCGCGCGCAATCCCGACGTGATCGTCGCGTACGAGATGAACGGCGCCCCGCTGCCGGTCCTGAACGGCTTTCCGGTGCGCCTTGTGGTACCCGGCTGGTACTCGACGTATTGGATGAAGATGCTCGCGCGCATCGAGGCGATCGACCGCGTCGAGGACAATTTTTGGATGAAGACGGCGTACCGCGTTCCGGACACGCCCGACAACTCCGTGGCACCTTCCGATAAGGGGTACGCGACGGTTCCGATCAGCCGGATGAAGGTGCGCTCGTTCGTGACCAGCGTCGCGGACGGCGGACATTGGACGGGAACACCGCAGACGCTGCGCGGCATCGCATTCGACGGCGGTTCGGGCATCGCGAAAGTCGACTATTCCTTGGACGGCGGCGCGACGTGGAATGCCGCGCAGCTCGGGCGCGACTATGGCACGTATAGTTTTCGCAGGTGGACCGCGGAGGTGCGGCCGCAAGCCGGACAAACGTATACGGTCGCGTGCCGCGCGACCGCCGTGAACGGCGCAACGCAGACGAACACACCGACGTGGATGCCGCCCGGCTATCAGCGCAACGTCATCGAAACGTACAAGGTAACGGCCGGATGAAGGCGCTCGTACTGCTCCTGCTGCTCGGTTTTTCGTTCGCGACGAGTGCCGGCGCCGCACCGCGTGCCGCGGTCAAACCGGGGAGCATCACCCTGCCGGGTGAGCTGACGTTTGCGTTCAAAAAAGCGCCGGGCGTGCAGCTCGTGCAAGCGAACTGCATCAGCTGTCATTCCTCCGCGTACGTTTCGACGCAGCCGAAGCTCACGCAGGCGCAGTGGACGGCGGAAGTCTTCAAGATGAAGGCCGCGTACGGCGCGCCCATCGCCGATGCGGACATACCGAAAATCGCCGAGTATCTAACGGCAAACTACGGTAAGCCGTGAGCTTCAGACGATCCCTCCGGCGCGCAGTTCGCGCAGGGAGGCGTGGGCCGCATCCAGCGTCGCGTCGATGTCGGCGTCGCTGTGTTCGGTCGACAAGAACATCACCTCGTTTTGCGAGGGCGCGAGCAGGACGCCGCGCTGCCGCATTGCGTGATAGAACGCCGCGAACGCCGCCGGATCGGCGCGGCGCATGTCGTCGTAGTCGCGCGTCCGCGGCCCGGAACGAAACTTGAAATCGACGATGCTCGCCAACTGCACGACGGCGTAGTCAAGATTCAGCGCCGCCAGCTCCGCGCGCAGCCCGCCGGCGAGGCGGCGCGCCTGCCGTTCCATCACGGCATACGCTCCGGGATGACTCTCGAGCCAGTCCAGCACGCGCAGCGCGACGGCCACCGCGAGCGGATTGCCCGCATGGGTTCCGCCGGTGAAAGCGGGGCCGTCCGGCGCGAGCAGCGCCATCACGTCGCGGCGGCCGCCGAACGCCGCCAGCGGCAAGCCGCCGCCGACGATCTTCCCGACCGCCGTAAGGTCGGGGCGCACGCCGGCGCGGGCCTGCGCGCCGTTCAAGCCGAGCCGCAGCCAGGTGATGACCTCATCGAAGATCAACAGCGCGCCGCACGCATGCGTGTGCGCGCGCAAAGCCGCCAAGAACCCATCGTTGGGAACCACGAGCCCCATGTTGCCGACGACCGGTTCCACGAGAATGGCCGCCAGCCGGTCACTGCAGCGCGCCGTCGCGCGCTCGACGCTGTCGAGGTCGTTGTAGCGCGCGACGACGACGTCGGATGCGACCGAACGCGGGATGCCGGCCGCCGCCGCGGACACCGTGTGCGCCGAGGCGCCGGCGTCGAGCAGCGCCGCATCGAAGTGGCCGTGGTAGTTGCCCGAGAATTTCAGCACCACGTCGCGGCCGGTGAACGCGCGCGCAACCCGCACCGCACTCATGACCGCTTCGCTGCCGGTCGTCGTAAAACGCACGCGTTCCATGGACGGCAGATGACCGCGCATGCGCTCCGCCAGCTCCGCTTCGCCGGGACACGTCGATCCGAACACCGTGCCGCGAGCGGCTAACTCGGTGAGTCCCGTTGTGAGCGCAGGGTGCGCGTGCCCCAGCAGCAGCGGACCGTACGCCATCACGTAATCGATGTAGCGCCGGCCGTGTGCGTCATACGCGTATGCGCCGTCGCCGCGCGATTGAACGAACGGCGTGCCCCCGACGGCGCGTCCGGCGCGAACCGGAGAACTCGCGCCGCCGGCGAGCGCGCAATCCATATCGACGATCATGAGCGGTTCACGTGTTCGCCGCCGCGAACGCAAAAATCATTGCGCCGCCGCCACGCGCTCGAGCGCGGCATCGACGTTCCACGGAAGCGCGACGGCACCGCCGGCAAGCTCCGACGCATTTCCCGACGCCGGTGAGGCCACCGCAAAGCGCCGGCGGCCGAGCTCCCGGGCGAAACGCATGGTGTGCATCGCGCCGCCGTCGAGGTCGCTTTCGACCAACACGACGGCGCGCGCGTGCGCCGCCTGCAAGCGGTCGCGCTGCACGAGCGCCCAGCGCGTCACCGAGTCCGCCGGCAACCGCTCTGATGCCAGTGCGCCGCCGCCGCGCACGATGTCGCCCGCCAACTGCGCGTGCTCCGCCGGATACGTCACGGCGATGC
>JBHEMQ010000105.1:0-622 GCA_046262475.1 Candidatus Velthaea sp.
CCGCGGAGGATCTCGTCAAGGCCACCACCAACATCCTCACCTTCGGGCTGATCCCCGGATCAGTCGCGCTGGTCGGCGTCGCCACGCTGGAATGCGTCATCGGCGTCTGCCTCATCAGCGGCCGCGCGATGCGCAGCGCGAGGGCTGCGCGCCGGCGTTCGAGGGCGCTCGAGCCGGCGGCGGCCGTGCCCGCGGCGCGGGCCGCGCGCCATGCCTCCAATAACGACGGCGCCTCTGCGTGTGCCAGCGCGTTGAATTGCGCGAGCGGAAAGACGTGCAGGGCGGCGAGCCGTGCGCCGTCGCGATAGGTATGAACGTCGTGCGCGATCGCCGGTTCGCCGTCCGCCGCCGCGAGCGTCCACGCGGCACGGTCCGCAAGCCATGCGCCGAGCGCCTCCGGCGCCGCGAAGGCAACCGAACCGGCATCGGCGAGGAGCGACGCGGCGAGAATGCGGGGCAATTCGGGGCGAAAAGCGCCCAGGGCGCGCAGGCGGCCGGCCGCGTCGGCGCCCGCCACGACTGCCTCGAATGCGGCGCGATCGAGCGTCGCTTGCGGAAGGGGCGGCGGCTGGTACGGCTGACCGATTTGCACGCTGCGCGCCTCGTTCTCGGCGGGCGAAAA
>JBHEMQ010000105.1:632-8856 GCA_046262475.1 Candidatus Velthaea sp.
CCGCACGAGCAGCACGTTGCCGTAGCGCGGGACGAGTTCGAGTACGAGGCGGGCCTCTTGGACGACGCCGAAGCGCGACTCGGTGCCGAGCACCAGAACGATCAGCCGGTCGGCTCGCCGGGCACGCACGGCCGTCACCCGCATCCCGCGAACCGCAGTCGAGATTGCACGGGTCCAGCCCGGGTCGCCCGCAAGCGACGGTTCGGACTCCTCGAGCGTGACGAGCGGCGGCGTCCCGAAGACATCGACGGCCACCGTCAGCGCTGCGCGCGCGGGCAACTGCCCGACGCGCACGGCGAAGCGTCCGTCGTCGAGCAAGCCGGCGTCGGTCACCCGGCCGCCGCGCAGCGCGCGTTCGAGTTCGGCGGCGGCGCGGCGCATCAAGATCCAATCCGTCGTCACGCCAAGGGCTACGGCGCATGCTCGCCGAACCCATCGTGTTTCGCCCCGATGCGCTTCGGCGGCGCGTCGTACGAGGAGAAGGATGACGTCCGGGCCGGGGCTTTTGTTCGTCGTGTCAGGCCCGTCCGGGGCCGGCAAAGACACGCTCGTCGAAGGTCTCAAGGCGCGGCACGAGCGCTTGCTTTATTCCGTTTCGTCGACGACGCGCGAGCCGCGGGCCGGCGAACGCGAAGGCATCGATTACATGTTCCTCAGCCGCGAAGAATTTTTGCGCCGGCGCGACCGTCGCGAATTCCTCGAGTGGCGCGAGTACAACAATCACTTGTACGGCACGCCGCTGTCGTTCATCCAGGACGCCGTACGCTCGGGCTACGACGTCGTGATGAAACCGGAAGTCAACGGCGCCCTCGCGATCAAGAAAGCGTATCCCGATGCCGTCCTGATCTTTCTCGTCCCCGACAAATTCTCGCACCTGCGCTCGCGGCTCCAAAACCGCCGCACCGAGACCAACCAGCAAATCGCCGCGCGGCTCGAGATCGCGCACCAAGAACTTACCTACATCCGCGAATTCGACTACCTTCTCATCAACGAAGAAGCGCGCGCGGAACAGGCCGTGGACGATCTCGAAGCGATCGTCCGAGCCGAGCGCTTCCGGATTCACCGCTATGCGGACGTCACGATCAAAGAATTGGAAGAAACGTAATGAGCGACTCAGTATTCGGCGACCTCGACGGCCTTCTGGACCACGTGGACTCGAAGTTCACCCTCGTCAACGTCGTAACGAAGCGCGCCAAGCAACTCAACAACGGCGCCCCGCCGCTGTCCGACCGCGTCAACCCGAACAAGCCGGTGTCGACGGCCTTCAATGAAGTGCGGGCGGGAAAAATCGCGTACAAACGGACGCGCGAAGGGATCAAATAGGGTACCGCGGCTGCGCTGCCTGCGCCGAATGAAGCTCGGCGCGAGCGGGACGGTGCCGGGTTGCGGGCACGTTCGTCTCCCGCTTCGTGCGGGAGCCGAACTACGCGGCGCGGCCCTCTCGCCAATCCCGGCTTCGGGCCGCTCTGCAGTACCCGCAACCCGGCACCGTCCCGCTCGCGCCTCCTTGCAACATTGTTTCCCGGCGCTCCGCGCGGTTGGCGGCGGTCTTGCGGCGGAATCTTTCTTCGAGAAGAGCGGTGCGATTTGTGAGGGGTGCGCCTCTTTTTGCGGTGTTTTTGCGTTAGTATTGGGACGCGGGTGTCAGTTTCTCGGATGAAGGCGGCGTGGTATGTGCGGCATTGTTGGTTATATTGGGGCGAAAGATTCGGTTCCGATCATTATGGAATCGTTGGGCAAGCTCGAGTACCGCGGCTATGATTCCGCCGGCATCGCGGTGATTGACGCCGACGGCGCGCTCACCGGCTCGAAGGCTGAGGGGAAGCTCGCGCGGCTCGCCGAGCGTCTCGCCAACGGCGGCGCGCTCCGCGGCACCACCGGCATCGGCCACACGCGCTGGGCCACGCACGGGCGTCCGTCCGATGCCAACGCGCACCCGCACATGGATTGCGGCGGGCGCTTCGCGGTCGTGCATAACGGCATCATCGAAAACTACGCGCCGCTCCGCGCGCAGCTGCTCGCCGCCGGCCATCAATTCAAGAGCGAGACGGACACCGAAGTGCTCGCGCATCTGATCGAGACCCATTATCGCGGCGATCTGGTGAGCGCCCTGCGTGAGACGCTCGCGCACGTCCACGGCGCCTTTGCGCTCGGCGTCATTTCGAGCGACGCGCCGGAAACGCTGGTCTTCGCGCGCAACGGTGCGTCGCCGCTCATCGTCGGCGTCGGCGAGGGTGAGATGTACGTCGCGTCCGACATTCCGGCGATGCTACAGTATACGCGCAAGATCGTCGTGCTCGAAGAAGGCGAAGTCGTCGTCGTGAACCGCGACGGCTACGCGTTGACCGCATTCGACGGAAAACCGCTGCAGCGCGACGTGCAACAAATCATGTGGGACGCGACCTCCGCGGAAAAAGCCGGTTTCAAGCATTTCATGCTCAAGGAGATCTTCGAGCAGCCCAACGTCATCAAAGAGACGCTGGCCGGACGCATCGACGAGTCCAACGACGTGCAGCTCGCCGCCGAGATCAAGATCGATGAGGGCCTGCTGCGCGCGATGACCAAGATTTCGATCACCGGCTGCGGAACCGCGTATCATGCCGGCATGGTCGGGATGTACTTGATGCGCGCGCTCTGCAAGCTGCCGGTGGAAATGGAACTCGCGTCGGAGTTCCGCTACGGCGACCGCGCCATGGACCCGCGTACGCTCACGATCGCGATGTCGCAATCCGGCGAGACGGCCGATACCATCGAAGCGGTCCGCATCGCCCGCGACGTCGGCGCGCCCATTCTCGGAATTTCCAACGTCGTGGGGTCGCACCTCACGCGCATGGCGGACGGAACCCTCTACACGCGGGGCGGTCCCGAGATCTCGGTTGCCGCGACGAAGACCTACGTGTCGCAGGCGATCGCCGCGACGCTGTTCGCCATTTATCTGGCGCGCGTGCGTCGCTCGGCTCCGCTCGAGCGCCTGCGCGAAATTGCGGAAGGCACGAAGCTTTTGCCGGCCGCGATCGACGTCGTGCTGAACACGAGCGACGACATCAAGAAGGTCGCACGCAAACTGCGCAAGGCGCGTTCGGTGCTGTTTTTGGGGCGCTACGTCAACTTCCCGACCGCTCTCGAGGGCGCGCTGAAGCTCAAAGAAATTTCTTATATTCATGCCGAAGGTTACGCCGCCGGCGAAATGAAGCACGGCCCGATCGCGCTGCTCGATCCAAAAACGCCGGTCGTCGGCATCGTCACCGACGGACGTGTGCGCGAGAAGATGCTTTCGAATCTCGCAGAGGCCAAGGCGCGCGAAGCACCGCTCATCGTGATCGCCAATCACGGCGACGAGGATGCGGCCGGCATCGCGGACCACGTGCTGTGGGTGCCCAAGGTCGAAGAACTGCTCTCGCCGATCGTCAACGTCATTCCGTTGCAGCTGCTCGCGTACCATATCGCCGACATCGACGGCAAAGACGTCGATCAGCCCCGCAACCTCGCCAAGACCGTTACGGTAGAATGAAGTAACGCCGTCGCGCCTCGCGGAGGCGCGGCGCGCGCCGTGCGGGAAAAGCGGGCCAATGACTGCGACGACGCTGACGCGCCCCGATGGCCGCATGCCGGGCGAACCGCGCCCCATTACGATCGAGACGGGCTTTCTCAAGTATGCGGAAGGCAGCGCGCTCATCAGCGTCGGCAACACGCGCGTAATTTGCGCCGCGTCCGTTGAAGACAAAGTCCCGCCGTGGATGCGCGGCCGCGGCACGGGTTGGATCACGGCGGAATACGCTATGCTTCCGCGCGCGACGAGCGAGCGGACGCAGCGCGAATCCGCGCGCGGCCGAATCGGCGGACGCACGCACGAAATTCAGCGCATCATCGGGCGCGCGCTGCGTGCGGTCGTCGATCTCGCGAAGATCGGCGAGCGGACAATTTGGGTGGACTGCGATGTCATTCAAGCCGACGGCGGCACGCGCACGACGTCCATTACGGGCGCATACGTCGCGCTGGCGCTCGCACTTCGCAGTGCCTTCGATCCGGCGGATACGAAGAAGTGGCCGCTGCGCGGGCAGATCGCCGCCACGTCCGTCGGCATCGTCAACGGCACGCCCGTCTTGGATCTGCCGTATGAAGAAGACCGGGTCGCGGAAGTCGACATGAACGTCGCGATGACGGACGCCGGCGCCTTCGTGGAACTCCAGGGAACGGCGGAAGGGACCCCGTTCTCGCGCGAAGCGCTCGCGACGCTCTTGGACCTCGCCGAGGGCGGGATTCGCGATCTGTTCGCGCGACAGCGTGCAGCGCTCGAGCTTGCCTGATCTCGAGCGGCTACGCACCTTCGTCGGAACGGTCGGCGCGTTCTACGTTCGCGAGCGGGCCCTCACCCGAGCGCAACGCCGAATCGAAGCCGCGCTCGCGGCCGGCGCACCGGACGCGGCGGCCGTCGCCGCCTATCTGCGGGAAGTGCGCCGCTACTTCGAGGGCTTCACGCGTGAGGCGCGGGCCCAGGTGGCATACGTCGACCGCGAGCTCGAGCGGCTCTACCAGCGCCAATTCAATCTCACGGCCGAGCGCGGCGTGGCCGCCCGGCGGGTGGAGGCGACGCAAGGCGTACTTTCCGCGCTCGCGGAACTTGAACGCCGATGAACGTGCTCGATGAGGTCGGGCGCGATACGGCGAGGTTTTTCAATTACGCCGGCGGCGTTGCCAATCTCGTCGGTGAGTCGGCCGGCTTCATTGGCCGTCTGCGCATTCGCGTTCGCGAAACGATCGATCAGGCATATCTGCTCGGCGTGCAGTCGTGGACGATCGTGCTCCTCACCTCGCTGTTCACCGGCATGGTGTTCTCGCTCGAATCGGCCGTGCAAGCCGTCCAGTACGGCGTGGGCAACCTCGTCGGCGGCGCCGTCGCGTTTACGTCCGCGCGCGAGCTCGGGCCGATGCTCTCGGCGGTCGTCGTTGCCGGCCGGGCCGGCGCGGCGATCGCGGCGGAGTTCGGGTCGATGGTGGTGACCGAACAGATCGAGGCGCTCCAGGCACTGGGACTCTCGCCGGTGCGCATGCTCGTCGTGCCGCGCTTGCTGGCGCTCATCGTCATGCTTCCGCTGCTGACGATTTTCGCGGACATCATTTCGATTCTCGGCGGAATGTGGATCGCGCAGGCATCGGCGCACATCAGCTACGAATCGTTTATCACCTCGGCGCGCACGACGCTGCCGTTCGAGGACGTGCTGCGCGGTCTCATCAAATCCGTCGTATTCGCAATGATCATCGTTTCGATCGGCTCGTACCAGGGCCTCAACACGCGCGGCGGCGCCGCGGGCGTCGGCAAGGCGACCACCGGAGCGGTGGTCACGTCGATCATTTTGATCTTTATCTTCAACTTCGCACTCTCGTACATTCTCTTTCGCACCAATGGCTGAACTCTACGCGCACTTGGACAATGTCGCGGTCCGGTACGGCGAGAAGGTCGTGATGCAGAACCTTTCGCTCGACGTCGTCGAAGGCGCGATCACGTGCATCATCGGGCTCTCAGGTGCCGGCAAATCCACGATCTTGCGGTTGCTCAACGGGCTCAAACGCCCCGACGCCGGCCGCGTGTACGTGCGCGGACAGGACATCACCGGATTGCGCGAACGCGACTTGATCGGCTTGCGCCGCAAGATCGGTTTTTCGTTTCAATTCGCCGCGCTGTTCGATTCGCTCACCGTCGGTGAGAACGTCGCACTGCCGCTGCGCGAGCACACGCGCATGTCCGAGACTGAGATCCGGGCGGTCGTCACGGAAACCCTGGAAAGCGTGGGGCTCGCGCACGTCGAGGAACGCTATCCGAGCGAGCTTTCCGGCGGCATGATCAAGCGCGCGGGCTTCGCGCGCGCGGTCGTGACCGAGCCCGAGTGCGTGCTGTACGACGAGCCGACGACGGGGCTCGATCCGATCATCACGCACCTTTTGACCGACACCATCAAACGGTTGCGCGAGCAGCTCAAAGCCACGGCGGTCGTGGTATCGCACGATCTCGAATCGATCTACATGATGGCGGATTACGTGGCGATGCTTTTCGAGGGTGCCATCATCGCATACGGAACCGTTGACGAGTTGAAACGGTCGATCAACCCGATCGTGCAACAATTCTTGCAAGGGAGCGAAGTCGGACCGATTCCGATTTAGATCATGAACAGACAAGCAATCGTCGGCGGCTTCACGATCCTGGCCTTGCTGGGACTCTTCGCCGTGTTCGCCGTTCTAGCGAACGTCGGCACGACCGGGCGCTATCGGATCGGCATTCACTTCGCGTCCGCTTCGGGCATTCACAAGGGTGCGCTGGTGTACGAGAGCGGCGTGAACGTCGGCGTCGTCGACGGTCTGCAACTGCTGCCCGAAGATTTCACGGTCGACGTGATCCTGGCGATCAACAATAACGTCGACATCCCGCGCAACGCCCGTTTCATCATCCAGGCGCCGCTCACGGGCGACGCCACGCTCGAAATCGTGCCGCACGCCCCGGAGCCGCGCCCATCGGGCATCGCCGCGCCGACGCCGGCTCCCGCTGCCGTCGCCGTGCTCCCGCACCAAGTGCTGCCGCTCGAGCAGCAGCCGCAAGGCACGAATCCGGCGACGCTGACGGATCTGCTCGAGCAAGGACAGGGCGAGATCACACGTCTCGACGCATTGCTCGCCGACTTGGAGAAACGCGAGCCGGCGCTGCTCAACACGTTCCAATCCGCGCTCAACAACGCCAACGAGATCACGATCACCACGAATCAGACGGTTCAGGCGCTCACGAAGCGGATGTCGACGCTGGCCGACACGCTGCAAGTCGCGATCACCGCCGGCAGTGGGAACGTCGTCGATCTGACCAAGCAGTTGGACACGCTCGCGCATACGGAAGGCACGAAAGCCGACCAGCTCTTGGGCATGCTGAACACGACGGCGCACTCGCTGAACGACACGGTCGATTCGCTCCGCGAACTCGCCAAAAACCCACAGATCCGCCACAACTTGCTCGAGACGACGCGCGGCATCGCGCAGACGGCGACAACGATCGCGTCGCTGACCGGCGACCTGCGTAATGTGACGGGCAACCCCCAGACCCAGGCGCAGCTTCGCGATACGGTCGCCAACGTCGACGCCGCGTCGCAAAAGGCCAATTCGCTCTTGGGTTCGCTGGGCGGCACGAGCAGCGTCTACGGCGTCGACAAGGGTGCGACTCCCGCTCCGGCCGGCACGGGAGCCCCCGCGCCCGCGGGAGGGGGTAGCGGCGCGCCGCCGGGCGGTCCCAGCGCAACGGGCTCACCGGGACCCGGCAACGTGCCGGCGACGCTGAAATCGAGAATCGGCGCAGTGGCGCGCGACTTGGTCGCGATTCAAATCCGCATTAGCGAGCTGAGCACGCAGAACCGCGCGAACAACTCGCCCATCCTCACCAGCGACCGTGGGCCGCAGACGGATTTCAACGTGATTGCCGCACCGGCCGGCCGCGCGAGCCTGCACCTCGGCGCGAACGACATCGGCGGTCCGTCCACGACATACAATTTGATGGGATTCAGCGCAATCGGCAGCAACACGCGCGTCGGCGGCGGGATCCTGTACTCGCGCCTCGGCGCGGTCGGCAGCGTCACCTCGAAGTCGGGCGTCGGTTTCGAGGGGCGCTTGTACGATCTGCGGCGCCCCACGTTCGACGCATACGCGAATTTCCGCGCGCCTCACGGCGTCACGCTGTTCGGCGGCGAGCGCGACGCCTTGCGCGCCGGCCGCCGGACGGTGTTCGGGCTGCAGCTGCAGTTCTGAGCCGCGCGCAGACCGCATGATTCCAATCGGGGAAGATCGGCGGCTGCCGATCTTCCCGGTCGTCATTTATGCGTTGATCGCAGCGAACGTCTACATATTTCTGCGCGAGTACGGCGCGCCCGATCCCGATGCGTTCATCAACGCCTACGCCGCGATTCCGTTCGATATCACGCACGATGTGGTACTGGCGCCGCCGAGCCCGGCGCTGACCATTCTCACGTCGATGTTTTTGCACGGCAGCATCCTGCATCTCGCGTTCAACATGCTCTTTCTGTTCGTCTTTGGACCAGACATCGAGTACCTTTGCGGCCACGTCCGCTTTCTTGCATTCTACGTGCTCTGCGGAATCGCGGGCGGTATCGCGCAAGTCGCCGTTGGTCCGGGCAGCCATCTGCCTGCCATCGGTGCCTCCGGCGCCATCGCCGGCGTACTCGGCGCATATCTC
>JBHEMQ010000106.1:0-8759 GCA_046262475.1 Candidatus Velthaea sp.
GACACGCACGGCGCCAAGAACGCAGCGCTGCCGATCATGGCCGCGGCGTTGCTTGCGAAGGGCAAGGTCACGCTGCACCGCGTGCCGCGAATCACCGACGTTTCGGTGATGTGGTCGCTCCTGGAGGCGTTGGGCGCGCGCCTTTCGTTGGACGGGCCGAACACGCTCACGATCGACGCGTCGAACGTGCACAATCATCGCGCACCCTACACGCTTGTGCGGAAACTTGCAGCCTCGTTCGATCTGGTGGGCCCGCTGCTCGGCCGGTTCGGTCGCGCGGAGGTGCCCCTGCCCGGCGGCTGTGTTCTCGGCACCCGGGCGACCGACATGCATGAGGCGGCATTCCGGGCGCTCGGCGCGGTCGTGTCCAATTCGCGCGGTTACCTCATCGCGAAGACCGAGCGCAGCGCGCTGCACGGCGGCGACGTGACGTTTCGTACGCCGTCGGTCGGCGCCACGAAGAACGCGATGCTCGCCGCGGTGGTCGCGCGCGGCACGACGACGATTCGCAACGCGGCGATGGAGCCGGAGGTGGTCGACCTCGCGCGTTTCCTCAACGCGATGGGCGGCCGAATCAGCGGAATGGGCGGCGAGACGATCCGCATCGACGGCGTCAGAGAATTGCACGGCGTCGAGTACGAGATCATCGCGGACCGTATCGTCGCCGGCACCCTGCTCTTATGCGGCGCCGTCACGCGCGGCGATGTGACGGTGAAGAAGTGCGTCCCCGAAGACCTCGAGTCTCTGATGTTCAAGCTCGGCGAGTGCGGCTCCAAAGTAACGCGCGGCGCCGGTTGGATCCGCGTCGACGGGTCCAGCGTGAAGGGCGGCACCGACATCGTGACGGCTCCGCACCCGGGCTTTCCGACCGATCTGCAGCCCCAGATGCTCACCTTCTTGTGCACCGTGCCGGGAACGAGCGTCATTGAAGAGTCCATCTTCAACGCCCGCTTTTCGTACGTCAACGAACTCGCGCGCATGGGTGCCGACGTTCGCGTGGCGATGGACAACAACACCGCGCTCGTGAAAGGCGGGGTGCAGCTGTCGGGCGCACCGGTCGAGGCACCCGACATCCGTGCCGGCGCCGCACTCGTGGTGGCCGGCCTCGGCGCCGCCGGCGAAACGGAAATCATCGGCTTGGAATACATCGACCGCGGCTACGAGCGGCTGGAAGAGATGCTGGCGGCGCTAGGGGGGCAGGTCCAGCGCGCGAGTGGCATCACGCCGTTCAGCGAGCCGACGGGAACCTTTGAAACGAGCGTCTATCCCCGCGTTTCATAAGGGTAAGTTGCCAAGCGGTCGGCGGATGTGACGCACTGCACTATCAGGATTCCCCACTAACTTACCGAACCGAAATACAGAGCGACTTTCGAGTCACGCGGCATAGGGCGTTTTGTGTGCGCGGCGTTCGCTTAGGAGTACGTCATCGACATCGGCATTGATCTAGGCACCGCCAACGTACTCGTGTACGTCAAAGGCAAGGGTATCGTGTTGCGCGAGCCGTCGGTGGTCGCGAAGGACGTCCGCACCAACAAGACGCTCGCGGTCGGCGAGGAGGCGCGCTTGATGCTCGGCAAGACGCCGAGCAATATTCAGGCCATCCGGCCGCTGCGTGACGGGGTCATCGCGGACTTCGAGGTCACCGAAGCAATGCTGAGCTACTTTATCAAGAAAGTGACACGCCAGCGTTCGTTTTTCAGCACGCTGTTCCGCCCGAAGCCCTCCGTCGTCATCTGCGTCCCGGCCGAGATCACGTCCGTCGAAGAACGTGCGGTTCGCGATGCTGCGAAGCTCGCCGGTGCGAAGTCGGTCGATATCATCGAAGAGCCGATGGCGGCCGCGATCGGCGCCGGACTGCCCATCGACGGGCCGTCGGGGAACATGGTTGTCGATATCGGCGGCGGCACGACGGACGTCGCGGTGATCTCGCTCGGCGGCATCGTCGTTTCGCAATCCATCCGCGTCGCCGGCAATAAACTGGACGAAGCGATCGTGCGGCACATCCGACGCGTGTACAACTTGATGATCGGCGAGCGGACAGCCGAAGAAATCAAAATCAAAATCGGCTCGGCGTACCGGCTCGATTCGGAACTCGCGATGGAAATTCGCGGCCGCGACCTGATCAACGGGTTGCCGAAGACCGTGAAGATCACGAGCGAAGAAGTGCGTGAAGCGCTCTCCGAACCCGTACAGGCCATCGTGGAAGCCGTCAAGTCGGTTCTCGAAAAAACGCCGCCCGAACTGGCGGCCGATATCATCGATCGGGGCGTGATTCTGACCGGCGGCGGCGCGCTGCTGCGCGGCCTCGACACGCTGCTCGGAGAAGTGACGGGCATTCCAGTGATCGTCGCCGAGGACCCCATGTCGTGCGTTGCGATCGGCACCGGTCAGCGGGTCGCCCTCTAAGATCCGGCCCTTCGCGCGCATCGACGCGGCGCACACGCCGCTCATGCAGATCGGCGACGACGTCGCGGATGCCGTCATGCACGGCTGCACCGTCGTCTTTCCGACGGATGTCGCGTACGCGCTCGGATGCGACCCCTGCCGGTCCGAGGCCGTCGCACGCGTCTGCGCCGCAGCGGACAGCGGTGGTCTGGATCTCTACGTTGCGGATGCCATCGAAGCCCTCGAGTACTGTGCGCGGAACGTTGGAAACTTCGCAACCGTCCGGTGCCTGTTGCCCGGGCCGCTGACGCTCGTCGTCGAACGCCCCGGCTTCGTGACGGCGCACGTCACCGGCGGGATGCCGACGTTGCGGCTGCGCGTTCCCGAGCACGCCCTCTGCGCCGCACTCCTCGAGCGCTGCGGACCGCTTGCCGCGGCCACGGTCGCCCCGGGCCCGCGCGGAACGTGGAGCGAATGTGACGTTTTCGTCGATAACGGTCCGCCGCGTACGCCCGGCGAAGCGACGGTTCTCGACCTCACCGCCGGCCGGCCGCGGTTGGTGCGCGAAGGTATCATAACGATGGAGATGTTGGAGAAAGCAATCGGGCGGGTCGATCCGCCGCTGAACGGATCGTCATGAAATTCCGCATCTTGACGGCGGCCGCCGCAGGGGCGCTGCTTGCCGCCGCGACCCTGGCCGCCGCGCCGCCCTCCAAGCTGAAGCCGAACACGGCGAATCCGAATGCAGGCGGGCTGCAGACCAAAGACTTCAAAATCGAAACGCCGGAAACGCAGTCGAACCTCAATTCGGGCGACTTCACGATGCCGCGGCACGTGAAGTTCTTTCGGCCCGGCACCGATGTGGTCGGCGACCGCGCGCAAGGCAATTACAAAGCCGGCGTCGTGACGATTACCGGGCACGTCGTGCTTCACGACAGCGGCAATTCCTCGGAAGTGCGCCAATCGGGCGCTCCAGCGGGCAGCGGGCCGGCAACGTTGATCTGCGACGAACTGCAGATCGATTCTCGCCGCAAAATTTACGTCGCGAACGGCAACGTGCGTTTCGTGCAAGGCGACCGGGCGGCGACGGCGCAGAACGGCAGGCTCGACCAAGGAGCGCACGTGCTCGACTTGTCGGGCAACGTGCATCTGACGCAAGGCGGAACCAGTCTGCAGGCGCAGACAGTGCACTACGATACGCTGACCAAAGACGTCAACACGACCGGCGCGCCGGTGATCCTGACGCAGCCTGCTCCGCCGCCGCAGCAGCAGCAACAGCCGCCGCAGCAGCAGCAACAGCCGCCGCCGCGCGCACCGACGCCGCGACCGAAGAACCCGTAGGTCCCCGTGCTGGGCTTGTTCGACGAAAGCGGCGGCGGTACAGTCCGGGAGCCGCTCGCCGCGCGCATGCGTCCGCGCACGCTCGACGAGTTCGTCGGGCAGCACGATCTGCTGGCGCCGGGGAAACCGCTGCGGGAGGCGATCGAGCGCGATCTGCTGCAATCGATCATCCTGTGGGGACCGCCGGGCACCGGCAAGACGACGCTCGCACAGATCATCGCCGCGCAAACGGGCGCGCATTTCGCGGCGCTCTCCGCCGTCAGTGCGGGCGTCGCAGATTTGCGGCGCGTGGTCGCCGATGCGGGAAAGCTGAAACGCGCGGGGCGCCGCACGGTCATGTTCATCGACGAAATTCATCGCTTCAACAAAGCGCAGCAAGACGCCGTGCTGCCGTACGTGGAGGACGGCACGGTTACGCTGATCGGGGCAACGACCGAAAATCCGTCATTCGAGGTCAACTCCGCGCTGCTCTCGCGTTCGCGCGTGTTCGTGCTGAAGGCGCTGAACGACGACGACATCCGCACGCTGATTGAACGCGCGCTGCACGACCCGGAGCGCGGCCTCGGCGCAACCGGGGCAACGATCCAGCAGGCTGCGCTCGACGCGCTCGTAAACCTTGCCAACGGCGACGCCCGCATCGCCCTCAGCACGCTTGAGTTCGCGGCGGCCGCAGCCCCGGCAGTCGACGGCGCGCCCGCGATTTCCGAACAAACCATTGCCGACGCACTGCAAAAACGCGCGCGCAGTTACGACAAGAGCGGCGACGCGCACTACGATACGATCAGCGCGTTCATCAAAACGATTCGCGGCAGCGATCCGGGTGCGGCCGTGTACTATCTCGCCCGCATGCTCGAAAGCGGCGAGGATCCGCTTTTCATCGCGCGACGCCTGGTGATCCTCGCGAGCGAAGACGTCGGACTTGCGGACCAGCATGCGCTGCCGCTCGCGATCGCGGCGCAGCAGTCGGTGCACTTCGTCGGCATGCCGGAAGGCTTTTTTCCGCTCGCGCACGCGACGCTGTATCTGGCGGCTGCGCCGAAATCGAATACGGTCGGGCGTGCCTACGGCGCGGCGCTCGCCGACGTCGAGGACACACGCAACGATCCGGTGCCGCTGCACCTGCGGAACGCACCGACGAAACTGATGAAGAACCTCGGCTACGGTGCCGGCTACCGCTATGCGCACGACGATTACGCCGCGATGGAGGCCGAAGGCGACACACCGCCGGCGGTCGTGCTGCAGTCGAATCTGCCCGAGGCGCTCGCGGGCCGCACGTATTTCACGCCGACCCGCCAAGGCGACGAAGCGCGCTTGGCCGACTGGATCGCACGGCGGCGGCCCGCGGACGACGATCTGTGAACCGCATTTATCTCGATCATGCGGCGACCACGCCGGCGCGCCGTGAGGTGATCGATGCCATGGTGCCGCTGCTCGGCGACGGCGGCTACAATCCCAGCTCGCTGCACGCGGAGGGCCGCGCGGCGCGCGCGGCCCTCGACGCGGCGCGCGACACCGTCGCCGCCGTCCTGGGCGCACGGCCGCGCGAGATCGTCTTTACCGGCAGCGGTTCCGAAAGCGACGTTCTCGCCATCGTCGGAGCGGCGCGCGCCCGCTCTTCGCACGGACGCCACATCGTCAGCAGCGCGATCGAACATCATGCGGTGCTGCACGCGCTGGACGTGTTGGAAGCCGAGGGCTGGAGTGTCACGCGGCTCGCCGTTACCCCCGACGGGCTGGTGGAGCCCGACGCCTTCGCCGCGGCGTTGCGTCCCGACACGACGCTCGCGACCGTCATGCTGGCCAATAACGAAATCGGCACGGTGCAGCCCATCGCGCAGCTTGCGTCGATCGCGCGCGCGCGCAACGTGCTCTTTCACACCGACGCCGTGCAGGCGCCCGGCCAACTCGCCCTGGACGTCCGTGCGCTCGGCGTCGATTTGCTCTCGATCTCCGGACACAAGTTCTATGGCCCGAAGGGCGTCGGCGCGCTATTCGTTCGTGAAGGAACGGCGCTCGAACCGCTGGTCGTCGGGGGACCGCAGGAGCACGGTCTTCGCGCCGGCACTGAGAACGTCGCCGGCATCGCCGGTTTCTCGACCGCCCTCGCGCTGGCCGAGCACGAGCGCGCGGCGACGGCGGCGCGCATCGGCGGCTTACGGGACCGCCTCGAGCGCGGCATCCGCGCGGCGGTTCCGGATACGGTCATCAACGGCGCCGCCGTTCAGCGCCTCCGCAACAACTGCAGCGTCGCCTTCGCTGGTACGCGCGCCGACGCGCTCCTCATCGCGCTCGACCTCGCGGGAATCGCGGCGTCCTCCGGCAGCGCCTGCGCCGCCGGCTCGCTCGAGCCGAGTCATGTGGCCGCCGCGCTGGGGCTGCCGGAGGCGTACCGGCGAGGCGTGATCCGGTTTTCTCTGGGACGCACGACGACGCCGCGCGACATCGACCGTGTGGTCGCGGTCGTACCGGGGTTGGTCGCGCAGGTGCGAGGAGCCGTCGCGGCGGTGTAGTGGCCCGCGAATGTGGGTAGGTGCCATCGTAGCCCAGGCGAGTACTCGGAGGTTGGCGTTTGACGGCCCCTATGGATTGGCCCCACCTGATTTTTTCACTCGGGGCTGGAATCGGTGTGCTTTTGATCGGCATCGCATTCTTGATCGTCTGCAATGCGACCGCACAGACGCTGAAGCGGCTGAACACGACCTTCGACGAGGTCGATCGCCAAATCGCGAACCTGTCGGCTCCGGTCGCTGAAACGCTGATGCACGTCGGCGGCATCGCCGACACGGCCGACGCGACCGTCGCACGGCTCGGCGCGGTCGTGGGTACGCTGGAAACGGTGGCCGCGGGTGTTGCGAAAACGTCGCACCTGGCGAGCGACGCGGTCGCTCCCGCCATCGTCAACGTCGGCGCGACCCTGACCGGTGTTACTGCGGCGCTGCGGCGGTTGGTTATTGGAAAGCGCGACGAAGCGCCCGTCGTCGGGGGAACCGAGCTGTGAGCGAACGGCAGCCGGTCGACAACGACGGGTCCTTCGGCGGCACCGTCGGATTTCTCAGCGGCCTGCTGATCGGCGGCCTGCTCGGGGCCACGATCGCGATGATTCTAGCTCCGCAACCCGGGGAAGATACGCGAGACGTGCTGCGCGCCAAGGCCCGGGAGGCGTCGGGACGCGTGCGCGACGCGGCCGAAGATCTGAGCGGCGGCATGACGGCATCCGCCGGCGACTTGCTTTCGCGGGGTAAGCACATCGTTGAAGAGGCGCGCGCGCGCCTGGACAGCGCGGTCATCGAGGGCAAGGACGCCGCGGCCGAACAACGCAGCACACTCGAGAAAGAGACGTAGGAGCCAAAGTGGACATCAAAGTCAACGTTCGCGAATCAGAAGGCGACGCATACGTCGTCGACTTGACGGGCGAGATCGACGTGTATACCTCACCGAAGGTCAAGGACGCCATCACTGAGCTGATCGACCAAGAGCACTATAACCTCGTGATCAACCTCGAGAAAGTCCGCTACATTGATTCCACCGGGCTCGGCGTGCTCATCGGCGGCCTCAAGCGCGTGCGCGAGCACGGCGGCTCGGTGAATCTCGTCTGCACGAATCCTCAGATCAAGAAAATCTTCGACATCACGGGCTTGGTCAAGATCTTCGGCATCTTCGACGACGAGCAGAGTGCGATGAAGGCGCTGGTGTGAACCCCGCCCTGGCCCTGGATCCCTCGTACGGAACCGTCGAGCTCAAAATCCCGGCGAAAGCCGAATGGGTGGCCGTCGCGCGCTTGGCCGTCGCCGCCGTCGCCAGCCGCTTGCGTTTCTCGGTCGACGAGATCGACGACGTCAAGCTCGCCATTGCCGAGGCGTGCACGAACTGCATCCAGCAGGGCTCCGACTCGGACCAGATCGAGATCACTTGCGAGGCGATGAGCGAGGAGCTCCGCGTGAGCGTCCGCGACCGCGGCGTCGCGCTGCACCTCGAGAGCGTCGACCAGGACCGCGACCGTTTCGGCGGCGACGGCAACCGAACCGAAGAGTTGGGCGTCTTTCTAATTAGGGCGCTCATGGATCATGTCGAGTATCACGTGGACCCGCGTCAGGGCACGGAACTTCACATGACCAAGCGCGTCACCGGATAGCACCCACCGAAAGCCTATGAGTTCGACCCCCCACGTCGACGACGAACGCTGGGACCGCAATCGCGCGCGCCAGATTTTTGCGCGCTTTGCCGAGGTGCGCGCCGACCGCTCACGCGACGCCGGTCCGAACATGGCGGGCGAGTCCGAATACGAGCGTCTGCGCAACGAACTCGTCGTCGCGCATCTGAACCTGGTTCGTTATCTAGCGGTGAAGTTCGCAAACCGCGGCGAGGCTTTGGACGATTTGATCCAAGTCGGCACCGTCGGCTTGCTCAAGGCCATCGACCGGTTCGATCTTGAACGGGGCGTCGAGTTCACGACGTATGCCACGCCGACCATCGTCGGCGAGATCAAGCGGTACTTTCGCGACAAGGGCTGGGCCGTCAAAGTGCCGCGCCGCCTGCAAGAACTGAATCTTGCCGTCAACCGCGCGATCGAGAAATTGACGGTAAAGCTCGGCCACTCGCCGACGGTCGCGGAACTGGCCTCGCATCTCGGGGCATCCGAGGAAGACATTCTCGAAGCACAAGAGTTGGGCCAAGCGTACAATTTGCTGTCCCTCGATACGGAGCTGAATGGCGAAGGCGACAAGAAGTCGCAGACGCTGGCGGATTACGTCGGGCAGAACGACGCGGCGCTCGACCTGCTCGAGGACCGCGCGAACCTCGAGCGCGCCTTTCAAGTGCTGACGGGGCGGGAACGCGTGATCTTGTATTTGCGCTTCTACGAATCCGTGTCGCAGACGGAGATTGCGAAGCGGCTCAACGTGTCGCAAATGCACGTGTCTCGCCTCCAACAAAAAGCGTTGGAGAAGCTCAAGAACGTTCTGCAAGAGAAGTAGATTCGCGGGGTCGTGGGGGATGCGGCATCTTGGCGGTGGGCACGCGCAGCCCGCGCATTG
>JBHEMQ010000107.1:0-8425 GCA_046262475.1 Candidatus Velthaea sp.
CTACACGAACAGTCCGCCGCCGAACCAGGTGACGGTGACCCAGACGGCAACGATTTTCATCCCCGCGAATCAAGACGTCGAAATCGGCTCCTACACCGACCCCGTCGCGTTTACGATGGTATTCACCTAGACAAGCGCTGGACGGCGCGGCACTAAAGCGCGCTTTCTTTTGGTCGAAGATGAACAGGAACGACCGAAGAGGCGAGGAGTGCCAATGCATCTGCACGAGAGCTTTACGACCGACGCGATGATCTACGACGTGTGCGAATCGTGGGCGGAAGAACCGTCGACTGAGCCCGCCTGTCCGGTGTTTTGGGCTGGCCTGCGCGCCTGGCTGATTCGGTCCAACTGACCGCACGGCGAGACGCCGATTCCGCGTTCACCAGTCGTTCATTCACTTGACGTGGTAGACGCCGAAAAATGATAGTTCGGTTTAATAGGGGTGTGGGTTGGGGCCCGAGGTTCGTCGGCATTGAGCGGATGCAACCGAACCGTATCGTAATGCGACAAGGTTAAAGCCGGCCGTTGAGGGGCCGGCTTGGTTGCTTTTCCGGCGCGCAGAACCGAAGCCCGCTTGCCGTCGGTCCGTCGCGGGGGATGCGTTGGTGGGCCATCCAAGGTTCGAACTTGGGACCTCATGCTTATCAAGCATGCGCTCTAACCAGCTGAGCTAATGGCCCGGAGGTGCCGCGGCGCGGCGACAGCGCCTTCGGCTAGAGCCGCGGCCGCTCGGGCCGCACAGCGTTAGATCAGGGCGATCCACTTTTTGAGCAGCTCGTCCTCGCGCTTCATCTCGTCCAGCGCCAGCTCGCGCAAGACCGTCGTCTCGCGGTCGGTTTCCGCGCGCACGCGCGCCATGAGATCGAACCGCTCGCGGCTGCGCTCGAGTGCTGCCTCCGCGGCGAGCGGTTCTTGCGCGAGTGCCGCGGCGATGCGGCTTTCAAGATCGTTCTGCGACAATGCGGCGTCTTGTGCGCCGGCGGGCGACGCGCCGCCCGAAGCGGAGGGCGCGCGGCCGCCGGCGCTTGCGCGAACCGGAGTCGGCCGCGCGCCGTGCGCGGGACGAAGCGGCGGCAACATCAGACGATCGACTTAATGAACTCTTTGGTGATTTCGATGTCCGCCTTGCGCTGTTCCATCGCAACCGTGCGCAGTTCGTTGGACTCGCGCATCATCTCGGACTTTTCCGCCGTCATGTCGTTGAACTGGTTCGACTGCTGTTGGAGCTGGTATTGAAACGCCATCTGCTGGATCTGCTGCATGGCGGTGCCCGCCAGGTAGGCATCTTCGGCGGTGCCGAGCGCCGCATTGGCAGCGCCGCCCGTGACGCTTGTCCCGGTGCCGAGGGCGCCGCCGCCGAGCGCGCCCGCAACGGCGCCGAACGGGTTGCCGCCGCTCATGAGAAAGCCTTGGGCGGCCCCGCCGATGATGTTGGTGAAGAAGCTCACGTCGCGTGTCCTTTCAGGAAAGGCTCGCCCGGTTGCTGCACGTGCTGCCGGACTGCCGCCCTCCCTCTGCGACGAGCGATTTCGTTGACAAGGGTGGGAGGGGGACTCTACAATGAGACGGTTTGCATGGGGTCTCTCCTCGCCGGGGGGCCCCGTTCTATGGTACGGGTTCCTTTCGGTGGTCATCGATATCGGCGCGTTGCTGCATGCAGGGCGGCCGATCTCACTCGACGAGCGGGTCGAGATCCCGCCCTTCGGTTCGCTCATATTCCCGCAGGCTGCGAGGGTGGGGCTGGACTTGCGGCGCGTGGATCGCGGCGTGCAAATCGAGGGGACGATCGACGTGAACGCGGCCGGCGCGTGCGACCGGTGTCTGGATGATCTCGTCGTCCCGATCCACGTCGACGTCGACGAGCGCTTCGATCCGCCGGGCGGTACGAGCGACCCCTTCGGCGAGAATAACGTATTGAGCGGCACGGCCCTGGACGTGAGCGACCTTATCCGCCAACTCGTGACTGCGGCGCTCCCGTTCGGTGTCGTGTGCGGTCCGGAGTGTCGCGGACTGTGCGCGACGTGCGGACGAAGTAAAAACGCGGGCGGCGGCTGCGACTGCCCCGAGACGGAAGGCGACAATGGCGAATCCTAAATGGAAGACCCCCCGATCGAAAACGCGGAGCCGGCGCGCGGCAAACTGGAAGCTCAATCCGGTCACGACGGTCGAGTGCCAGCAATGCCATCAGCCGAAGCTGCCACACTTCGTGTGCCCGACGTGCGGGACGTATGACGGCCGGACGGTCGTCGCGCCCAAAGACGAACACGCCGGCCATCGCCACGGCTAGAGCGCCGCGGCACGACTGACGCGATGAACGGCACCTCGTACGGCGTGCGCATCGCGGGCGTCGGGCATTACGTTCCGGAGCGCATTCTCTCGAACGCCGACCTCGAGCGGATGCTCGACACGAGCGACGAGTGGATCACGACGCGCACGGGCATCGAGCGGCGCCGCATTTCGACGCCGGAGCAGGCGGTGAGCGACCTGGCGATCGCGGCCGCGAAGACCGCGCTCGCGCGCGCGGCGCTCGCGCCGAACGACATCGACGCCTACATCGTCGCGACGGTGACGCCGGATTACCCGTTCCCCGCAACCGCGGCGCTGGTGGCGACGGCGCTCGGCGCCGTCGAGAAGGCCGCCTTCGACATGGAGATCGCCTGCAGCGGTTTCGTTTATGGTCTGGCCGTCGCGTCGAGTTTGATCCGCGCCGGAGTGCATCGCCGCGTGATGATCATCGGCGCCGAAACGCTTTCGAAAATTACCGATTTCACGGATCGCTCGACGGCGATTCTTTTCGGCGACGGTGCGGGCGCCGTGATCGTGGAGCGGTCGGCGGACGACAGCTTCCTGGGCGCGGATTTTGGTTCCGACGGCAGCAAGCCTGAAATGCTGTTTTTGCCGACGGGCGGCTCGCGGCGGCCGATCGACACGGCTGTCCTCGACGAACGCGCGAACTTCTTGCGCATGCGCGGCAGCGAGACGTTCAAATTCGCCGTTACGAAGATGGTCGACTCCAGCCACAAAGTGCTCGAACAGGCCGGCTTGACCGTCGCCGACATCGCCTTGTTGATCCCGCATCAAGCGAACAAACGCATCATCGACGCCGCCGCGCGGCAGCTCGGCATCGCGGGCGAACGAGTGTACGTGAACATCCAAGATTACGGCAATACGTCGGCGGCATCCATTCCAATCGCGTTGTCGGAGGCGTTCGAGAAAAAACTGCTGCATGACGGCGATGTGATCGTCTTCGTTGCATTCGGCGGCGGACTGTCGTGGGGCGCGATCGCATGGCGTTGGAACGGCGCGGCGTGACGGCACCCCGCTGATGCGCGTCGGCGTCATTTTTCCCGGGCAGGGTTCGCAAGCCGTCGGCATGGGCGTCGAAATCGCGCGCGAGTTTCCGGCCGCGATGGAATGCTTTCAGAGCGCGAAACACGTGCTCGGCTACGACCTGCTCGGGCTATGCGAAGGCGGGCCCGAGTCGACGCTTCGCGAAACGCGCTACGCGCAGCCGGCGATCTTCGTCACCAACGTCGCGCTGCGCGCGGCGGTCGGCGACATGCTGCGGCCCGTTGCGTCGGCCGGCCATTCGTTCGGCGAATACTGCAGCCTCACGATCGCGGATGCGATGTCGTTCGAGGCGGCGCTCGCACTCGTCAACGAACGCGGGCTCGCGATGCATCGCGCCGCGCAAGTCGCGCACGGCGCGATGGCGGCGGTGCTGGGACTCGATCCCGCGGCGCTGCGGCGCACGGCTGCATCGGTCGTCGCGAGCGGTGCCGGGCGCGTTCAGCTTGCGAATTTCAATGCGCCGGGACAAATCGTGATCAGCGGCGACGCGGACGCCGTGCGCCTCGCCGGCGAAGCGGCGCTCGCGGCCGGTGCGAAACGGGTAGTCCCGCTTAACGTCGCCGGCGCTTGGCACTCGACGCTGATGGATCCTGCGCGCGCCGAATTCGAGCCGCGCGTGCGCGCCGCCGCAATTACGATGCCGTGCTTCACCGTCATCTCGAACGTCGACGCGCAGCCGTACCGCGACGTGGCGCACATCCGTGAGAATCTCGTACGCTCCGTTACGGATGAGGTACGGTGGCACGACGCCGCCGTTGCGCTTGCAGGCATCGGTCTCGACCTGATCGTCGAATTCGGTGCGAGCCCCGTGCTGGCGCCGATGATGAAACGGATCGACGGTGCGCCGCAAGCGGTGAGCGCCGGTGACATCGGCGGCGTGCGCAAATTGCGTTCGATGCTCTCGCCGGCGGGCGTCTGATGCTCGAAGGAAGAGTCGCGCTGGTAACGGGTGCCAGCCGCGGGATCGGCCGCGCCGTCGCGGTGGATCTTGCGAAAGCCGGTGCGAACGTCGCGCTCTTCGGGCGCGATGCCGCCGCGCTCGAAGAAACGGCTGCCGCTTGCCGTGCCGTGCGCGCCGCGGGCCGCGCGCGCGGCTACGCGGTGGATGCAGCGGACGAAGCGGCGACGTCGCAGGCCGTTGCCGGCGTCCTCGCGGAGTTCGGACGCGTCGATATCGCGGTCGCGAACGCGGGCCAGTCGATCGACGGATTGATGCTGCGCTTCAAGAGCGCGGATCTCGAGCGGCTGCTGGACGTCAACTTGAAGTCGGCGTTCTATTTATCCGCTGCGGTGACCAAGCCGATGGTCAAAGCGCGCCGCGGTGCGATCGTCTTCATCTCGAGCATCGTGGGCGTCGCGGGTAATGCCGGACAAGCCGCGTACAGTGCGACCAAGGCGGGCTTGCTTGGCCTCACAAAATCCCTAGCAAAGGAGTTAGGGTCGAGGAACGTAAGAGTCAACGCCGTTGCCCCGGGCCTGATCGAGACCGCAATGACCGCCGAGATGCCCGATGCTGTCCGTGCTCATTATCTGCAAACGATCGCGCTCGGACGTCCCGGAACGCCGGACGACGTCGCCGCGGTCGTTACGTTTCTTGCTTCCGATGCCGCACGCTACGTCACCGGTCAAACGATCGTTGTCGACGGCGGGTATTTGATGTGATGTCCGATCACCGCTTTCTTGAGGAGGGAATGGAATACGATGGCCGCTGATACGTTCGAAAAAGTAAAGAAGATCATCGTCGAGCAGCTCGGCGTTGAGGAATCGGAAGTGACGATGGAGGCCTCGATCACCGACGATCTCGGCGCCGACTCGCTGGATCAAGTCGAACTGGTCATGGCCTTCGAAACCGAATTCAACATCGACATTCCGGACGAAGAAGCCGAGAAGATCAAGACGGTCGGGGATGCCGTCAACAAGATCGAATCGACCGCGGAAAAGGCTTGATTCTCAGCACTCATGCTTGAGGCCCTCAGCGAGCGCTTAGGCGCAATCTTCAACCGCATGTCCGGGCGCGGCCGTCTCAGCGAGACGGACGTTGCGGAAGTGTTGCGTGAAGTGCGCGTGGCGCTGCTCGAAGCCGATGTCTCACTCAAGGTCGCCAAAGACTTCGTCAACGCGATCAAAGAGAAGGCGACCGGCGCCGACGTGCTTGCGTCCTTGACCCCGGCGCAGACGGTGATCAAGATCGTTCACGACGAGCTCGTCGAATTGATGGGCGGTGCGGAGTCGCGCCTGACCTACAGCGACGCGCCGCCGACCGTGTATCTGATGGTTGGTCTTCAGGGCTCCGGAAAAACGACGCATGCGGGCAAGCTCGCGTTACGCTTGAAAGAGCAAGGCCGCCGCACGCTGCTCGTGGCCGCCGACGTCTACCGTCCGGCCGCGATCGCGCAGCTGCAGACGCTCGGGAAGCAAATCGATTTACCCGTCTACGAAGCGGGCGCCGGCGATCCGGTCAAAATCGCGCGCGACGGCGTGGCGGAAGCGAAACGTCTCGGCATTCCCACGGTCATCGTCGACACAGCGGGACGCCTGCAGATCGACGACACGCTAATGGCCGAGCTCGAGAAAATCAAAGCGGCGGTCAACCCGAAAGAGATCTTGTTCGTCGCCGACGCGATGACGGGCCAAGAAGCCACGAACGTCGCGAAGGTGTTCAACGACCGGCTCGGCATCACGGGCGTGGTGCTCACGAAGATGGACGGGGACTCGCGCGGCGGCGCCGCGCTCTCGATCCACAAAGTGACCGGTGCGCCGATCAAGTTCGTCGGCGTGGGCGAGAAGCTCAGCGCGTTGGAGCCGTTCTATCCGGATCGGCTCGCATCGCGCATTCTCGGTATGGGCGACGTGCTCACGCTCATTGAGAAAACGCAGGCCGTCTACACCGAAGAACAAGCCAAAGACATCGCGCAAAAATTGCGCAAATCGGAGTTTACGCTCGACGACTTTCTCGCGCAGCTCCGTCAAGTGCGCAAGATGGGCTCGATGAACGACATCATGAAGATGATTCCGGGACTTTCGCGCGCGCTGCCCAATATCGACATCGACGAGCGCGACGTCAAGAAAGTCGAAGCCATCATTTGCTCGATGACGAAACGCGAACGGTCGCGGCCGGACATCCTCAACGGGTCCCGCCGCAAGCGCATCGCCGCCGGCAGCGGCACCCAAGTGGCGGATGTCAACCGGCTGGTAAAGCAGTTCGAGGCTTCACGCCAGATGATGAAACAACTCGGCCGAGGCGGGCGCGGCGGATTTCGTTTACCGGGACTGACGCGATGAACGGCAGTCGCAGCATGTGTTTTACTACCCCGTCGCGTCGTACGCGACAATTCAGCATGGTTAGGAAGTAGCAGGTTATGGTTCGGATTCGGTTGCGGCGTATGGGGGCGAAGAAACAGCCGACGTATCGGTTTGTCGTGAGCGATGTAAAGTCGCCGCGGGATGGCCGCTTCATCGAGATTTTGGGACATTACAATCCGCGTACGGAGCCCAAAACGGTCGTTGTCGACCAGGAAAAGGCCAAGCAGTGGATCGCGAAGGGCGCGCAGCCTTCCGATCCGGTGCGCCGGCTGTTCGCCGAGCTCGGTATCGTCGAGCGCGGCTTCGTGCCCGAGACGAAGCGCAAACCGAAGTCGCAGCAGTCCGGCTCCTGATGTCGGCATTTGACGACGAGTTCGGACTCTTCGGCGACGACGTCCCCGAAGATGAAGAGCGCAAATCCACGCTCGGCGCGCGCAAGATCGCAACCGGCGAAACGATCATCGACGAAATCGAACCCGAAGACGAGCGGCCCGCGCGGCGCCGCAGCGGCGCCGGCGCGCGCGATGACGGACCGCCCCGCCGCCGCGAGCGCGTTAACCGCCCGCCGGCAGATCCCGCCGTATCGCAAGCGCGCGCTGCCGGTCTGCTCGAATTTCTCGCCAAGAAGATCGTGGCAAAACCGGATTCGGTGATCGTCCAGCAAGTCGAAGGCGAGCGCGGACCGATCATCGAGCTTGAAGTCGATCCCGACGATCTCGGCAAGGTCATCGGGCGCGGCGGACGCGTCGCGCAAGCGTTGCGCACGCTCGTGCGCGCCAGCGCGGAGGGCCGGGTCACCGTCGACATCGTGGACGTCGACGAGGACGACGTCGAAGCGGAGATCGACGCGGAACATACGCCGGCGCCTGAGGGTGACGACGCCCAGTGAGGTAAACGCCGGCCGCGTCGTCGGTGTCTTCGGCGTGCGCGGCGAGCTGAAAATCGACGCGAGCCGCATCGGCGCGGGCTCGCTGCGGCCCGGCGTAGCGGTACGCGCGCAGCTTGCGGACGGCTCCGCGCGTGTGCTGCACGTTCGCGCGCTGCGCATGCACAAAGGGCGTCCGCTCGCGACGTTCGCAGAACTTGAGGATGCGACGGCAGCGGCAGCGGTCGTCGGTGCTTCTTTAGCGGTCGCTCGCGCCGATGTCGCGCTCGAAGCGGGCGAATATTTCGACGCCGATTTGGTCGGCTGTCGCGTGTTCGACGCGGGCGCGGGCGACGTCGGAGCCGTCCTTGCGGTGGAGCACTATCCTGCGCAAGACATGCTCGTCGTCGGCGCGTCGCGCGCGCTGGTGCCGCTCGTCGGCGAATTCGTCAAAGCCGTCGACGTTGCCGGCAAACGCATCGACGTGGCCTTGCCGCCGGGCTTGATCGACGAGCGCGACGCCGAACGCGCGTGAGCCTTAGGGCTTGCCGCCTTTCGGTGGATGCATGTACGCGCCGACCGCGGCGCTGACGGCGCGTTCGACGGCCACCTTCCAGTCGCCGCCGGCGTCGCGGTCGAACGTCTTGCGGTACGTCACGCGTCCCGCGCAATCGTACGCGATCAGCTCGAAACTCGCGCTCGTCGACGACTGGCCCAAAACGGTCTCGGACCGCGTCGCGAGGGTCCCGCCCAGCACGGCGGCGGCCTGCGCTTCGGAGCATGCCGCCGCGCCGCGCGCGGGCAGATCGCCGGCGCTGACGGCAACTGCCGTGCCGCGCGCTTTTTCTTTTCCGAGGTCCGTGCTGATCACGGCGCGCGCGAACTCACGGCGCTCCGCGTCCGCAC
>JBHEMQ010000107.1:8435-8708 GCA_046262475.1 Candidatus Velthaea sp.
GGGGCTCGGCGCCGCCGTGCGCGCGGGTGCCGGGACGGGCGTTGCAGGCCGCGGCGACGGCGAGGGAGGCGCGGCATTGGCGACGGCGAGCGGCGCGCTCGACGGGGCGGCGCTCGGTGTCGGCGGTTTCTTGCGGCCGAAGAGACGCCCGAGATTCGCGGCCGAGCCGGCGCTCGGCGCCGGTGCGGGCGTCGCCGGATTGGGCGGCGGACTCGGCGCCTCGTATGCGCCGATGTTGCGGTTGTGATGGCGCAACAGCGCCGCGCGCAACAG
>JBHEMQ010000108.1:0-8446 GCA_046262475.1 Candidatus Velthaea sp.
CTTTCGCACCAACGCGTATGTTCGCGGGCGCCGTCGCGCGCGCGGCGGCGACTTCCGCGACGATGTCTTCCGGCGCAAGCGACCACGCCGCGTCGAACGGCGATTCCAGCCAAACGGCGAGCGGCAGGCCGTCCCAGCGCGCGGCCAGCGCCGCCGTATCCGGCATCGCCGCACCGGGCGGAATCTCCAGCGCGTCCACGCTGAGGTTGCCGTCGACGGGCGCAACGCGCGTTGCCGCGGCGGCATCGTCGCAAATCACGCTCAGCCGCAAAGGAAGATCGGAGTCGCGCTCTGCGCGCAGATCTTCGAGGCGCGAGGCGGGCACGACGAAGGCGCCCTGCATGAAGGCGTACGCGCTCGAGCGATTGCGCGCATGTGCGCGCAGCGCGTGCCGCATGCTCGATCGCGCGGGCGGAAAGAGACTCGCATCGTCGATCAGACGGCCGAAGAGCGCGGCCTTCACGCTGTCCGGCATCGCGTTCGTCGCCTGCATGCCGCCGCTTTATCTTTTACCCGGAGGAGTCCCCGCGGGACCCGTGTTCCAGATAATCTAGCTGCTGGCGAGGATTGAACTCGCGACCTTCTCATTACCAATGAGATGCTCTACCACTGAGCTACAGCAGCCCGTTGCGCGGCGCGTCTGCAGGCCGGCGATGCCGGGCGTCTTTTCGCGAGGCGAAGGGCGGATTCCGGTCGCGGACCCGTCGAGGACGGCGTCGGCGCCGCGGTGAACCCGAAAGCAAATGGGGCGGCCTATGACCGCGAGTGCATTGCCGCCGGCACGGCCGCAGAAAGCGCGCGTACACCTCGAACGCTGGGTGATCGCCGGTACCGTTGTGGTGCTCGTGGTGCTGATCGTGCTGCCACTCGCATCGCTGTTGTGGGGCAGCGTCGCGACGCGCGGCGGCGTGACCTTCGGGTATTTCGCGCGTGTCCTCTCGGGGCGGCTTTACTTTGACGCGCTGCGCAACTCCCTCGTCCTCGGCGCGTGGACGAGCGTGCTGAGCATCGCCATCGGCGTGCCGATGGCGTGGGCGGTCGTCCGGACCGACTTGCCGGCACGCCGGTTCGTACGCCTCACCGCCACGCTCGCATACTTGTCCCCGCCGTTTTTGATCGCAATCGCGTACGTGAACCTGTTCAGCCCGCGCGCCGGCGTCATCAACGAGTTCGTGCGGCACGCGACCGGCTCGAATCACTTCGTCTTCAACATTTTTTCGATGGCCGGGCTCGTGCTCGTCACCGTGCCGCACACCTTTCCGTTCGTGTATTTGCTCGCGTCATCAGCGCTCGCGTCCGTCGACGCCAGCTACGAAGAATCGGCGCAAATCCTGGGCGCCGGAAAGCTGCGCACGGCGCTGTCGATCACGCTCCCCCTCGTGGCTCCGGCGATTTTGTCGGGCGCGCTCATCGGCTTCGTGAACGCCATCGCACTGTTCGGCTCGCAGGCCATCGTCGGGCTGCCGGCGCGCATTTTCACGCTGCCGACGCGCATCTACGCACTCTTCGATTATCCGCCCGAGTACGGCCTCGCGTCGGCGCTCTCGCTCGTGTTCGTGGGGATCACCGTAACGGCGCTGTATTTACAGCGATCGTATCTCGCGCGCCGTTCGTACGTGACGCTGGCGGGAAAGGGCGCGCGCCCGCAGCGCATCGCACTCGGCTCTTGGCGCTGGCCGCTGTTCGGTTTCTGCGCATTGATCTTCATCGTTGCGATCCTTTTGCCGTACGGTTCGCTCGTGGCCGTCTCGTTTAGCAAATCCTGGGGCCTCGCGTTTTGGAATCACTTGACGCTCGGCAATTACCGTTTCGTGCTCTTCGAGTACGACGTCACGCGGCGCGCGATCGCGAATAGCTTGCTGCTGGCAGCCCTCTCCGCGTCGTTTTGCATCATCCTGGGTGCGGCCGTCGCGTGGATCGACGTGCGAAGCCGGTTTCGCGCCCGCGCCGTGCTCGATTACATTTCGCTGATACCGCTTGGTCTGCCCGGAATCGTGATGGCCGCCGCGCTCATTCAGTTTTGGTTGAAAATGCCCGTGCCGCTCTACGGCACGCTGGCCATCTTATTGCTGGCATACGCCGCACGGTATCTGCCCCTCGGCGTGCGCGCGGCGAACGCGGCCCTGCGTCAGATCGATCCGTCCCTCGAAGAAAGCGCGCGCATCTTGGGCGCCTCGTGGAGCGAGACCGTGCGCGAGGTGACCCTGCCCCTGATGCGCACCGGCCTATTCGCCGGCTGGATTCTCGTCTTCGTTCCGGCCATTCAGGAGCTGTCCGCGTCGATTTTGCTGTTCAGCTCCAAGTCGATCACGCTTGCCGTCGCGGTCTACAATCTCTACGAAAACGGCTACATCGAGCCCGTCGCCGCCCTCGCGCTCGTGAACGTCGCCATCATCGGCACGGCCATCGCAGTCGCGAACCGCATCGGTGGCGCGCCCGCGCGGTTCGAGGGCCCGACGTGAACCCGACGGCGGCGCAGATCGAAATCACCAACCTCTCCAAAACCTACGCGGGGACCGGAGATGGCCCCGCAGCCGTGCGGGATCTCAGCCTGGCGATCGTGCCTGGCGATTTCGTAACGCTGCTGGGCCCCTCCGGTTGCGGAAAGACGACAACGCTGCGGCTCATCGCCGGATATCTGACGCCCGACGGCGGCACCATCAGCGCGGGCGGCCGCGTGCTCTCATCGCCCAAGGCCGTCGTGCCGCCGGAGGACCGCGGCATGGGCATGGTCTTCCAGAATTACGCGGTGTGGCCGCACAAGACGGTCTTCGAGAACGTCGTGTTCGGTTTGAAACTGCGAAAGGTCGCGAAGGAGGCGGCGCGCGAACGCGTTGCGCGCGTTGTGGAGCTCGTGAATTTGGCCGGACTCGAAAACCGCTATCCTAGCGAGCTTTCGGGCGGCCAGCAGCAGCGCGTCGCGCTGGCGCGCAGCCTCGTCGTCGAGCCGGCGATCCTCCTCTTGGACGAGCCGCTTTCCAATCTCGACGCGAAGTTGCGCGAACGCATGCGGTCCGAATTGAAAGAGCTGCAGCGCCGCACGGGTATTACGTTCATTTACGTGACGCACGATCAAGGCGAGGCGCTGGCCCTTTCCGACCGGATCGCCGTGATGCACGACGGCATGCTGCAGCAATACGGCACGCCGCGCGAGGTGTATCGCCGCCCGGCCAATCGCGTGGTGGCCGACTTCATGGGGCTCGTCAACCTCGTGCCCGCGCGCCTGGTCGAGACGACCGGCGGGCGGGGTCTCGTGGAAGCGGGTCTGCTCCGGCTGAGGCTGGAGGTGCCGGCGCAACTGCGTGCCGGCGATTCCGTCGAACTCGCCGTTCGGCCGGAGAGCATTACGTTCGTCGGGCCCGCAACGGACGACGGCGCTCTCGCGCACGTCGAGGAGCAGACGTATCTGGGCAGCCTGCACGAATACGTCGTGCGGGTCGGCGACATACGCCTGCGCGTGCAGGCCGGCGCGCAAACCGATTTTGCGCCCGGCAGCGAGGTGCGCCTCGCCGTCGATGCGCAACAGTGCCATGTCTTTCCCGCCGGCGAGGGCGCCGGCAGCGAGGTGCGATCATGACCGTGGAAGATCGAGCGATAACCGGACGCGAGCACTGGACGACCAAGGGCAACGTCAACCTGTTTCTCTGGGAGAAATCGGCGGCCGGCGGCGAGCCGGTACGCGGCACCATCCTGTTCGTGCACGGATCGTCCATGGCATCGCAGCCGACGTTCGATCTCCAAGTTCCCGGCCGCCCGTATTCGTCGGTGATGGACTATTTCGCGAGCATCGGTTTCAACTGCTGGTGCGTGGATCTCGAAGGCTACGGGCGATCGGACAAGCGGCGCCCGATCAATTGCGACATCGCGACGGGCGCCGACGATCTGGTTGCCGCGAGCGATTACATCATGAGCACGCGCGGATCCGGCCCGCTGCTGGTCTACGGCATCTCGTCGGGCGCCTTGCGCGCGGCGCTATTCGCCCAGCGCAATCCGGAACGCGTTGCGCGACTGGCGCTCGATGCCATGGTGTGGACGGGCGCCGGAAGCCCGACGCTCGCGCAGCGCAAACGGCGTCTGCCGGAGTTCGAGGGTGTCAACCGGCGGCCGATCGACCGCGACTTCGTGCGCAGCATTTTCACGCGCGATCATCCGCGTACCGCCGACGATGTGACGGTGGAGGCCTTCGCGGATGCGATTCTGGCACTCGACGATTCGGTCCCAACGGGGACCTACGTCGACATGTGCGCGAATCTGCCGGTCGTCGATCCCCGCAAGATCACGATGCCGGCGATCGTGATGCGCGGTGAATACGACGGCATTGCCGCGATGCCCGACCTACTCGAGTTTTTCGCGCTGCTGCCCAACGCAGACAAGCAGTTTGCGGTGATGCCGGGCATCTCGCACGCCTCGTTCCAACAAAAGAACTACCGGCTCGTCTACCACATCCTCGAGTCGTTTTACACCATCCCGGCGCCGGTGTACCGGGGCCACTGAAGATGCCGATCGGCGGGAGACTTTGATGCGTACGATCACCAAGGCGATTGCTCTGCTGCTGGCGCTATGCGTCATTGGACCGGCCGGCGCGGCGGCGCCCGCTGATTCCGTCGACATGGCTGCCGCGAAACGCGAAGGCGTCGTGCGCTGGTATACGTCCACGCCGATCGCGCCGGCCCAAAAAATCGCGAATTTGTTCGAGAAGCAGACGGGCATTCGCGTGGAACTCTTCCGTTCCGGCGGCTCGGCGGTGCTCAGCCGGTTCATGCAAGAGTCAAGCGCTGGGACGCACGCGGCCGACGTCATCACCACATCCGATCCGGCGGCCACGGCGACGCTGGTGAAGAACGGCACGTTCGTTGCGTTCAAGCCGAAAAACTTCGACAAGATTCCGGCCGAAGTGAAAGACAAGGACGGCTACTGGATCGCGCAGCGCCTCAACCTGCTTGCCATTGCGATCCGCGGCGACAAGGTGAAGCCCGCGGACCGTCCCAGGACGTGGAGCGATCTTGTGGATCCGAAATACAAGGGAGTTCTCGTGATGCCCGATCCGTCGTTCACGTCGCTGCAGCTCGTGGCCGTCGATACGCTCTCGCGCAAGCTCGGCTGGACATTCTATGAGAAGCTGCACAAGAACGACATCATGATCGTGCAGGGACACGAGCAGGTCGAGGATATGCTCAAGCGCGGCGAGCGCCCCATCGCGGCCGAAGAGCTGGATTCGTATGCTGCCGCCGATCGCAAAGCGGGGCAGCCGATTGTCACGATCTATCCGACCGAAGGCGTCTTTGCGATCGCATCACCCACCGCAATCGTCAAAGGCGGCCCGGATCCGAACGCGGCGAAGGCGTTCGCCGAGTTCATGATCAGTGACGCGGTGCAAAAGACGTTTCCGGGCGAGGGCATTTACGCCGCGCGCATCGATACGCCGCCGCCCGCGGGAAGTCCGAAGCTGAGCACGCTCAAATTGATGCCGCTCGATTTCGGCGAGCTCGCCGATCACGAACGCGACGTCAAAACACGCTTCAACGAAATCTTTCAGTAGCTCCCTGCGCGATTTATACGAGCAGGCGAACGAGAGCGTACGGTGCTCGTCCTCTTCGCGTGGCGTCGCTAGCTCGTGTGTGCCCTCAGACTAAGTGCGCTGATGAAAGAATGATGAATCGGCCGAGCGGACGCGCTCGGAACTAATTCATGATTGGTCTGTAGTGTGAGGCTTGGTGCTGTGCAGGTTCATACTCGCGCGCGAAATCGCGCTCACCCATACTGGAAATTTCGTTGATTATTTCAGCGGGCAACGCTTGCCGTAGCAACGGTGATGCTCTTCGCGGTTGGATGTACCCCCAACACATCATCGACACTTCCGACGCAATCGAAAACGCGTGCAAACCAGGCGACCGCTCAAGCAGCTGCCGTTACGGAGGCAGCGCCGGCTACATTTTTCGTGTACCCCTCGGTGTTGATCGGCGGACAGCCGTTCCTCACCACAGCGCAAGCCAGGGTTAGCGTGAACTCCGCTTCCAACGTCACCCTCGCTGCGCCGACACCGCTGACCCCGTCCGCTGATTCCAGCTTCGCGCCCGGTTCGACCGTCGCGTTTGATTGGAACGACGTCGCGGGTGCCGCAGATTACACGATTCAGATCAGCACCACCGACAAATTCACCGCGTTCGTTGTGAACCAGACGGTGACTGCATCCGCCTTCTCGGCCTCGACCCTGCCGAGGAGCACGCTGTTCTGGCGCGTGAATGCAAGGTCGGGATCGGGCGTCGCAGGACCATGGTCAGCAACGCAGCGCTTCCAATTGAAGTAACCGTGTAGGGCTCCTTACAGCCCGCACTGGAAACGCCGTCCGATTTTTCAAGCCGCGTTTTTTGATTGCGCGTTGCGGTGAGCATGTCGTCAGCTCGACTCATTACCGCGTCGCGCGCGTAATGCTCAGCATGCGGATCGCCGGTGCCAGCGATTCTCCGCTCGCCGGCGCGCCGTGAATCTTGCGAACGACGTCCATTCCGCGCACGACGCGGCCGAACACCGCGTAGCCGGGTCCGAGCGGGCCGCCGGCGTCGAGGTAACGCGCATCGCCCACGTCGATGAAGAATTCGGTCGTTGCTGAATTCGGATCGCTCGTGCGCGCCATGGCGATCGCCCCGTCGACGTTGTGCAGGCCCGTCTGAGCGGTTGATTCCAGCGCGATCGGCGTCACCATGGCGCGTGCGGTTTGGGGATTCAAGCCGCCTTGCACGACCTCGAAGCGCGCTTCCGGGGTCGTCGCGCGCCGGACGACGCGATAGAACGTCGCCCCCTGGTACGCGTTCGTGTCCACGTAATGCAAGAAGTTGCGCGCGGTTAGCGGCGCGCGCGCGACATCGAGCCGCACGACGATGGTACCGGCGGTGGTCCTGATCGCGATGTCGTCGGCAAGCGCGCGCTGCGCCCCCGCAGCGGGAAAACCGCAGACCGCGTACGTTATCGCGAGCGCCCACAGCGCTCGCGTTTGCCGGAATAACGGAGATCGCATCGATACAACCGGTCGGGCGAGATGGAGCGGGCGGCGGGAATCGAACCCGCGACTCTTGCTTGGAAGGCAAGGGCATTACCATTATGCAACGCCCGCGTCCGCGCGTGGTGGGCAGGGAAGGATTCGAACCTTCGTACCGCTTTCGCGGGCCAGGTTTACAGCCTGGTGCCTTTAACCACTCGACCACCTACCCACGGCGGACTTGCGTACGTACGCTGAGCCTCGGCGCCTCTCCTACCCCCGCTGACGGGTGATACGGCGCGGCTGCTGCAGAACAATAGTATGATGCCGACGTTCCCTAGCGGTCGATGGGACCGGTTTTGTAAACCGGCTGCGAGAGCACACCGTGGGTTCGAATCCCACCGTCGGCTGAAGACGCGGTGTGATTTGAGGATACAATGAAGCGCGTTCTCGAGGCGAAGCCGACCTGGAAAACCGGCGGCGTCGCAATCGTTTGCGAGAAGTGCACGAACGTGCGCTTTCCCGAAGATTTCCCCGAATGCGCCGGCGACGAGCGGCTCGACATCAAGGGCTGGCTGAAGGCACGGCTCAAGGCCGAAGGCCGCTGGGGCCCGATCCGCGTCGTTACCGCCAGTTGTCTCGACGTGTGCGCGCGAGGCGGCGTCACCGTTTTACTGAATCCGCTCGGCGAACACGCGAAGGCAGCGCGCTGCCTCGTCGTCGACCCACTCAAGGGCCGCGAGGACCTGTACGACGCGATCGTCGCGGACCTCAGTCCCGACGACGACGTCAAGCACGAGGAAGGAGCGCCGGCGTAAATTCCGGCGCTCCTTCCTTTTTCGAGTATCTCGCGAGGACGCCGGCTAACCGTCAGCCGCTCGTCCGTGGTCCCTTCAAGGCAGTTCGATCTCCGAGAGGTTCTTTTCGATCTTCCGTTTTACGCGCTGCAGCGCGTTGTCGATCGATTTCACATGGCGGTTGAGGTCGCGCGCCATCTCTTGGTAACTCTTGCCTTCGAGGTACGACAGCAGCACCTGCGATTCCAGGTCCGACAGATTTTCTTGGATGCGCTCTTTGATATCTTCGGAGACTTCCTGGTTGATCACGAGCTCTTCAGGGTCCGACGTCTTCTGTGAAGGCATCACGTCGAGCAACGTGCGTTCGCTATCTTCGTCATAGATAACTCTTGGCTTTGATCCGGACGAAATTCTTGTACTTGTTGAGCAAGAATTCCATCGCAAGATTGTCGCCGGACTTCGCCGCGGAGACGAGATCTTCGTCAGGGCGCTCATGATAATCGAGCGCATCGGCGGCGGGGTGGGTCAGCGCCATGCGGTCCTGCCTTACTGGGAACGGACATGCGGGAAAACGCGAGCCGGGGCCCGTCGGGCCGCGCACATCCGTCATAGTATAGGAGGGTCCTGCATGAAAATCAAGGACAAAACGGGAGGATTCCGAGGCCGAAGCGGT
>JBHEMQ010000109.1:0-8387 GCA_046262475.1 Candidatus Velthaea sp.
TCGCTGCCGTTCCTCGAAGCCATCCGTCAGGTTCGTCATTTCGTCGGCGACCACAACGTGATGTTCGTGCATCTCACGCTGCTGCCGCACCTCGGCGCCGCCGACGAATTGAAGACGAAGCCGACGCAACACTCGGTGCGCGAACTGCGCGCGATCGGTATCGCGCCGGACGCGATCGTGGTGCGCACGAGCAGCTCGCGCGCCATTCCGGTGGAACTCAAGGAAAAGATCGGCCTTTTCTGCGACGTGCCGACCGAAAACGTCGTGCAGAACGGCGATGCCTCCACCATCTACCGCGTGCCCCTCAACCTCGAAGTCGAAGGCCTCGCGGACATCGCAATCCGCAAGCTCCGCCTGCAGCCGCGGACGCCGCAGCTCGAGGACTGGGCGAAGATCGTCGAGCGCATCGAAAACCCCTCGAACCGTCTGCGGGTAGCCCTCGTCGGCAAATACGTCGAGCTGAAGGACGCGTACATTTCAATCGCCGAAGCCATCAATCACGCCGGCATCTATCACGACACGAGCGTCGACATCGTGCGCATCGATTCGGAGCGCGTCGAGAACGAGGGCCCGGGAATCCTCGGCGCCGTCGACGGCGTGCTCGTCGCGCCCGGCTTCGGCGAACGCGGCGTCAAAGGTAAGCTGCTGGCCGTCCAGTACGCACGCGAAAACAAAGTCCCGTTTCTCGGTATTTGCTACGGCATGCAGATGGCGTGCATCGAGTTCGCGCGCAACGTCTGCGGCTTGAGCGACGCCATGACCGCGGAAGTCGACGAGACCACGCCGAGCCCCGTTATCGACTACCTGCCCGAGCAACGCAATCTCGACATCAAGGGCGGCACGATGCGGCTCGGCAGTTACGACTGCACGCTCGAACCGAACTCCCTCGCGGCGCGCGCCTACGGCACGCTCAAGATCAGTGAACGGCACCGCCACCGCTACGAGTTCAACAATAAGTTCAAGCAGCTCTTCGAAGAAAACGGGATGTGGTTTTCCGGTCATCACCCGCTCGGGCCCACATCGCTCGTGGAAGTGATCGAGTTGCCGCAGGACGTGCATCCCTGGTTTCTCGGAACGCAGGCGCATCCGGAGTTCAAATCGCGGCCCACGCGCCCATCGCCGCTCTACCGCGACTTCATCGGCGCGACGCTGGAACACGCGCACCGGCGCACGGGCGACGGCGCGGCACTCGTTCGCCGCTGAACACGAACGAACTCACGGTCGTCGTCCTCACGCGCAACGAAGCGGCGCGCTTGCCGGCCGCCCTCGCGCGCGTGCCGGCGGGCGCGCACGTCTTCGTGCTCGACGCCGAATCGGACGACGCGACGGCCGCGGTCGCCGGCGGCCTCGGCGCCACAGTCGAGCGGCGCAGCTGGAGCGGTTTCGTCGACGCGCGCCGCTACGCGCTCGCACGCGTCACGACGCGCTGGACGCTGATGCTGGACGCGGACGAAGCGCTGGATGCGGAACTCTGCGCGGCGATCGAGCGCGCGCCCGAAGACGTTGACGCGTACCGCTTGCGGCGCATCACCGCCCTGTGCGGCAAGCCGATCCGCACCGCCGGATGGTCGAACGAAAAGCTCATCCGTTTATTCCGCTCCGACCGCGTGCGCTTGAGCGCGCACAGCGTCGGCGGCGGCGCCGACCTGCACGAGCGCTGGGTCACCGAAGGGACGATCGGCGAACTTCCCGGAGCCATCATGCACGACTCGTATCCGACGCTCGCGTCGTACCGCGAGAAATTCGCGCGATATACGACGATCGAGGCGGACGCCGTCCGCGGCTCGCTTTTCGCTCTGATCCGCGGCATGCTGCTCGGTGCCGCGCGTTTCCCATGGTCGATCCTCCGCTACGGCGGCTGGCGCGACGGCTGGCGCGGCATGCTGGTCGCCGCGTATTCCGCCGCCTATCCCGTCGTCGTGCAGTGGAAGGCGCTGCGCGCGCGGTGAGCGTGCCGCGTACCGACGTCGCATTCGACCGCCGTGTCACCTCGCACATGTCGGCGGGAATGAGCGCGTACGTCCGAAAGCTGGCGGCGTTGCTGCCGCGCGTCGCGCCGGATCTCTCCATCGCCTTCGTCGGCGACGGCGACAATTTCGATCTCGCGGAGCACGTCGCGCTGCCCGCCGCGCTCGCGCGGCTGCGCCCGAGGCTCGCGCACGTGCCGACGCCGTTCGCACCGCTCGTGATCCCCGTTCCGTACGTCCTGACGATTCACGATCTCATCGACCTGCACTATCCCGAGTTCGCCAAGCGCCGCGTCGCACCGTATTACCGGCTCGTCGTCGGTCGCGCCGCCCGCGGCGCGCGTGCCGTCATCACCGACGATGCCGCGACGGTCGACGACCTCGAACGGTTCTTGGCCGTCGACCCGGCGCGCGTGCGCGTGATCCCGCTCGGCGTTGACTTGCCGGACCCCTTGCCTCCCCCGTTCGCGCACGACCGCCCGTATTTTCTATTCGTCGGGAATCATCGGCCGCACAAGAATCTGCTGACGCTCGTCCGCGCGTGGGCCGGTTTGCCGGAAGCGCTCGCAGCCGACCTCTTCCTTACGGGCGACGATGACGTCGGCGAGGAGTTCTCGCGGCACGGCCGCGCCGGCGGGACGATCGTCTTTTTAGGTCAGCCGGCGGAACCGGACTTGATCGCGTATTATCGCGGCGCCGCCGCATACGTGCACCCGGCACTGCGGGAAGGCTTCGGCTTACCGATGCTCGAGGCGATGCGCGCGGGCGTACCGGTGGTCGCCGCGCACGGCGCGTTGCCGCGCGTGCTGGCGCCGCACGCCTACGGATTTGACGCCGGCGATGCGGAGGAACTGCGCGCGCTCCTCGAGCGCGCGCTGGCGGATCCGCCGACGTTTCGGCGCGGCGCGGAAGCCGCGCGCGCCGCGACCGGCTCGCTAACCTGGGAGCATACGGCGCGCGCGACCGCCGCGGTGTACCGGGAATTTCTTTGATCGATGTCGCCGTCGACGCGCGGCAAACGCGCCGTATGTCGGCCGGAACGCGGCGCTACGTTTGCGAGCTGCTGGCGCGGTTACCGCAAGCGGCGCCGGACTTGCGCGTTCACGCGGCCGGGCGCGGCGGGAATTTCGGCGTTGCCGAACAGCTGGCGCTGCCGCTCGAACTCGCGCGCCTGCAACCGCGGGCGGTGCATTATCCGACGACGTTTGCGCCGCTGCTGCGCCGCGCGCCGTACGTCGTCACGATCCACGATGCCATTCACCTGCGCTATCCGCGGCTGTTCGGACGCGCGACGGCGCTCCACTACGCGCTCCTCGGACGGCCGCTCGCGCGCGGCGCGGCCGCGCTCTGCATGGGCGACGGGCGAACCGTGGACGATTGCGTGCGCTTCTTCGGCGTGCCCGAGCAGCGTTGCCGCGTGGTGCCGCTCGGATACGATCCGCTGCTGCTTACCGCGGAGGAACCGCTGACGCCGCGCCGGCCGTTCTTTTTGTATGCCGGCAATCACCGCGCGCACAAAAATCTCGCCACGCTGGCGGCGGCTTGGAGCGCGCTGCCGCCTGGACTCGAAGCGGATCTCGTTCTGACCGGTCCGGACGAACCCGCGCTGCGCGCGCGATATGCGCGGCTCAATGGGGAGCTCGCGTTCGCCGGCGACCTCGCGCCGGCGGAGCTGCGCCGCCGCTATCGGGCAGCGGCCGCATACGTGCATCCCGCGCTGTGCGAAGGCTTCGGCATCCCGATGCTGGAGGCGGCCGTCGCCGGTACGCCGGTCATTGCAAGCTCCGGCGCGGTACCTGCCATCGTCGAGCCTTATGCGGCGACCTTCCCGGCGACCGATGCACGCACGCTGACGGAACTTCTCGAAGCCGTGCTGCGCGACGACACGCCGTTTCGCGCGCGCGCCGCCGAGGGCGCCGGCCCCCTGCGCGCGTATACTTGGGACCGGTTCGCGGTTTCTACCGCCGCCGTTTACCGCGAGGTTCTTGAATGCATGTAGGTCCGCGCTCGGTTGCGGCAGTCGTGGCCGGATGCACGCTCGCGTTCGCGCTGCCGCTGCACGCCGCAGCGGCGCCGCCGCGCGCCGCGAACGCGAAGCCGAAGCCGGCCGCCGAGATTCCCGCGCGCATCATCGCGATCGCGATCAACGGCGAGGAACTCGCGCGCGACCCGGCGCCGCGTTTCGTCGGCAACCGGCTGCTCGTTCCGGTCGTGCGCATATACAACGCACTCGGCATCGCCGTGTCGCGCGACCGCAACAACATCGTTGCCGCGGCTCCGGCCAAGACGATCACGCTGCACATCGGCTCCAATCTGGCGACGATCGACAACCGCACGATCGCGATGGAAACGCCGGCAACCGAGATCGGCGGTGCGACCTATGTGCCGCTGCGCTTCGTCGCGGATTCGCTCGGCGCCGTCGTCACGTACGATTCGCGTGCGGCGCGCGTGGACGTCGTCTCGTCGCTCGTCGGCCGTACGCCCTCGCTCATGCAAAGTACGGGCGGTGCGACGCAAGTGGTCGGCACGGTCAGTGCGCTCGACCTCAACTCCGCGCCCGAAAGCATCACGGTGACGCGCAGCGGTTCCGCGCGCACGATTTCGATCAACTCCGACGCGAAGATCGTCATCCAGGACGTCGTGACAAAGACGAACGCGGGGGGAACCCTCGGCGACGTTCATGTCGGCGATGCGGTCAGCGTGTATCTCGCCAAAGACGGGCGGGTCCAGCAGCTCGTCGACCGGTTCGCGTCGCGCGCGGGAACCATCGCCGCCGTCTCGTCGAGCGCGGTCGTGTTGCAAAGCGGGTTCGTGGTTGCGCCCGACCGCGCCACCGACGTGTCGCTGAACGGCACGCCGGCGACGATGGGTGATCTGCGGGTGGGGGACACGCTGGTCGTGCGCTCGAATCCGGACACCGGCGAGAAGCGCCAGATCATCGTTTCGCGGGCAGTCCCGCCGACGCCGCAAGCGTCGAGCGGCGCGACGACCGCCATCAACACGTTCAGCGTGGCGGTCAAGGGACCGATGCGCGCCGGCGACGCGTTCGACGTCACCCTGAAGGGTACGCCCGGCGGTCGCGCCACCTTCGACATCGGCACGTACGTCACGGGCGTCGCGATGCGCGAGGACGGCCCCGGAACCTACATCGCGCGGTACACCATCCCGCCCGGCGTCAACTTCGGACAGACCCCGGTGTACGGTCACTTGAGTGCGAACGGCGCCGACGCGCCGCGCGCGCAAGCGCCGTCGCTCGTCGCGGTCTCCACGACGCCGCCGACGATCAACGATTTCGCGCCGCCGAGCGGGCAGACCGTGAACAATGCGAAGCCGAGCATCTTCGCCACGTTTTCCTCGCCGACCGACGTGGGCATCAACCCGTCGGCCGTGACCATCAACGTGAACGGCCTGGACGTGACGGCGTCGGCCACGCGCACGGCGACGTTCATCACCTACAGCCCGAGTGTCGCGTTCGCGGACGGACAAGTCAACGTCAAGGTGACGGTGACCGACAATGCCGGCAACAAGTCGGACCGGCAATGGTCGTTCACGGTCCGCACGCGCTAGCGCGCGGCGCCGCCGCGCTGCTGCTCGTACTGTTCGCCGGCTGCGGCGGCGGCAGCGCGAGCAATGCGGGCAGCGGCGCGCAGCTCGTGATGGCGCGTGTGAAGGATGCGGTGGTGCTCGATCCGGCGCACGCCACCGACGGGCTTTCGCTAAACACGACGGCGGAAGTCATGGAAACGCTGGTCGGTTTCAAAGCCGGCTCGTTCGAGATCATTCCGGCGCTCGCAACGAAGTGGAGCGCGAGCGCGGACGGCAAAACCTGGACGTTCACGCTGCGGGCCGGCGCGCGTTTCTCCGACGGCACGCCCGCCGACGCCGCGGCCGTGAAGTTCAATGTCGACCGCTGGCGTCTGGTCTCGAACAAAGCGCACGGTGCGTTTCCCTACGCGTATTACGCCGATGTTTTCGGCGGCTATCCGGGCGCGATCGTCGACGTGCGCGCGCCCGCGCCCGCGACCGTGGTCTTTCGCCTGGCGGCGCCGATGGGACCGTTCTTGCGCGATCTGGCCATGCCGTCGTTCGCGATCGGCTCGCCGCGCGCCATCGAAGCCGATCCGTACGCGTTCGAGCGCAAACCCGTGGGCAGCGGTCCGTATCAGTTGGCCGAGTGGGTGAAAGACGACCACATCACGCTGACGGTCAATCCGACGTATTCCGGACGGCTCCCCAAGCCGGTGATACCGAGCGTGATCATCCGCGACATCCCCGATCAGGCGACCTCCGTGCTCTCGATGCAAAAGGGCGACATTCAGATGCTGACCGACCCGCGTCCGGACGACGCCAAAGCGCTGGCCCGCGAGACGAACGTGCGCATTGCCGAGCAGCCGCCGAACAACGTGTCGTACGTCGCGCTGAACATGGACAAGAAGCCGTTCGACGATCTGCGCGTGCGTCAAGCGGTCGCGTATGCGATCGATGCTGCGGCCATCGTGCGCGGATTGTATTCCGCGGGCACCGTCGTCGCCGACAACTGGACGCCGCCGGGCATGCTCGGCGCGAATCCGGCCGTGCGCGGTTACCGGCGCGACGTGCGCAAGGCACGCGCGCTGCTCGCGGCGGCCGGTTTTCCAAAGGGCCTGACGACGACGTTGTATTATCCGACCTCGCCCCGCCCCTACATGCCCGAGCCGCAGCGCGTCGCCGAAACCTTGCAGGCGCAGCTGCAGGAGGGCGGCATCAACGCGACGCTCGCACCGTTCGAGTTCGGCGTGTTCCTCGCGAAGGTGCGCAACGGCGAGCACGACATGTGTCTCATCGGCTGGACCGGGGACAACGGCGATCCGGACAATTTTTTCTATCCCGTTCTCGATCAAGACTCGGCGCACAAGGGCACCGCGCAGAACTACTCGTTTTGGCGCGATCCGGCGTTCCACAAACTGATGCTCGCGGGCCAGCACACCGTCGACGAAGCGCAGCGTAAGGCCGCGTACATGGCCGCGAACCAAATGGTGCACGATCAGGCGCCGACCGTTCCGCTCGTCCACACCGCGGTTCCCTTCGCGCTCAGCACGACGATTCGCGGCTTCGTGCCGAGTCCGGACACGCGCTATCATTTCGAGCTGATCAAGCCCGCGGAGGCGAAGTAACATGGCAACGTCGGATCCGAATTGCATCTTCTGCAAGATCGTTCGCCGTGAAATCGCCGCGCGCGAGGTACTGCGCGACGAGTATGTCGTCGCATTTCACGATCTCAGTCCGGTTGCGCCGGCCCACGTGCTCGTCGTTCCGACGCTGCACGCCGCGGACTTGAGCGACTTCGTCGCAGGCGAGCAGCCCGAGACGCTCGCGCGCCTGCTGCGCGCCGCCGCCGAAATCGGGGCGCGACTCGGGCCTAAGGGGTACCGGGTCGTCGCCAACACCGGAAGCGACGGCGGACAGACGGTGCATCATTTGCACGTTCACGTGCTGGCAGGCCGCCAGATGACATGGCCGCCCGGCTGAGCGTCAGGCGACGGGACGCAACAGTTTTCATGTAACGTTGTGCGCCGTTGCGGTATAGTCGAGGTGCGGGTCGGGCAGGCTCGGTTGCGTTTCCTTCGCTTTGGAGGTCGAGACTGCAATGCAACAACGACGCTTCCTGGTCGGCCTTGGGATCTTACTGGGTCTGACCGCGGCGTTTGCCGTCGCTCCCGCGCAGCACGTTTCCACCGCCTCCGCACAGAACAGCGACGCCCGCGCGGGCGGCGCCGAACCGGGCGCGATCGCGTTGCTGAACGAGGGCCGCACGGTGTTCCGTGATGACACGTTTGGGGACGAAGCGTTCTGGAGCGGCGCACTCAAGCTGCACCAAGCGATCGAAGGCGCGGCGAACGGCGGCGTCGGCGGCGGCGTGAGCCCGAAGACCGCGCTCGGCGTCGGCTTGAAAGTCGATGTCGACCGTTTGCCGCGTGAAGTCGTCGATGCGCTGCGCGCCGGCAAGGCCGACCTCGATTCGCCGGCAACGACGCTCGCATTGCTGCGAGCAAAAGCGGTTATCGGCGTCTCGGGCTCCTTCGGTGCAGCGAACGCGAAAGGCTTGACGTCGGTTGGGATCACATGCGCGCTCTGTCATTCGGCCAGACGGCAAGTCGGCGGCGACGCTCATTCCGGCCGCGTTCGGATTGGCCGGCGTGAACCTGCACACGTACACCGGCTGGGGTTCGGTGCCGTACTGGAACGCGTTTGTCGCCACTTTGGAAATGCACGGTCAGGGGAACTTCACCGACACGCGGTTGGATGACGCGAAGCAGTTTCCCATTGCGGCCAAGGCTCGCTTCGGACACGTGAAGCACACACCGGATCTCGTCACGCCGAAACTTGCATCGCTGCACTTCTACCAGATGGCGTTGCCTGCGCCGACGGCACCGCCGGGAT
>JBHEMQ010000110.1:0-7704 GCA_046262475.1 Candidatus Velthaea sp.
ACCGCAACCAGAGCCGTTACATTTTCCAGAGTCGTGCAGCGTGAGGCTCGACTGAATGGAAGCACGTCGCTGGTTGCCGACCGGTCGACGGGGTCGTCCGAGTTAATCGCCAGAGCGAACTGAAAGAAGGCGCGAAGCAATCCCAGTAGACTGAGCGTGCATCCAGGCGCGCAGTGTGGCGTAAGCCGCTTAGATCTGTCGCGAATTTCTGTGCCTAGCGTGCTGTGCACGACGCCCTGAAAGTTCGCGCCGCTCAAGAATTTCTTGTAGTCGTGAATGTTCTATGAATTCGTGCCACATTGAGCAGCCGCTTTCAGGTGCTGGAGCACTGCGTAACGTTCCACTGTCGGTTTTCTTACTGCCGGCAACGCGCGTGGGACGGCCACGCCTGTCGTTCGTGCGCCAGCGCTTCCGCCTGTGATAAAGTGCCAGATAACAAAGATCGTGTTGACGTTCGCCCAGCGGCGAACGTGCAGTTTGCGAGTTCCCCGCGCTCGTCCATGTTGTGCGAAATTTTTCCTACCTAGGCGTGCCGAAAACAGGTTTCACCTGCTTCGCTCGCGGCAGTGATTCCAGCGCTGCAGGCAACGACCATGTCGGGCGCCCATTTCAGAACCTAACTCAGCTGAGTCGCACGACTTCGCTCGTCGCGTACCAGTCCACCGGATCATCTAAGTTGACGACGACGCTTTTCGTTTGCGTGTACTCGCGGTAGCCCTCTAGGCCGCATTCGCGGCCGAGACCGCTGGATTTCATGCCGCCCCACGGGAGTGCCGGGTCGATGCGGTGGTGGTCGTTGATCCACACGATCCCGCAGTCGATGCGTTCAGCGAGGCGCATCGCGCGCGCGGTATCGCCGGTCCAGATCGATGCGCCCAGGCCGAACTCGATGCCGTTCGCGATGCGCACGGCGTCTTCGAGATCGCGGTACGTCAGCACGCACACGACAGGACCGAAGATTTCTTCCTGCGCGATTCGCATGTGCGGCCGCACATTGGTGAAGATCGTCGGTTCGTAGAAATAGCCGTTAGCGAGCCGCTCGTCCGCGGGGCGCCGGCCGCCGGACGCGACCCGCGCGCCTTCCGCCATGCCGATTTCCACGTAGCGTTCCGTGCGCGCGCGCTGCGCTTCCGACACGAGCGGTCCCAGCTGCGTCGCCGTGTCGAGCGGGTCGCCCAGACGTAAGGCGCGTGCGCGGGTGGTCATGCGTGTGACCAGTTCGTCGGCGCACGATTCGTGCACCAGTACGCGCGTGCCGGCGATGCACGTTTGGCCGCTGGCGATGAAGCCGGCGAAGACGGCGCCTGCTGCGGCGCGGTCGAAGTCGGCGTCGGGCAGCACGATCACCGGCGCTTTGCCGCCGAGTTCGCAGTTGACGCGCACGAGGTTTTCACCGGCGATCCGCGCGACGGCGCGGCCGGTTTCCGTGCCGCCGGTCAAATCCAGCTTCGCCAGGCGCCGTTCGCCGCACAGCGCAGCACCGGCTTCCGGACCGAAGCCGGTGACGACGTTAAAAACGCCCGGTGGAATGCCGGCGTCGAGTGCGATCTTCGCCAGCATCAGGGTCGTGAGCGGCGTGTACTCCGACGGCTTCGCGACGACCGTATTGCCGCCGGCGAGCGCCGCCGCGAGCTTCTTTGTGAGAATCAGCAGCGGATGGTTCCACGGCGTGATCAAACCAACGACGCCGAGCGGCACACGCCGCACGTAATTCAGATACGGTCCCTCGAACGGCGTGACGCCGTCTTCCGCGCTGCGCACAACCGCTGCGAAGTATCGATAAAATTCGGGCAGGCGTGAAAGCTGCGCGCGCATCTCACGAATCGGGCGCCCAGTGGAGGTCGTCTCGACGCGCGCGAGTTCCGGCAGCGCTGTCTCGATGGCATCCGCGAACGCATTGAGGATGCGCGTGCGCTCGCGCAGCGGCATGCGGCTCCAGCGGCCGTCCTCGAACGCGCGTTGCGCCGCGTCGACGGCCGCCGACACCTCGGCCGCTCCGCCGCGCGCGACGCGCGCAACGCGCTCGCCGCTGGCCGGATTGTGCACCTCGAACGTCCGCTCGTCAGCACTCGGGCGCTCGGCGCCGTCGATGATGTGTGCGTGCACGGCGGTTTCCGCGATCGTGGCCATGAGCGGGTCTCCTTGGGCGGACGTTGCGAGGGCGTTCGTTATCACGCGCTGGGACCGCGAGTCCTGCCGCGCGAATGGCGGCGCACATGACGGCAACCGAGGTTCGTGACGGCATGCGCATCCAGTGGGACGTACCCATTGCAATGGACGATGGCATCGTGTTGCGCGCCGACGTGTTCCTGCCGGTCGCCGACGGCCGCTATCCCGTCATCCTCAGTTACGGCCCGTACGCCAAAGGGCTCGCGTTTCAAGAAGGCTATCCCGACCAGTGGAACCGCATGGTGGCCGAGCATCCCGATGTCGCCGCCGGGTCCAGCAACCTCTACCAGAACTGGGAAGTCGTCGATCCGGAAAAATGGGTGCCCGAGGGCTACGCGATCGTGCGCGTCGATTCGCGCGGCGCGGGGCGTTCGCCCGGGTTTCTCGAGCCGTGGTCGCCGCGCGAAACCGATGATTTCGCGCTGTGCATCGAGTGGGCCGGCACGCAGGACTGGAGCAACGGGCGCGTCGGGCTCAACGGCATTTCGTACTACGCCATCAACCAGTGGGTGGTTGCGGCGCGGCAGCCGCCGCATCTCGCGGCGATGTGTGCGTGGGAAGGCGCGGCCGATTTCTACCGCGACATGTCGCATCACGGCGGCATCCTCAGCACATTCATCGCCAACTGGTACGACATGCAGGTGAAGACGGTGCAGCACGGCGTCGGCGCGCGCGGCGCGCGCAGCCCGATTACGGGCGAACCGGCGTGCGGGCCGCCGACGCTCGACGACGCCGAATTGGCGGCAAGCCGCTGCGATTTCGGCGCAGACGTGCGCGCGCATGCGCTCGACGACGAGTATCATCGCGCACGCACGCCGGATTGGTCGCGCGTCACGGTTCCTTTTCTGTCGGCCGCCAACTGGGGCGGGCAGGGTTTGCATCCGCGCGGCAACTTTGAGGCCTTCGTGCGCGCGGCGTCGCCGCACAAGTGGCTCGAAGCGCACGGCATCGAGCACTGGACGCACTTCTACACCGCGTACGGCGTGGATTTGCAGAAACGTTTCTTCGCGCGTTTCCTGAAAGATGAAATCGAACGCTGGCCCGACGAGCCGCGCGTGCGGCTGCAGGTGCGCCGGATCGACAGATTCGTGGAACGCTTGGAGCGCGAGTGGCCGCTCGCGCGCACGCGCTGGACGCGCATGCATCTCGATCCGGGCGCGCAAACGCTCCTGAAAGAAGCGCCCACCGCCAAGGGCCAGGTCGCCTTCGATGCGCTCGGCGACGGCCTCACCTTCGCCGGCGCGCCGCTCGAGGCCGAAACGGAAATCACCGGACCGCTCGCGGCGCGCTTGACGGTCTCGTCGTCGACGGACGATGCCGATATCTTCGTCGTGCTGCGCGCGTTCGCGCCGAACGGCGACGAGGTTACCTTCCAGGGCGCGATCGATCCGCACACGCCGCTCGCGCAAGGCTGGCTGCGCGCCTCGCACCGCAAGCTCGACGCTGCACTCAGCGAAGACTACCGGCCGTATCACACGCACGACGAAATCCAACCGCTCCTGCCCGGCGAGCCGGCGCAACTCGACATCGAACTGTGGCCGACGTCGATCGTGCTGCCGGCTGGCTATCGCATCGCGCTGTCGGTGCGCGGCAACGACTACGTCTATCCCGGCGGCGGCGCAGGCCGGCTGGGCAGTTTCAAGAACGCGCTCACGGGATGCGGGCCGTTCTTGCACGACGATCCGCAGGATCGGCCGCGCGAACGCTTCGGCGGAACGACGACACTGCACGGTGGACGCGATGCGCCGGCTTACGTGCTGCTGCCGGTGATACCGCCGTCGCCGCCCTCATCGAGCGGATGAGCGCGATGATAGCGGCCGTGGCAGAAGAGCAGCGTGGGCTTGTGTTCGTAGGCGTAGCGCTCGACCCGCCCGAGGATGATCACGTGGTCGCCGCCCTCGAAGCGGTTTTCAATTTTGCACTCGAGATGGGCCGCCGCGCCGTCGATGAGCGGCAACCCGAGGTCGCTGATGTGGTACGCGATGCCCTCGAACTTGTCGCCGGAACCGTTCGTCACGCCCGCGAAGCGCGCGGACAGCTCGCGGTGTTCGCTGCCGAGCACGTTCACCGCGAAGCGCGGCGCCGCGTCGAAGGCGTGAACGCTGGGAGCGGAGCGCGATTGACTCCACAGCACGAGCGGCGGTTCCAGCGACACCGACGTGAACGAGTTCGCGGTGAGGCCGTACAAGCGGCCATCCGGCGCGCGCGTCGTCATGATCGTCACCCCGGTCGCATACGTGCCGAGCGCGGCGCGGAGGTCGCGCGCATCAAAGGCACTGCGCTGCTGGTTCGCCGTCGGCGCCACCCTCCTCGAAGGGGTTATTTATCTTTCGATAAAAACACGCGGCCTGGCCGCTGTCAAGGGGGTCCCTGCGTACGATGACCGCCTGTATCGATTGCCACGCGCACTTTCTCCCGGACCCGTTTGTCGCGCTGCTCGAGGAGCGGGGATGGGCGAAGGCCGACAAGGCTGCCGGAACGCTGGATCTCGCGCGCGCGGTGTGCGGCTACGACGCCGAACGCACCCGGCTGCCATACTTTCCCGCCCTGTACGACCTCGGCTTGCGTACCGAATTGGCGGAGCGTCAAGGCATCGACCGCCAGATCGTATGCCTGCCGCCGTTCTACTTTGCGTATCGCGCGGCGCCCGACGATGCGGCGGCCATCTGCCGCGCCGGGAACGAGACGCTAGCAGAGATCGTTAGCCGCGCGCCCGACCGGTTTGCGGCGTTCGGAACGGTGCCGCTGCAGACGCCCGATGCGGCGGTGCGCGAACTGCATCACGCCGTCGAGCAGCTCGGGCACTGGGGCGTTGAAATCGGTTCCAGCGTCGGCGGGGCACCGCTCGACGACCGCGCGCTCGACCCGTTTTGGGCCGCCTGCTGCGAACTCAACGTGCCGGTGTTCATGCACCCGCACCACGAACTCGGCGGCGAGCGCGCCGCACCCTATTACCTGGGCAACTTGTTCGGAAACCCGTCGGAAACGGGGCTCATCGCGGCCCGATTGATCTTCAGCGGCGTTTTCGAGCGCTTTCCGGAGCTCAACATGATTCTCGCACATGCCGGCGGTACGCTGCCGTGGATTGCCGGGCGCCTCGACCACGGGTACCGCGTGCGGCCGGAAACGAAAACGATCCCGAAACCGCCGAGCGCGTATCTCGCGCGCTTGACGTTCGATACGATTACGCACGACGAAGCGCTGCTCGCGTTTCTCGTCGAGCGCGTCGGCCCGGGCCGCGTCGTCGTCGGCACCGATCGTCCGTTCGATATGGGCATCGACGACCCGCGCGGCCTCGTCGAACGCATTCCAAAGCTGGATGCGGCCCAGCGCGACGCGATCGTGGGCGGCAACGCGCGCGCGCTGCTCGCACGCTCGCTGCCGGCGGAGGCGGCGCGATGAAGCGTTCGCGCGCGCCGTACGAGGCGTTCATCCACCGTCCGCGCCTGCGTCTGCCCGGCGACGGGCGGCTCGCCGTGCATGTGATCGTCAACGTCGAAGACTGGGTGCTCGACGGCAAACTGCCGCGTCAAATCTTGACGGCGCCGCTCGGCGCCGAGCCGATTCCAGACGTACCGAATTTCGCGTATTACCAATACGGCATGCGCGTCGGTATTTGGCGCATCTTCGATGTGATGCGCAAACACGGCGTGCGCGTTACGATGAGCCTGAACGCGAGCGTCTGCAACAGTTATCGCGCGATCGTCGACGAAGCGGTGCGCGCGGACTGGGAAATGCTGGGGCACGGCCTCTTTCAGCGTCCGATGTCGATGGTCGAGGACGAACGCGCCGTCGTGCGCGAGTCGCTCGACGTCATCGAGCGCACGACCGGACGGCGCCCGCGCGGGTGGCTCGGCCCGGGCCTCGTCGAAACGTGGGAAACGCCGGAGATTCTCGTCGCTGAAGGCATCACGTACTGCTGCGATTGGGGACCGTGCGACGATCTGCCGTTTCCGCTCGAGGTCGCGAGCGGCTCGCTGCTGAGCGTGCCGTATCCGATTGAGATGAACGACATCGTGATCTTCGGGTTGGAACGGCGGCCGGACGATGCGATGCTCGAACGCGGCAAGCGGCATTTCGACTGTCTCTATCGCGAAAGCGCCGATCAAGCGAAGGTCATGGCGATCGCGCTGCATCCGTGGATCAGCGGCACGCCGCACCGGATCGGCGCGCTCGACGAATTGCTCGCCTACATTTCCGCGAAGCCGGGCACGTCGTTCATGAACGGCGGGGAGATCGCCGACTGGTACGCCGGGGCGGCGCTTTCACCAGCCGCGCGATGATCGCGGGAACGCCGTCGATGAACGACGTCGTTAGCGCCTGCACGACGGACTCCACGTCGTTCGGAATCGAGAGGCCGTAGATCCACTTGCGGATGCCGATGTAGAAGATGCTCGCGTGCAGCGCCCATACCAGCTCGAACTCCATCTCGGTGATCGGAACCTCGGCCGGCGGCGGCAGCCCGTATTCGCGCCGCACTTCACGGATCACGCGCGTGTAGATGCGGTCGCGAACCAGCGTGAGGTAGCGTGCGTTGAGGTCCATGCCTTTCAAGCCGGAGAACATGAACACGCGAATCCATTCGTAGGTCAGCACGGCCTTCGCGTAATCGCTGTAAAACGCGATGAGCCGGTCGCGCAGCGGCCGGCTCCGGTCGTCGAGCAGTTCTTCCCAGTGCGGATTCCAGCGGTTGAGGTACACTTCTTGATACACGCGTTCGATCAGCGCGCTCTTGTTGGGAAAGTAACTGTACAGCAGCGGCTGCGTGACGCCGAGGCGTTTGGCCAGCTCGCGCGTTTGACCGTCGAAGCCGACTTCGCAGAAGAAGCGCACCGCTTCGCGCGCGATGAGACGCTCGCGCTCGTCGCGCGGCAGGCGCTTGCGCGTGCCGGCCGGTTTCTTCATCGCCCCCCAGGAAATGGACGCACCCGGCGGAACCGGGGCGGATGATCCTATCGTACCTTTTTGATCACTTGATCGATACCTAGGGAACCTTCGCGAACGGAGACGGACGTGCGACTCGGATACTTCACGATGCCGCTGCATCCGCCGCAGCGCAATTACACCGACGTCCTCAAGGAAGACCGCGACGCCATCGTCCTCGCCGAAGAACTCGGTTTCGTCGAAGCGTTCGTCGGCGAACACGTTACCGACACCGCCGAACCGGTGACGTCGTGCCTCACCTTCATTGCCTCGCTGCTCGACCGCACGAGCCGCATCGTGCTCGGCAGCGGCACCGTGAATCTGCCGAACAATCATCCAGCGCAAGTCGCAGCGCAGGTCGCGATGATCGATCATCTGCTCGAAGGCCGGTTTCTCTTCGGCATCAGTCCGGGCGGCTTGCTGTCGGACGCGGAAGTCTTCGGCAACCTGGACCGCGACCGCACCGAGATGTTCGTCGAGTGCATCGACCAGGTGCTCGCGATCTGGGCCGGCGACGCGCCGTACAATCTGCAGGGCAAATACTGGACCGTCTCCACGGAACGTACGCTGCGCCGGGAACTCGGCCAAGGGTGCATCGTGAAGCCGTACCAG
>JBHEMQ010000110.1:7714-8135 GCA_046262475.1 Candidatus Velthaea sp.
CGCTCGGGCCGATCGCCCTGGTCGGAATGCAGTACGCCGGGTCCCCCTTCAGCGCCCTTCCCGGACTCGACTTCAGCGAGTCGGTTTCGCTGATATCCGCCGTCGCGCCGTTCTCGAAGGGCGTCGTGTCGGCGGCGCAGCGCGGCTGGACGCCGATCTCGGCGAACTTTTTGCAGCCGCCGTGGGTCGCATCGCACTGGCCGAAGTATCAAGAAGGCTGCGCGGCCGGCGGACGCACCGCTGACTCGGCCGACTGGCGCGTCGCCAAGAGCATCTTCGTCGCCGACGACGAACGCACGGCGCGTGAGTACGCGAAAGGCCGCACGGGCCCGTACAGCTATTACTTTCATTCGCTGATGACGAAGCTCATCGCGAACGGCCGTCCCGAACTGTTCAAGGCCAAGCGCGACATGCCCGACGA
>JBHEMQ010000111.1:0-8123 GCA_046262475.1 Candidatus Velthaea sp.
CCGCTATATCGACGCGCGCAACTTCGCGGATCCCGAGTTTCCGCACGATCTCTCGATGATCAACACCGGCAGCAACGACTACCAAGCGGCAAGCATTCCGAGCGGCAACGCGCAAACCGATGCGGCAATCATTGCGCGCGCGCGCGAGGCGGCAAAAGGCTATCTGTATTGGCTGCAAACGGAATGCCCCCGCGACGACGGCGCGGGGCACGGGTATCCCGAGCTACGGCCGAATCCCGATGCGTTCGGAACACCCGACGGCATCGCGCCCGTGCCGTACGTTCGTGAATCGCGCCGCATCGTCGCGCTCGAACGCGTCGTCGCGCAGCAGCTGCTGCAGGACGGCAATCCCGGTCCGCGCGCTCAGCTTTTCGCGGACACGTGCGGCATCGGCACGTATGCGTACATGGACGGCCACGCGCTGCGGGGCGTCAATCCGCCGATGGACGGCTTTTGGCTGAACACCTATCCGGCACAAATCGCGGCGGGGACGCTGGTGCCGCGGCGGGTGCGCAATCTGCTCGCGGCATGCAAGAACATCGGGACGACGCATTTGACCAACGGTCTGTACCGCTTGCATCCGCTGGAATGGAATGTCGGCGAAGCGGCCGGCGCGCTCGCCGCGTTCTCGCACGCCAAAGGGGCGACGCCGCGCGATGCGGTGACGCAGACGCATTTGCTGCGCGCGTATCAGCGTGAATTGATCGGTGCCGGCGTTCCGCTGTTCTGGTGGACGGACATCGCGTTCGGCGATCCCCTCTTCGAGGCCGCGCAGCTTGCGGGCGCAACCGGCGTCATGACCGGCGACGCAAACCGCGAAATGCGCTTCAATCCCGACGCACCCGTCAATGACGACGAGCGTGCCGGAATCGAACAAAAGGTCGGTGCGCCGTTACCCTCGGGCGCGCTCAACCGGCGTCAAGCCGCGTTGTGGCTCGACGGCATGGGGTTGATTTAGAGTGGTACGCGCATCGTGCGGCCGAACGGCGGAGCGCCGCGTTGCGGTCCGGGCAGTACCGTCATCAGCAAGATGCGTCCCGGATCGCCGGGCCCCGGCGTCGCAGCGCCGGACGGCGGCACCGGGGCACCCGGCATCGGCGAACCGGGCATGGGTCCTCCGTTTGGATTCATGCTGTTCCGCATCTGCGCGCGCATCGCATCGCGCGCCGCCACGATGGCCTGTTTTTCGTTTGCCGACAGCGCGGCGTCGAGCTGGCGGGCGGCGTCGTCAAGATTCGGCGTCGGCGCGATCGCCAGGTTTCCGACGACTTGCGCGAGCAGCGATCGATGCGCCGGCGTCAGCGCGTTCAGCATCTGCGTGCGTTCTTGCGCGCGCATTTGCTGCATCTGCTGCATACCGGCGCCGAACTGTCCGCCGGGGGGGCCGTACGGCGGATTACCGCCGGGCGGCGCAGGCGCCGGCGTTTGCGCCATCGCGAGTGACGGCATCCCGAGGGCGATGACCGCACTCAGCAAAGCAAGCTTCTTCATTTAATATTCCTTTAATGATGGACGATCTCGACACTGGTCGTACGAAGCAATCCTGAGATGCGGCTGACTTGCCGCCGCTGCTCGAACGATGAACGCCGCACGCGGCGCCGCCGTTAGCCGCTGTGCCCGCCGAGCCGAGCTTTTGCGGGCCGTTCCGGGCGTTCAGGACACGTCGCCGGACCCACGCGATGGAAGGCTGACGTGCTCGCGATCGGGGCCGGCACCGCCGGTTTGGCGGTTGCCAACGCTAGCGGCCCGCGCGCTGCGCGTCACCGTCATCCAGGCGCGCGACCGCGACGGCGGCCGCGTGCGCTCGCGACCTGGGAACCGCCGCGGTGCCACGGCAAGGGTTGCCAAGTCGCAGTGCCCCGAAACACATCCGGTGCGGCTCCGAAGCGGTTTTCCGTTGGAGGCTAGAGGCGGCCGGTCCGTCCCGCCGGAACGTCTCCCGTCAACTGCTCAGGTTTTGGCGAGCCGCATCCCCGGTTGTCGCCGGCCGCCAAGGCGCGTTCTTCTCGCAAAGGATGACCTATGATTTCTGCCCGATGGAGCACGCTTCTCGCGTCCATCGCTCTCGCAACCGCGCTAAGCGCGTGCGATTCATCAACGACCAGCACGCCTGCGCCGATCCCCACCGGCAGCGCGTCGAACCCGACGGGTTTAGTGCTGCTCTCGACCGTCGCGATTCCCGGCGTGGTGCTTGGCGCGCCGTTTTCATATGATATCGGCATCGTCGACAGCACGCTCGGGCGGTACTATTTGGCCGATCGCACGAACAAGGCGCTCGACATCGTGAACACGACCACGCTGGCGCTCACCCAAGTGCAAGGCAGCGGCGCCACTGCGTTCACGGGTCCCAATGCGAACAACGACCTTGCTGGTCCCGACGGCGTCATCGTCGCCACCGGCGGCAACGTCTTCGTCGGCGACGTCAACAACGTCAAAGTCGTGAATCCGACGACGAATACGATCGCGACGACGATTCCGATCACCACTTCGGGGTTCCGCAGCGACGAGGGCTGTTACGACCCGGACGACAAAATCGTGATGATTGCGAATCCGGCCGACGCGCCGCCCTTCGCCACGTTCATCAATGCGACGACCAACGCCGTGATCGCGAAGTTCAGCTTCACCGGCTCGAGCGGGCTGGAACAATGCGCGTACGATCCCGGAACGAAGAGTTTCTTCATCAACAACGACGGCACGACGGCCAATCCCAACGGCGAACTCGACGTGTTCACCGCCGCATCGGTCGTTGCCGCGAGTCCGAAACTCTCAAGCGTCATTCCGCTGGGGAACTGCGCGCCCACGGGACTTGCGCTCGGCCTGAGCGAGCAATTGCTTGTCGGATGCAGTCCGCCGACGGGCAGCCCGCAAATCACGCAGGTGGTAAGCGCGACGAGCGGCACGATCGTCAAAACGATTACCGGAATCGGCGGCGAGGACGAAGTCGCCTTCGACCCATATCTGAAGCGTTTTTATACGGCGTCACGCAACATGACGTCGACCGGCGTTGCCGGCGGCACCGTGACGCCGGTTCTCGGCGTCATCGACGCGCAAACGCTGACCTTGCTCGGAACGGTCCCGACCTCACCGGGCTCGCATTCCGTTGCGGTCGATCCGACGAACGGCCACGTCTACGTTCCGGTCGTAGCGACGGCCACGACGCCAGGCGGCATCAACGTCTACAAGCTATCCGGCGGACCGTAGAAGCACAGCAAACGGATCACGACACGACGCCGCCCGGGTTTCCGAGCGGCGTTTCTTTTTTGGATGGCGCGAGCTACTTGCGACACGTTGCGCACCATGATTCGGCTCACGATCGCTCAGCGCTGCAGCCCCGGTACGCCGCTCGAGTCGGCCCCGGCGCACACACTCCTCCGTGAAGTGCTCGCCGGCATCGCCCGCAGCCACCGTTCGGCCCAGCAGCAAAAAGCGCCGTTACCGACACCTTGACCGCCTAGCAGCCGCTTTGCTTCAGACCGCGAAGGCAGCCGCCCGGACGCCGCGAAGGCTCGACGCAACCCTGCAGCTGCCGGTGGAAATAGTAATGATCGATGTGGAAGCGTACCTTGCGCGAATCGGCTACGAAGGGTCGCTTGAGCCATCAATTAAAACGCTGAGCGCCCTGCACGAGGCGCACCTTAACACCGTTCCGTTCGAAGATATCGACGTCTACCTCGGGCGCGCGATCAACTTATCCGAAGATGCGCTGTTTGAGAAGATCGTCCGCCGTAAACGTGGCGGCTTTTGCTACGAGCTCAACGGCCTGTTCGGCGCGTTGTTGCGCCGCCTCGGATTCGACGTCACCCTCCTTGACGCACAGGTGTCGCGACCGGGTGCAACGTTCGGGCCCGCATTCGACCACATCGCTTTGCTAGTCGCGTTGGACCGTCCGTGGCTCGCGGACGTCGGATTTCCGCGCTCGCCGGTGACCCCGTTACCGCTCGACGCGTCCGGTCGCTATGAAGTGTCCGGCGTGTCGTTTCGTATCACGTTCGACGACGACACCGGAACGCTGTCCCGGCTGCGGCGCGGCGGCTGGGAGCCCCAATACCGGTTCAATTTCGTGCCGCGGCAGATCGAAGACTTCCGTGACATGTGCCGCTTCCACGCGACATCGCCCGAATCGCCGTTTTATCGGTGGCTCGGGTGCACGATTTTCACCGCGGACGGACGCACGACGCTTTCGGACGACACGCTGACCGTGCGTCGCGGCAACACGCGCACTGAAACGCCGGTACGGCCGGCGGATGTGCCGGCGACCTTGCGTACACACTTCGGCATCACCCTCGACGCGTCGGATCACGCGGAGCTGCTAGCGCAACCGCGTTACCGCGGTCGCTTTGTGTCGTCGGTGCGTTCATGAATTTTTCATGCACGACGAGTACATTGACTGATGTCGGGCCGCGCCGGTAGGCGCGGCGCGCTCGCCTTGCTAACGCGAAATATCCGCGTTGCACGCTTACTCAGGGGTTTCGAATTGCGACGTTTTCTCCGGGCTACCAACGGCCTTTTCTCAGCGTGCCTTCTCACCATACTTCTCAGCGGTTGCGGCTCGCCATAGTGTCGCGACGTCGCCTCAAAACGCCGTTCCCGCGGCGCCAGGCACACAGTCGGCCGTGCGCGCGACACCGAGCGGCGCACTTCGAGCACGACCATATTCTCCGTAACGAAAGCCGAACTGAAGTCAGGCGCATTTCACGGTCAGCGCCGGGACGGCATCGACATCGGCCACGCTTGCGGGCTGCACGCCGGCAAGCGCGCCGCCGCCGGCGACGACGACCCCGGTTACCGTCACGAATCCGCCTCCGTCGAGCACATCGACCGGCACCATCTCCGTCAACGGAGTGATCGGGCACGGGCACGTCGTCTGGAGCCCGGCCGGGATTGACTGCACCTTTGCCCTAACTGGCGTGACCGGCCCGTGCTTCGCAAGCTTCGCGACAGGCAGCACCGTGCGGCTTACGGTGACCGCCGCCGCTGACAGCCAATTCACTGGGTGGCGCAGCACGCCGTCATGTCCCGACGGCTCGAAGGTCAGCGTCATCGCCGCCGCGGTCATCAACTGCTTCCCCGGACTCTTTTTAAAGTAAAAAAGGGAACTGCGTTAACGCGCCGCGCGACGCGGCCCGCCGCAACTTTGCCCGCTCCTCCATCGTACGGCCGCAAACGCCGTCTGAGCGGGCGTTTGCAATCGAGCGGCTTGCGAAGGTCGAAAGAAAGCACGAACGATCGTAGCCGAAAGGCGACGTGGCGGCGGGAGATGCATGGACGACTCCTCAATGGCGCCGTACCGTCGCCCGCATGACGTGCCGGTCCGCGATTGAGTAGTACAGCCGGATGGAATCCGCGTCGATGAGAGCGGAAGCCGCAAACGCGATGTCCGTGTCTTCCGGAAAACGCCGCTCACCAGGTAGAACGAGGGGGTGTTCGCAGCGCCCGACGACGCGGCTGAAGGTACGATCGAAAACCACCCACCCGATGCGCCATTGCGCCGCGCGCGTCGCACCGTTGTAGAACATCACCGGCAACGTATCTCGATCGCCGATCACCGGGCCGGTGCTCAAGTGCCACTCGTCCCAACCGGGCCGCGCCTCGAAAAGCGGCTTTTGGACGGTCCAGGGACCATTGACGCGGGGAGCGGATGCGATGCCGATCTTGGAGCGGCCCTCTTGTGCGTACTCAAAAAAGAGCCGCCACGTTCCATCGTCCGCAAGCACGATCTCCGCTTCCTTCGGATTCGTCTCCGTCGGCGTCGATGGCAACGCAATGCCACGCTTTTCCAGGCGCTCCAGAGAAGACCCTGACGCTAAGAGAAGTTCGCCGCGCTTGATGTGTTCGTTCCAGCCCGTATAGTACACGTAATATGAACCGTCGACGAATGCAACCGTCGGGTCCTCGCAACCGCCGCTGTCGTATGAACCGGGCACGTCTTCCCCGGGTGGAATAACCGGATGCGGCCCTAAAGCGAAATGAACACCATCGAGCGATACGCCGCGATGAATGCGCGCGACCTTCTCCGCCGGATTGTCGGAGTAATTAACGACGCGCAGCAGCAACTCGAAACGGTCGTCCTCGCGCCAGACAAAGGGACTGAGCTTGTACATCGCTTCGAGTTCGGGCGAGCACCCGTACGACACGCTCTCGAGCCTCTCAACGGTGAAGTCATGCGTTTTCTCCATCAGTTTCCTTCCTTCACGCGTTGCGTCGACATGGGGCGCGCCGGAACCGTGGCGTCACGATTGAGCGCATAGTACGTCTCCGAAATCATGATGATGACTGTGCGCGGCATGTAAAGCCGCGACTGCTGCGATGAGTTCAATCAAGGCCAAGTATGACCGGAGCGAGCTCGGTCATCCGCCTCCAGCGACGAGCCGTTCGGCGACTTCCGTGAGGGTCGGCGCTACAATTTCCGGGATGGGCGCGTCGGGGATCAGCACCTGACCTGGTCGCGCGACGAACGCGGCGCGCGCGCCGGCGCGCATGGCGCCCAGAACATCCCAGCCGTGCGCGGCGACCAGGAGCATATCGCCGATCGCAATGGCGAGTTCTTCAGCGGCATAGCGGTACGTTGCAAGTGCGGGTTTGTATTGGTGCACCGCGTCCACCGACAGTAGGGCATCAAAGTGATCGCGTAGCGCGGCGTTCACGATCTGTGCCTGCACGGTCTCGCCGGTGGAATTCGTCAGGGCGGCGAGCCGGAAGCCCGCGCCGCGCAGATGCGTAAGCGCCGGTGTTACGTCCGGATGCGGCACGAGCGCACGGACCGCAGCGGCGATCGTCTTGCGTTCCTCGTCGCTAAGAACATGTCCGCGCTGAGCGGCGACCATAGCAAGCGCGCGCATGGAGAGCACGCCGAAGTCCGCGTATTGCTCGAGCGTGTTCGCCAGGAGCGAGAGCTGCAGCAGCTGTTTGAACCAGTCGACACGTGCGTCGGAGGACCCGAAGATCGATGTGAACGGCGCATCCAGGCCGCGGAGGTCGAGAAGCGTCTCGTTGACGTCGAAGACGATCGTTGGGCGCGTCATAAGGGTCTCTCCTTACCCTCCATCGCGCAATGGAACGCGGCAGTAAAATTGCTTACAACCATGAACAGCCTCGGACAGTACACTGCCCGAAGGCGAAACGGTCTTTCCAAGGGAGACGCCACTTGCGATTTCTAAGCCTCATTGCCGCACTGGTTTTGCTATCAGCCGCGGTTGCGGACGCTGAGCCGACGCGGCACGTCCAACGCTTCCTGACGCACGCCGCGTTCTTCTCGCTCGAGTCGAAGCAAGCGAATCTTCTTGACCCGCAGGTTTTCGTCACCGACCCATCATCAGCCGCGGGAACGGGACCACAGGGCATCGTGCACATGGCCGGCGTACGGCCGGCGTTCGCTGTGGATGATCCCGACGTTCGCCTCGTTAACGCGCAGGGAATGCCGCTCGGCTTCACGTTGGGACAGTGGCTGAGTGCGCGCGGGCGTGCGAGCATCTCTCCGCTCGCGGATGGAAAGACGACGATGGCCTACGTTCTCAGCGGGCTCGTGCCCGGCGGCGTTTACAGCTTTTTCGAGAACCACTTTGCGAGCGATGGCGTGACCTTCACCCCGCTCGACGGATCGGCGCAGCACAACACGTTCACCGCGACCGCGCTCGGAACGGCGAGCGGCTCGGTTTCCATCCCGGGCGCGGTCACTCGCAGCGAAGGAATCTTACTCGTCTATCACAGCGATCGCGCAGCGCACGGAATGACCCGCGGGCAAATCGGCATCGACGCCCACCATCAGCTCATCATCCGCGTCCCGTAGCATGATTGAACCGACGGTCCCGGTGCGGCAAAAAAAAGACGCGGACTATGTCTTTTACGAGCTGACGCGGAGCATCTGCCCCGAATGCCGCACGGTGATCGATGCAAAGATTCTGCTGCGTGACAACAAGGTTTACATGACGAAGCGCTGCCCTGACTGCGGGCCCTTCGAGGCGTTGGTTTACGGCGACGCCGAAATGTACGTCGACTTCGCAAAATACAATAAGCCGGGTACGATCCCCCTTGAGTTTCGCAGCGAGATAAAGGACGGATGCCCCCTCGACTGCGGCCTGTGTCCGGACCATCAACAGCATGCGTGCTTGGGCATCATCGAGATC
>JBHEMQ010000112.1:0-3309 GCA_046262475.1 Candidatus Velthaea sp.
CCGGCGGGCCGCCGCGAGCTGACGTTGACGGCGTCGGGCGGCGGCGTGCTGCATTACGCGGTCACGTATACGTACGCGCTGGACGGGCCGCAACCCGGACAGCTCGCCGGGCTGCGCGTGACGCGCGAACTGCATCCGGCCAATGCGGCAACGGTGCTGTCGACGATGGGGCTCGCGGCGCCCGGGTCGCCGCCGGCGTTGCCCGCGGGCAGCGTCTACGACGTCGGTCTGCAGATCATTAGCGATCACCCCGTCGACCGCGTGGCGATCGAGGATCCGTTGCCGGCCGGTATGGAGGCCGTCGACACGTCGTTCAAGACGGCCACTCCGTACTTCGCCGCGCAGGGCGACAGCTGGCACATCGACTATCAGCGCATCCGCCGGGACCGTATCGAAGCGTATGCCGACCGTCTCGGACCCGGGCTGTACGTGCTGCATTATCTCGTTCGCACCGTAACGCCGGGAACGTACGCGTGGCCCGGAGCGCAAGCCCGCTTGCTCGCGCAACCCGAAGAGTTCGGCCGCACCGCTGCAACGACACTCGTCGTCAAGTAGCACGCACGCAGCGGGCATCGAACGTTTTCGTCGCGAACAACGTACGCCAATCATGAGATCGTTGCGTCTCATCGCGCTGGCCATCGTCTTCGCGGCGGCTGTAGCCGCGGCATGGTGGTATACGAGCGGCCGCAAACCTCACGCGGGCGACAGCATCGTCGTGTATTACACGAAGCTCGACGGAACAACCGAGGTGCCGTGGCGCGTTTCGCTTGGTCCGGCCCGCGACCGCACCAGCGTCGCATTCTATGCCGCCGCTCAAACGCTGGCGGGGCCGCCTTCCGGAGTCGAGGCTGTCCGCTTTCCGGCCGGCACGCACGTCCGTGCCGTCACGCTCGACGGCTCGACGGCGGATGTCGATATATCCAAAGACGTGGAAAGTTCGGCCGAGGGCGGATTTACGGAAACGGCCGAGTTCAAAGCGCTGGTGTGGACGCTCACCGATCCCAAGACGATTCCCGGCGTGAGTGCGGTGCGCATCCGCGTCGACGGAACGCGCATTGCGACGCTGCCCGGAGGGCATTTCGAGCTCGATGAACCGCTCACGCGCGCGAGTTTTTAGTTTCGCGGCCGCCGCCGCGCTGCTGTTCGGCGCATTCGCGCCGTCGCCCGTCCGCGCGCAGAGCGCCGCCGCGCCGAATTTCTGGTTCGCCGGAACGAAGCTCGTTTTCGATCATGCGGTGCCGCTCGGCGACGACGTCGCCGTTTCCATCCGGGACGGCGGTTTGCAGCGTTTCCTCAGCCGCGTCGGCGCGACGCTGTCGTACTCGCCGCAGCAGCGGTACGTCGTCGTGACCGCCGCGGACCGCCGCGTCATTACCTTCGTGGTCGCGGATGCGACGTACTCGGTCGCCGGCGTTGGCGCGAAGGCGCCGTTCGCGCCGTTTCTCGACGGAAACGACGTCGAGATACCGCTTCTCGCTCTCGCGCGCGCGCTGTACGTCGAGCCGGTTGTATCCGGCGGTGAGACGGTGCTGGAACCGCAGCTCGGCGCGTTGGACGTGCATCCGGACGGAAAGCGTACCATCGTTACGCTGCGCGGCGCTACGGCGCTGAAATACGCGAAGGTGAGCGAAACGCCCGAACGCGTGCAAGTCACCTTTACGGGAGTCGGCTCAACGCTTGCGCAGGCGCGCCGCATCGGCGGCGGCATCGACGAAGTGGACGTTCTCACGGGCGGCGTGCCGCGCAATCCGTACGCAACGGTGACCATCGAAGCGCCGCGCGGTTCGCAGCATCTGATCGCCGCAAGCAGTTCGCCGTACGAGTTTACCGTGGTTTTCGGGCCGCCGGGCGTCGCACTCGATCTGCGCGGCGCATCGCCGCCGGCCGTTGCCGCCACCGCGCCGCCCGTCGCATACGCGCCGCCGGCGCCCGCGCCGGCCGTCACCGCGCCGCCGGCGCCCAGTACCGCGCCGCCGTCCGCGACGGCGCCGCAAACAGGGCCCGCGACCGTCACGAACCTCGCGCTCGAGCCGGTCGAGGGGGGTCTGACGGTTCGCCTGACGTTGAATGGAACGGCAACCTATGACTGGCATCGCCTCAACGACAATCGCTGGTACGTGGATCTGCATCAAACGATCTTGAGCGGCGCCGGGCGCGACGAACGGCCGGGCGTAGCGGCGGTCGAGTCCGTGCGCATCCGCCAGATAGGAACGGCGGACGCGCCGAGCGTCCGCGTCGCGTTCACGCTCCGCGGCGACCGGCGCATTGAAATCGCGCCGGGCGAGAACCAGTTGACGATCGCCGTCGGCACAGCGCCGGAAAAGAATCTCGCGCACACGGGCAACGGCGAAATCGGCGGCGCGGGGGTCGCGCAAAGCGTCGAACAGTCGCCGGCCGGGCCGCCGGTCGCGCCGATCGGACCGGCGCCCGAAGGAACGCCGTGGAAATTCGCGCCGAACGCGCCGGGTTCGCGCCTGATTGTCATCGATCCGGGCCACGGCGGCGCCGACATGGGTACCGCGCACAACGGCTTGGTCGAGAAGATTCTGACCTTCGACATCGCGCTCCGGCTGCGTGCGCTGCTGATACGGCAAGGCTGGACGGTGCGGCTCACGCGCGACCGGGACGTCGATCCGATTTCGCCCGACACGCTCGCCGCTTTTCAGAACGACGGCAAGCCGAACGCCAGCGACCGCGCGTATTTGCAAACGCGCTGCGACGTTGCCAACAGCGCGAACGCGCGCATGTTCATCAGCATTCACGTGAATTACGCGCCGTCGACTGCGGTCAACGGCACCACGATCTATTACAGCAAACCACAGGACGTCGCGCTCGCGCAGTCGCTCGAGCGCAGCCTGATTCCGGCCATCGGGACGAAAGACGACGGGGTCGTGCACAACGACTTCTATGTGACGAAGCATACGACGATGCCGGCGGTGCTCATCGAAACGGCGTTCATCTCAAACCCCGCGGATGCGGCACGGCTCGCCGATCCCAATTTTTTGCAAAGCGTCGCCGGCGGAATTGCAGCCGGGGTCAAATCGTACGCGGGTGCGCTTCCCGCGCTCTCTTCGCGAGCCGACCGCTAAGCGGATGATCGGGCTGTACGATTCAGGCTTGGGCGGTCTGACCGTGCTCGCGGCGCTGCGCAACGCCGGCGTGGATGCCGACGTCGTCTACTTCGCCGATCAAGCACACGTGCCGTACGGCGACCGTTCCGACGACGAGCTGCAATCGTTTCTGCGCGACAACTTCGCCCTGCTCGCGACGCACGGCGTCGGCGCCATCGTCATGGCATGCAATACATCG
>JBHEMQ010000112.1:3319-7989 GCA_046262475.1 Candidatus Velthaea sp.
TTTCCGGTGACGCCGTTTCCGGTGCTGGATTTGATCGATACGTTCGGCAAGAGCTTGCGCGGCCGCGCTCCGGCTCGCATCGCGGTTTTTGCAACGCGCGCGACGGTGCGCAGCGGCGCGTACGGCCGGACGATTCGGATTAACGTTCCGGGCGCGGACGTCTTCGAGATCGAGGCGCCCGCGCTCGTGCCGCTCGTCGAACGCGGCGCCGCGGGAACGCGGGTCGCGCAAGACGCCGTCGACGTGTTGTGCCGCGATCTGCCGCCGCGGCTCGATGCAATCGTCTACGGCTGCACGCACTATCCGCTCCTCGACGACGCATTCGCGGCGGCGCTCGGCTCGCGCGTCGAACGGATGGATCCCGCGATCGCGCAGGCGGCGGCCACCAAAGCGTTGCTGCACGCCCGCGCCATGCCCGGCGGCACCGGCACAACGCACTACTTGACCAACGGCGATCTCGGCGCGTTCCGGCGAAATGTCCGTTCCTGGACGGCGGACGCGCGCGGTACGTTCGCCGACACGCGCGCGCTCACGGCCTAACGCTCCCCGCGGGCGCCCGCCTCGCCGCGAGGTTTCGGATTCCCGCGGCGGCGGTACCTTTGTTTGGAACGGCAAGCAACCACCGAAAGCGAGGCACTCGATGAAGGGAACGATCCGCCGCGGCGCGGCAGGCGTCTTGGCACTATTCTTGACGATCGCACCGGCGTTTGCGCTGGCCCAGACGACGGGCGGCGGAACCACCGGCGGCGGTACCACCGGCGGCGGAACGACGACGACGCAGGGATCGGGTTCCGGAGCCGGCACGGGTGCGACGACCTCGGGCAATCCGTCGACGACGACCGGTGCGACCACCACGACGACGCAATCGACGTCGACGAGCGACTACACCTGGGTGTGGTACGTCGGCATCGCACTGGTCGTGCTCATCATCATCGGCGCGGTGCTCGCAAGCCGCAACAATTCGTCTTCGTCGACGACAACGACGCGTTTGTAACGACCCGCGGAAAGCGCACCATACGAGCTTCCGTTCCAACCGGGACGGGAGCTCTTTCGTTTACACCACGTGGAAGACGGCGAAGAAAAGCACCGTTGAAAAACCGCCGAGCAGCGTCCCGGCCACGACTTGCAGCGGCGTATGTGCTTTCAAGTACACCCGTGCCCAGCCGACGATCGGTATCAGGATCAAAAACGGCAGCGGCTCGTGCCCGAACAGATACATCAAGGCGACGATCGGTGCCGTGATGCCGAGCGCGTGGGTCGAGATCTTCCACCAGCGCGTGATCAGCTGCACCAGGAGGGAACTTGCGGCGTAGGCTGCCATCGTCGCGATCATGATGGTCGGCGCATGGATCAGCGCCAGATCCAGCGCTCCCAGAAAATAGAAGATGACGAACGCGCTGAACACTTTCTGGCGTTCGTCGCGTATCGACATGTCGAGATCGGAGATGTGGTCGGTTGCATAGAGCGCGAAGATGAAGAGCATGGGGCCGATGGACGTGAAGAACGCGCTGTTGAAGAGCAGCACCCAAAAGTCCGTTGCCGTGTGCGACCGGGCGCCCGATAGGATTACGAACAGCGCGAGCGACGTCAGAAATGGATTACACACGGTCGAAAAGATACGAGCGACGTCGGCCCACACGCGCGGCCGCACGCGTAGCGGAAGGCCCGACGGCCGATGGGGAGCCTGCACGTAAGGCCCTATGGTGGCAGCAAGCGGTGGGGTCCTTTTCGGCAACGGGCCCGGCGCGCATGCCGTCGAAAAGCGGGTGATGCTTCTGGAGACAATCGCGTCGCCGGCCGACGTTCAAACATTCAGCCGGCCGCAGATCGACGTGCTCGCAAGCGAGATTCGGGAAACGCTGGTGCGCGTCTGCGCGAAGAACGGCGGCCACCTCGCTCCGAATTTGGGCGTCGTCGAGTTGACGCTCGCGCTGCACCGCGTACTCGATCTTCCGCACGACAAAATCGTGTGGGACGTCAGTCACCAAAGCTACGTGCACAAGCTGCTCACGGGGCGCGCCGAACGGTTCGACACGCTCCGTCAGGGCGGCGGCATCTCCGGCTTCTCCATGCGCACGGAATCAGCGTACGACGTGTTCGGCGCGGGTCACGCGTCGACGTCGATTTCCGCCGCCCTCGGTATGGCGACGGCGCGTGACCTCCGCGGCGGTGACGAAACCGTCGTCGCGATCATCGGCGACGGCGCGCTGACGGGCGGTCTTGCGTACGAGGCGATCAATAACGCCGGTCAGCTCAAGTCGAACTTCATTGTGATTCTCAACGACAACGAGATGTCGATCGCACCCAACGTCGGTTCGATCGCCTCGTACCTCGGCGTGCTGCGCTCGAAGCCGCTGTTCACCAAAGGCCGCGAGTTCGCCAAAGACGTGCTCGGTCACGTGCCGTTCGGCAGTACGGCGCGCAAGGCGCTCTCCACGGCGGAAGCCGCCGCGCTCCGCTTCGTGAATCCCGATCAAAAAACGGCGGCGATCTTCGAGGAAATGGGCTTCCGGTATCTCGGCCCGATCGACGGTCACGATTTCGACACGCTCGTCGACGTGATCTCGAACGCTCGAAAAATTCCGGGACCGGTGCTGCTGCACGTCCGCACGACGAAAGGCAAAGGCTTCGAGCCGGCGGAGATCGACGCCCGCACGTTTCACGGCGTCGGCCCGAACGTGTATTCGCCGGACGAGGGGAAGGTCGAGAAGAAATCCGGTGCGCGCCAGACGTTCGCGCAGGCGTTCGGCGACGCGCTGGTGTGCGCTGCCGAGAAAGACGAACGGGTCATCGGCATCACGGCGGCAATGCCGGACGGCACCGGCCTCGCGAAGTTTGCAAAGACGTTTCCCGAGCGATACTTCGACGTCGGCATCGCCGAGGCGCATGCGGTCTGCTTCGCCGCCGGCGCCGCGGCGAGCGGCCTGCGCCCGGTGTGCGCGATTTATTCGACGTTCTTACAGCGAGCGTACGATCAAGTGGTGCACGACGTGGTCGTTCAGGAACTGCCGGTGGTGTTCGCCCTCGACCGCGCAGGTTTCGTCGGTGACGACGGACCGACGCACATGGGATTGTACGACATCGCGTACCTGCGGACGCTGCCCGGCATAACGATCATGGCGCCGCGTAACGAGCACGAGATCGCGCCGATGCTCGACTTCGCGCTGGAGCTGGGCTCGCCGGCCGCGGTGCGGTATCCGCGCGGCAGCACGTCGGGCCTGTACGACGAGCCGCTTGCGCCGCTCGTGCTCGGGCGCGCCGAGGTGCTCCGGCGCGGCAGCGGCGTCGCCATTCTCGCACTCGGCAACACCGTCGACGTGGCGCTCGGGGCATTTGATGCCGTCGCCGCCGACGGACTCGTTCCGACCGTCGTCAACGCGCGCTTCGTGAAACCGCTCGACGAAATGCTGCTGCTCGAGCTGGCTGCCGATCACGCGCACATTATCACGCTTGAAGAGCATTCGCTGGCCGGCGGATTCGGTTCGGCCGTCGTGGAGTTCGTGGCCGACCGCGGATTACGCGTGCACGTCGAGCGGGTCGGGGTCCCCGGCGTTCTCGTGCAGCATAACAAGCCCGAGAAGCAGCGGGCGATGTTCGGTCTGGCGGCCGATCAGGTCGCGGCGCGCGTGCGGGCCATGCAGGCCGGGCTGACGTCTTCCATCCAAAACGGCTAAAGGCGGCGCCGTATGATACAATCCTGGGCGATTCTGTCCTGAAGGAGTCTTTTTTCCAGCATGCTTCCCGCGTTCATCGCCGCCGTTGCCGCCGCCGCCACGCCGGCGGCCAAAGCCACCACCCTGACCTTGACCCCCGAACAGCTGCAGCAGCTGCAGAACACCGCCGCGATCCCCAAATCGCCGCTGGCCCTGCATGCCGGGTGGCTAACGCACGGCTTCGCCGGGATTTTCATGATTTCGGCCGTGCTGCTGGTGCTGCTGCTCGCGGCGCAGACGACGAAACAGGAGGGTCTGAGCGGAACGATCGGCGGTCGCGTCGAGTCGGCGTATAAAGGCCGCGTCGGAATGGACAAGCAGATTCAGCGCCTTACGACCGCCGTTGCGGTGACGTTCGTGCTGTTCGCGACGCTCGTCTCACTCAGCGGGATCTAAGTGTCCTGAGCCTAGCGTTCGTGCGCAAAATCTCACTCGTCGTTTCGCCCGGCTCATCGTCGATTCGGACAAAGATCATTCGCGATCTGTTGCGCCGAACTTCAGGCTCAGGACACTAGCGTGGCGCTGCTCGAAGTTCACGGGCTGCGAACGACATTCAAGACCGACGACGGCATCGTCAGCGCCGTCAACGGGCTCTCGTACGCCGTCGACGCCGGGTCGACGCTCGGCATCGTGGGCGAGTCCGGTTCCGGAAAGTCGGTCAACGCGCTTTCGGTGATGCGGCTCATTCCGCAGCCGCCGGGTAAAATCGAAGCCGGCCGCGTGCTGTTCAAAGGCGAAGATTTACTCACGAAATCGGAATCGGCGATGCGCAAGATCCGCGGGCGCGACATCGCGATGATCTTTCAGGATCCGATGACATCGCTGAACCCCGTACTGACGGTGGGCGACCAGATCTCGGAAGCGACGCGCCTGCATCTCGGCTACTCGAAACGGGACGCCATGGCGAAGGCCGTCGAGATGCTGCGCCTCGTGCGTATCCCGGCGGCGGAGAAGCGC
>JBHEMQ010000113.1:0-7527 GCA_046262475.1 Candidatus Velthaea sp.
CGCCCCTTCTCCGCAAGGCGGGCATCCGCTTGCGAGCCGGCTGGCCGACACTTACCGCGAACGCGCGCTGGCCGGACCGATCCTCGAAGTCGCCGCGGGCAGCGGCCGCAATACGCGCACGCTGCTGGCCCTCGGCTTGCAGGTCGTCTCGACGCGCGACGACGAGCCTATCACGCAGCTTCCCGGCGGCCGCAACAGCTACGCCGCCGCCCTTTCGACGCACGGCTACCTCCACGGAACGATCGCGAAGCTGCGCGCGGGCCTCGCCGAACTTCATCGCGTCCTGAGGACGGGCGCTCCGATCGCGATTACACTGGGCTCGATCGCCGACGCGCGCTTCGGCTTCGGGACCGCACTCGACGACAACACGTTCGCGCCCGGCGACGGCGACGAGGCGGGCATTCCGCATACGTATTTCGACCGCGACGGTGTGCTCGAACTGGTGCCCGGCCTTTTTGTTATCGAGTCGCTCGAAGACGTCGACGTGGATGCGATCGTAGGTCGGTGGGCGCACAACGCCAAGATTGGGATGCGGCATTGGTTCGTCGTGGCGCGCAAGGCGCAGGTTGGTTAGCGCAACGGCTTGGTGCCGCTGGTCCCCGGCGCTGCGCGAGCGGGAGCCGCCGGCAGGTCGGCGCGCAAACATCGAGCACATGTCTGCTACCGGAGGTACGTTTATGTCCGCACGTTTCGTCGTCTTTATCCTGGTCGCGATGCTGCCTGCGTCGGTTCACGCAGCGCAGACCGATAGCGTCCTGCGTGCGGGTCTGCAATCGGATGTTTCGCAGTATCTCGCCGCACGCGCGGTGCCGGAACATATTTCAGCCGTCTCGCTGAGCGTTTCATTTCCGAACAGCGCATCCAACATCAACGTCGCAGCCGGGCGCCGGCAATACGGCGGAAAAGGGGCGCCGATCACCGCGAGCACGCTCTACCAAATCGGCAGCGTCACCAAGTCTTTTACCGCCGCCGCGATTTTGCAGCTCGAAGCCGAAGGGAAACTGAACATCGATCAGACGGTGGGAACGTGGCTACCACAGTATCCCGCGTGGAAACGAATTACGCTCCGTCGCCTCCTAAACATGACCGGCGACATTCCGACCTATGACGATGTGCCGTCCATGCTGGCCGCGTACGCAGCCGCTCCCACAAAGGACTGGACCGGGCGCGAACTGGTAGCCGTCGTCTACCCCAAGCTCAGACCGAACGCAGGCTGGCTTTACTCGAACACGGGATACGTCTTGTTGCAAATGATCGTGGAGCGGGCGAGCGGCAACAGTTATGCCGCCGAGATCCGCCGCCGGTTCTTGAACAATACCGCCGTCGGCCTGACCTCGACGTATTACGAGCAAGACGTGTATCCGGCGGCGATTGGGGACCGGATGACGGGGGGCTATTTCTTCAGCACCGACGCGGATAACGCGGCCCTCGCGCCGCTGCTCGGCAAGGATATGCGTCCGTTGAGCCTATCGTGGGCCCAGGGGGCGGGCGGAATCGTCTCGACGCCGGAAGACGTCACCCGCTGGTGCCGCGCGCTGTACGAAGGATCGGTTCTTCCTGCGAAGCAGCGGCGTGAAATGATGACCTTGGTTTCGCAAACGTCCGGCAAGCCGATCACCGCGAGTACGGCGCACAAGCAGCATGGATTCGGACTGGGCATCGGCTCCATGTTCATGCCGGGAATGGGACATGTTTGGTTCTACGAAGGAATGACGCTCGGCTACCGCATGACGTACGTGTACCTTCCGAAGCAAAACGTCGTCTTCGCCGTCGGACTCAACAGCCAGCCGAATAAAAAACAAGACAAGGTCGGCCGGCTCATGACGGCCGTCTATCGCCGCCTGCACGCCGCCGGCAAAGTATGAGTCGCGGCAACCTCGCGACGGATTAGTAACGCGGAATGCTTGCGTCGATTTCGGTTGACCAGGCGTTGATGCCGCCGGCGAGGTTGACCGCGCCTGGGTAGCCGCTCGAATTGAGGAACTCGGTGACTTGCGCGCTGCGCGCGCCGTGATGACACATGACGACGATCTCTTTGTCTTTCGGCAGTTCCGCGATGCGTTGCGGAATGTCCATCATCGGGATGAGGGTCGCGCCGGGGATCGCTGCCGTCGCAATTTCATCGGGTTCGCGCACGTCCAAGAGCACGAAATCGCCCGCTGAATCGCGTTTCTTCTTCAGATCGGCGACGGTGATTTCGGTCACGCCGGGCGCGGCGCGATGACGCCGGTGGTCGGGCTGGATGCGTTGGCGTAGCGTTTCTTTTCCATGCGACCGGCCAGAAAGGCCATGCGCCCGGCTTCCGTCGCACGTTTCATGGCTTCGGCCATCAGCGCCGGGTCGCGCGCCGCGGCGATGCCGGTGTTCATCAGCAGCGCGTCGATGCCGAGTTCCATCGCGATGGCAGCGTCGCTGGCCGTTCCGACGCCCGCATCCACGACCACCGGAACATTCGCCCGTTCCTTGATGATCGAAATCGAATAGGGATTGCACACGCCGAGCCCGCTGCCGATCGGCGCGGCGAGCGGCATGACCGCGGCGCAGCCCACGTCTTCCAGCCGTTTGCATGCGATCGGATCGTCCACGATGTACGGGAGCACCGTGAAGCCGAGCCTGACGAGTTCTTCGGCAGCAGCAATCGTTTCACGCGTGTCGGGATACAACGTGTCCGGGTCGCCGATGACTTCGAGTTTGATCAAATCCGTGCCGAGCGCCTCACGCGCAAGCTTGGCGGTGAGCACGGCGTCTTTCGCCGTATAACAGCCCGCCGTGTTCGGCAGCAGCGTGTACTTCGACCGATCCAGAAAGTCGATCAGCGTCTTGCCGCTTGGATCGTCAAGGTGAATCCGGCGAATGGCAACGGTGACGACTTCGGCGCCGCTCGCGGCGTGCGCGGCCTGCATGACGGGGATCGACGGATACTTGCCCGTGCCGACGAAAAGCCGTGAGCGAAACGTATATTTGCCGATGACGAGTTGCTCGTCCATGTGCGTCGCTTCCACTATCCCCCCGCGACCGCCGCGATGATTTCGACGGCGTCGCCGTCCGCAAGCGGTGTTGCATCGATCGTCGCGCGCGGCACCACGTCCTCGTTGCGCGCGACGGCAATACCGTCGCGGCGCACGCCGACCGCCGCGATCAGCGCACCGAGCGTCGTGCCGGCGGCCACGTCCCGCCGCTCACCATTGAGCGTAATGGTCATGCGGCTCAATTCGCGGCGGCGCGCATCGCACCCGGCAGAAATCTCGACGGCGCGAAAGCCGCCGTTGCGACGTCCGTCGTTCCGGTCGCGATGAGTTCCGCGACGGCGCGTGCGGTCACCGGCGCGAGCAGGATGCCGTTGCGGAAATGCCCGCCGGCGACGAAGTAGCCTTCGAGATTCGTCGCCCCGATGACGGGCAAGCGGTCCGGCGTCGCCGGGCGCAGGCCCGCCCACGTTTCCACGAGCGCAAACCGGCTCAGCGCAGGGACGGCTTGGAGGGCCGTATCGAGCAGCGTTCGCACGCCTCCCGCCGTCACGCGTGCGTCGAACCCGCGCTCGACGACGGTCGCGCCGATCAACACGCGGCCGTCAGCGCGCGGGACGAGATACGTGTGGCCGTGCCAGATGAGCGCACGCATGAGCGCATGCGGAACGGCGAGCGCGACCATCTCGCCGGCGACCGGAACGACCGGAACCTGCGCGCCCGCCGGCACGCCGTCGAGGGCACCGGCCCACGCGCCGGCGGCGTTCACGACGGTCGTCGCGGGAACGAAGCCGTGCTGCGTGCGCAGACCCCGCACGCGGCGGGCGTCGCATTGCACAGCGACCTCCGCGGTGCGCTCGAAGCGCACTTCGAGCGCTATGCATGCGGCGACGAGCGCGCGGCCCAATCGGCGATTGTCGACCTGCGCCTCATTCGCGACGAACAAAGCTCCCGTTACGCTGCGCGCGAGCGCCGCCTCGCGCGACAGTGCCGCCGGCCGGTCGAGAACGTGAACGTCGCCGCCCGCCTCCGCGCACCCGGCGGCGCGGGCGCGCAACGACTCGAGCGCCGGCGCGTCCAGCGCCACGTGCAGCGTGCCGTCACGCCGGAAGCGCGCGTCGACGCCGGTGCGTTCGCGCAGTTCCTCCACGAACGCGGGATAAGCGCCAAACGATGCGGTGCACAGCGCGCGCATCGCGGCGTGTTCGATGACTTCGGAAAACGGCGCGAGCATACCGGCGCCGGCCCACGACGCGGCACGTGCGGGCTCGTCCCGATCGTACACCACGACCGTCGCGCCGCGCTTCGCGAGTTCGTAGGCGATGCCCGCACCGATCAGGCCGGCGCCGACGACCGCGACGTCAGCCATGCGCTAGCGTCGTCTCCGCACTAGCAGTTCGTGTACACGGGCCCTTCGCCGCCCTGCGGCGGCACCCAGGTGATGATCTGATACGGGTCCATGATGTCGCAGGTCTTGCAGTGCACGCAATTCGAGAAATTGATCTGCAGCCGCCCGTCCACGCCGTCCGCGGTCGGCGTGAAGTTCGGCTCGTACACTTTTGCCGGACAAAAATACTGACACGGGTTGCCGTATTCGATCGTGCAGCGGTCGGCACAAATGTTCGTATCCGCTACGTGTAGATGCGCGGGCTGGTCCTCGTCGTGCATCGTTCCGCTGTTGAACACGTCGGTCAGCTTGTCAAAGGTCAGCACGTTGTCCGGGTTCACGCGGCGCTCGACGGCTTTCGGCCGCCGTTCCGTAATCTTGACCATGCGCTCGTGACCGAAATGGCCGCTCAATTTGTCGTGGATGCCGAAGCCGCGGCCGCCGGTGACGGTTCCCAGCGCCGCGTTCATCATGCCGCCGAACAAACCGTTCTTGAAGCCCGCATGGAAGTTGCGCGCGGCGTGCAGTTCGCTGAAGGCCCACGAGTCGCGGAACTTTTGCTCGTAGGTCGCGAGCGATGCCGCACTGGTATCGTCTTTGGCTAGCGCCTCGAAAATCGCTTCGGCGGCAAGCATGCCGGATTTCATGGCCAAGTGGATGCCTTTCAGCCGCAGTCCGTTCAGAAAGCCGGCGGTGTCGCCCACCAAACACAGCCCGTCGGCATACAAGCGCGGCATCGCGTGCAGGCCGCCTTCCGGAATCGCCTTAGCGCCGTACCGCACCAGCGTACCGCCTTCCAACAGCGGCCGGACCGCCGGCAGCAGCTTCATCTGCTGAAACAGATTGTGCGGGTCCGTCGACGGATCGGCGTAGTCCAAGCCGACGACCAGGCCGATATCGATGATGTCGCCGGTCATCGCGTAAATCCACCCGCCGCCGAAGGTATCCGACGGCAACGGCGCGCCGACGGTGTGAATGACGTCGCCGGGCTGCATGCGGCCTGCGGGCACCTTCCACAGTTCCTTGATGCCGACGGCGTAGACTTGCGGATCGCGGTGCGCGTCGAGGTGCAGTTTCGCAATCGCCGACTTGGCCAGCGTGCCGCGCGGGCCCTCGCCGAGCACCACCACTTTGGCCATCAGGTCGGGGCCCGGCTCGTAGTTGGATTTGCGCGTGCCGTCGTGCGCGATGCCTTTATCGCCGACGCGCACGCCGACGACGCGCTCGCCGTCCCACAACAATTCTTGCCCTGGAAAAGCAGGGAATACGTCGGCGCCCGCGCTCTCGGCTTTGTCACCGAGCCATTTCGTCAAGCGGTTGAGTGATGCCACGTATTTACCGTGATTGTTGAGCACCGGCGGCACGATCGGCGCTTTGATCTTGCCGCCCGCCGTCAACAGCCACATCGCATCGCCCGCGACGGGCGCATCGAGACCGCCGGTAATGTCTTCATCCGGGAAAAGTTCGCGCAGCGATTTGGGATCGACGACCGCCCCGGAAAAACCGTGGTTCCCGATCTCGCCGCCCTTCTCGATCACCATCACGGAGATATCCGCGCCCGCGGCCGCGGCGAGCTGGCGCAATCGAACGGCTCCGGCCAGGCTGGCCGGCCCGGCCCCTACGAAGAGGACGTCGACGTCAAGCGAATCGCGTTCCGGCATACCGCGCGGAGGTTCGCGGCGGAAGCACTATCATCCGGCTCGTGTCAGCGCGTGGACGACGGCGACGCGGTGCATCGCGATCCGCTCGTCCCAGCTGCGGCGCAGCGGCGATTCGAACGTCAGCACGCGCTCGGCGGCGACGCGCAGCAGAAACAGCGAAATCGGCAACCCGTCGGGAAAAAACCGGCGTTCCGCCTTGGCGTCGACCAGCACCATGCCGCGTGCGATCGTTTGCGCGACGCGCGCGGCGGGCGGCGTTCCGAGATCGAACCCTTCATCCGCGAGGTCTTGCACGGGGAACCCAGCGTCGTCCATCGCGGCGATGAGCGACGGCGCGAAGTAGGCCGTTCCGCCGCCGATCAGCGGCTCGAACAAATAGAAGCCGTCCGCTTCAAAGTCCTCATGCAAGTCGAGCGACAGCCGGAACTTGCGGTCTCGGTTGGCCGTCACGATGGCGCGCGCTTCGGGCGTTGCGCCGCCGCGCGTGAAACTGCGGTTGACGTCGGCGCCTTCCGCGTTCGTGCGCGTGCCCGCAACGTAGCCGCTTGGATTCACGCACGGCCACAGCCGATAACTGAAGCGGTCGTCCAGCAATCGATCTCGTACGAGCGCCAGCAGCGCCCACGGAGCAGCCGGTTCGTCGCCATGCATTCCGGCGGAGATGGTAATCGCCGGCGCGCGGTCGCTGCCGAACTCCGCAACCAACACCGTCCGCGGCGCGCCGACGCACGCCACTTCGCGCATCACCACGCCGTGCGTGGCGCGCAGCGACTTCCACGCCGCGACGAGCTCAGCGTACGGCGGCGGCACGGGGGAGCAAGCGCGATCGGCCACAACCCTAGCGGCGAGCCGCGCCGGCGCCGCCGATCGGGGTACGGTTCAGCGCGGCGTCAAGGATTTCAATCGGATGCGCCGCGCGCAACGGCACGCCGCGAATGCTCGCGATGGATTGCATCTGCAGCGTGCACCCCGGGTTCGCGCTCGCGACGAGGTCGGCGTTGACGGATAACACGTTGTCGAGCTTGCGCTCGCCGATCTCGCGCGCCGATTCGGGCTCGAAGAGATTGTACGTGCCCGCGCTGCCGCAGCACTGATCGCCGTTCGGAATCTCGACCAGCTCGAGTTCGGGAATTCCACGCAGCAGCTCCCGCGGTTCGGCACGAATGCGCTGCGCGTGCGCGAGATGGCACGCATCGTGATAGGCGACCCGTCTCGCGACGGCGTGCCGCCGCGCGCGCGGCTCAATCGCCGCGAGGAATTCGTTAACGTCCTTGACGCGCTCCGCGAACGCTTCCGCACGTTCGCGGTAGGCTGGCTCGTCCGCGAACATTTCGCCGTACTGTTTGAGCGTGGAACCGCAACCTGCGGCATTAATGATGATCGCATCGAAGCGTTCGCGCTCGAAGCGGTCGATGAGCGCGCGCGCAAAGTTCTTCGCCTGTCCGTCCCCGCCTGAGTGTAACGAAAGCGCGCCGCAGCAGCCTTGATTCCGCGGCACGATGACGTCGTAGCC
>JBHEMQ010000113.1:7537-7865 GCA_046262475.1 Candidatus Velthaea sp.
CACGCAGCCCGCGACGAGCGCGACGCGCCCGCGTACCGGCGCGCTTGCCGCCCGCGTGAACGGCGGCAGCGGCGCCCGCAAATCGCGGAAACCGATGGGCGGCGAAAGCGCCTCGAGCTGCGCGAGCCGCGGCGGCAGCACGCGCAGCACACCGCTGCGCCGCACCAACGCCTGCAAACCGCTCTTGGCGTAGAGGATTAAGGGCACGGCAAGGACGCGCAGCCGGCCCGAATATGGAAAGAGCGCGAAGATCAGCGCGCGAAACGCACGGTCCCACGGCGTGCGCGGCGCGCGCGCTTCAAGCTTCGCGCGCTGCGCTTCGATGAGC
>JBHEMQ010000114.1:0-6852 GCA_046262475.1 Candidatus Velthaea sp.
GGGGATCCGCTTCTACCAAGCCTCGAGTTCCGAAATGTTCGGCAAGGTCCAGGCGGTTCCGCAGGATGAGTCCACGGCTTTCTACCCGCGTTCGCCGTATGGCGTCGCGAAGCTGTACGGACACTGGATTACCGTCAACTATCGCGAGTCGTACGATCTCTTCGCCGTGAGTGGAATACTCTTCAATCACGAGAGCGAACGCCGCGGCAAAGAGTTCGTGACGCGCAAAATTTCCGACGGCGTCGCGCGCATCAAGCTCGGCATCGCGGACCGGCTGCATCTGGGCAATCTCGACGCGCAGCGGGATTGGGGCTTTGCCGGCGACTACGTGCGGGCCATGTGGCTGATGCTGCAGGAGGCCCGGCCCGAAGATTTCGTCGTCGCGACGGGCCGCACGCACCGCGTGCGCGACTTCGTCAAACTTGCCTTCGACGCGGTCGGACTCGACCACGAGAAACACGTCGTGGTCGACCCGCGATTTTATCGGCCGGCCGAAGTCGACGTGCTGATCGGCAACGCCGCGAAGGCCCGGCGCGTGCTCGGCTGGGAGCCGAACGTGGCGTTCGAGCAATTGGTGGAACGCATGGTGCGCGCCGACCTCGACCGGTTGCGTCCGCTCGTCGCGGTCTAGGGCTGGGGGCGGTGCGCGTCCTGGTGACGGGCGCGAACGGGTTTGTCGGACGCTACCTGTGCGCGGCGCTGGAAGCGCGCGGGCACAGCGTCGTGCGTGCCGGTCACGTTGCGCAGGGCGGCGACGTTCTGCCGCTGGACCTGCACGACGGGCTCAACGTTCGCGGGATCGTCGATGTCGCCGCTGCGGACGCGGTCGCGCATCTCGCGGCCCAGTCGTTCGTGCCGGCCTCGCTGGCCGATCCGCTCGATACCTACGAAACGAATGCCGGCGGCACGGCACGCCTGCTGGAAGCGGTGCGCGCGGCGGATGGCGACAACCGCTCGCGCACGCGCGTGCTCGTCGTCAGCAGCGCGGACGTGTACGGCGCGCAGCGCGCCGATGCATATCCGCTTTCGGAAACGTGCGCGCTGCGGCCGGCGAACCCGTACGCCGCGAGCAAAGCCGCCGCGGAGGCGTACGCGTGCGCGGCCGCGGCCGCGTTCGGCGCCGACGTCGTCACAACCCGCGCGTTCAATCACATCGGTCCCGGGCAGGACGAGCGCTTCGCCGTCGCATCGTTCGCCTTGCAGATCGCGCGCATCGCGGCCGGCGCTTCGCCGCTGCTCCTCGTGGGCAACCTGGACGCGCAGCGCGATTTTCTCGACGTGCGCGACGTCGCCGCGGCCTACGTCGCATTGCTCGAGCTGCGCGGTGATGCAGGCGCGTGCTACAACGTGTGCAGCGGCACCGCCGTCGCCATGCGCGAGGTGCTTCGCCTGCTCGTTACGATCGCGCGCGTCGGCGTCGAGATTCGCGACGATCCCGCGCGCATGCGGCCCTCCGACGTTCCGCTCGCCGTCGGCGATGCGTCGCGGCTGCGCGCGGCGACCGGCTGGGCGCCGGCGCGTACGCTCGCGGCAGCGTTGCGCGACGTGTATGCGGACGCGCGCGAACGGGTCGCAGCAGGCGGCTGAGCGAAGCCGATGGGTCGAATGAACGGTAAATCCGGCGCCTTCGATCTCAATCGATTCGTGTTCGCCCGCCGCGGCACGCTGCTCGCCGTTCCCGCACTGGTTCTTGCCGCCGTGGGGCGCCCGAGCGCGCTCTCGATCGCGCTCGGCCTGCCGCTCGCCTTTGCCGGCGAAGCTGTGCGCGCGTGGGCCGTCGGCTACGCCGGCGTCACCACCCGCGGCAGCGCGGTCGCGGCGCCGGCCCTCGTGACGGCTGGGCCTTACGCGTACGTGCGCAATCCGCTCTACGTCGGTAATTTCATCACGGCCGCCGGCTTCGCGATCGCGTTCACCGGCGCGAACCGCGTGCCGGCGAAGCTCGCGCTGCTCGCCGCGTCGCTGGGCACGATGCTCGGCGTGTACGCCGTCATCGTGCCGCACGAGGAGGCGTTTCTGCGTTCGCGTTTCGGCAGCGCGTTCGACGACTACGTCGCGCGCGTTCCGCGCGTCGTTCCCGCCGGGTCGCCGGCGGAACCGCAGCACGGCACGTACGATCCGGCCGTTATCGGCAAAGCCGAATCGCGCACGTTCGTCACATTCGCCGCGATGCTGGCCGTGCTGGCGCTCAAAGCGCGCCGCGCCTAACGCCGTGGCGCACGACCACTTCGCGCACGCCGCGCCGGGCCGTTTGCGGATCGCGCTCGCCGCGAGTGCGGCGATCGCGCTGCTGGAAGGCATCGGCGGAATTCGCGCCGGTTCGCTGGCCCTGCTTTCGGACGCCGCGCACGTTTCGATCGACGTCATCGCGCTGGCCATCGCGCTCGTGGCGACGGTGCACGCAACGCGGCCGGCCAACGTTCGCCAGACGTTCGGTTTCGCACGGCTGGAAATTTTGGCGGCGCTCGCCAACGGCGGCTTGCTGCTGGGCGTGACGCTGGCGATCGTCATAGAAGCGGTTCGCCGCCTTGCCGCGCCGGTCGAACCGGCGGGCACGGTCATGTTGCTGGTCGCCTCGATCGGATTCGCGGTCAACGTGGGCATCGGCTTCTTGCTGGTGCGCGGCGCGCACGGGAACCTCAACGTACGCGCGGCGGTGCTGCACGTCGGCGGCGACGCGCTGGGTGCGCTGGCGGTTGTGGCCGGCGGCGCGGTCATTCTGACCACGCATCGAGCCTGGGTCGATCCCGTGCTCTCGCTGCTCGTTTCCGCCATCATCATCGCCGGGGTCGTCCGCGTGACGCGCGAGGCGGGGCACGTTCTTTTGGAGAGCGCGCCGGACCACGCGGCGATTCCGCTCGTGCGCGAGCGCATTCGCGGCTTCGACGGCGTCGTGGACGTGCACGACCTGCACGTGTGGACCATCGGCTCGGGCTCGCACGCCTTGGCGGCGCACGTGGTGCTCAATGACCGCCGCATCAGCGAGGCGACGGCGATTCTGCAGAAGATCGACGCGGCGATGCGCGGCGAATTCGGCGTCTCGCATGTGACCGTGCAATTCGAATGTGAGAGCTGCGACCCCGCCGACAGCATCATCTGTACCCAGGTGACCGCCCGGTCGTCGTGACACCAGAGGGCCGCCGCCGGGGTGGCCGGAACGCCGTTTGGCTATGAATTCGAAGACGGTCGTTCTTTCCGCCGCACGCACGCCGTTCGGGCGTTTGGGTGGCGCACTCGCATCGCTGGGCGCCTCCACCTTGGGCGCCGACGCGCTGCGCAATGCCATCATCCGGGCCGGTGTGGACCCGGCTGAAATCGAGCACGTGATCATGGGGCAAGTGCTCCAGGCCGGCGCCGGGCAGAACCCGGCGCGCCAAGCGGCGTTCAAGGCGGGTCTCGCCAAAACGACGACGGCGGAAACGCTGAACAAAGTGTGTGCCTCGGGCATGCTCGCCGTTGCGTACGCTGCGAAAGCGATCGCGCTCGGCGATCACCGCGTCGTCGCCGCAGGCGGCATGGAATCGATGTCCAACGCGCCGTACTTGCTGCCGGGTGCGCGCAGCGGTTTCCGCTACGGCAATGCGACCGCGGTGGATTCGATCGTGCACGACGGCCTGTGGGACTATTACCTCGATGAGGTCATGGCGACGTCCGGTTCGAAGGTCGCCGCGGAGCTCGGCGTGACGCGCGCCCTGCAGGACGAGTTCGCGTATGAAAGCCATCGCCGCGCGCACGCCGCGCATCAGGCGGGCCATTTCGCGGACGAAATCGCGCCCATCAACGTCGCGACCAAACCCAAAGGCAAGATCGTCGTGGACGGCATTCCTGCAGTCGCGCGCGAGCGCGTGCCCGCCGTTGCGGGCGGCGCGTCGAGCGTATGGGAGCACGTGCCGCCGCAGAACATGACCGCCGACCCGCAACAATATCTACCGTACGTCACCGGCGACGTTCCGTTCACGCGCGTCGAGCGCGACGAACCGGTGCGGATCGACGCGTCGCTTGCCGCGATGGCGAAGCTGCCCGCGCTCGATGCGGGGGGAACGATCACCCCGGGCAACGCCCCGGGCGTCAACGACGGCGCGGTCGCCCTCGTGCTCGCGCACGAAGACTACGCGCGCGCGAACGGTTTGGAGCCGCTCGCGGCGATCGTGGGCCACGCGGGCGTCGCGTGGGATCCTCCGTATCTGGCCCTGACGCCGGCGATGGCGGCGCAGAAACTGCTCGACAGGCACGGCCTCACCACGCGCGACATCGCGGTGTGGGAATTCAACGAAGCGTTTGCCTCGGTGGCGCTCACGGCGGCCACGCGGCTCGGGCTCGATGCGTCCGCGATCAACGCGCACGGCGGTGCGGTCGCGTTGGGCCATCCGATTGGGGCGTCGGGTGCGCGCATCGTCGGTGCCGTGGTACATCAGTTGCGGCGGCGCGGAGGCGGCTACGGCATCGCGGCAATCTGCAGCGGCGGGGGCCAGGGCGATGCGCTCCTCATCCGCGTTGCTTGATCGTGGTGTGAGGCGCGCTCCCGCGCCTCACGGCGCGCTTTGCTCCTCCTGGCAGCGCATTGCGAACCTTGCGGGTTTTCTGGCGCGAGCGCGCGCTTTTGGTTTTTGTTCTTTTTTTGTGGTCTGCTTCTCGGCTGGTGGTCCGCCGGGCCCGGAGCTTCTCTGTCTTTGATTTCGGGGTTGGCGTGTTCTCGGACGTAGGGTGAGTTTGTGGTGATTTTGGTGGTTGGGGCTGGGCAGATGGGGGCGGGTATTGCGCAGGTTTGTGCGCAGGCCGGGCACGATGTGCTGCTCAATGATGTTGATGAGGGACGTATTCGGCGCGGGCTTGACGGGATCTCGAAGCTGCTGCAGCGGTCCCTTGAGAAGGGGCGGTTGACGGCTGACGATATGGCGGGCGTGCTCGCGCGCATTGTGCCGCACGGCAAGCTGACACAGCCGGTTGACGATGTCGACATTGCGATCGAGGCGGCGACCGAGAACGTCGACATCAAGCTCGACCTGTTTCGCGTTCTCGACAAGGCAGTGCCGGCGCATGCGATTTTAGCGAGTAACACGTCGTCGATTTCCATCACCACGATCGGGGCCGTGACGTCGCGGGCGGAGCGCGTCATCGGCATGCACTTCATGAATCCCGTACCGGTCATGAAGCTCGTCGAGGTGATTCGCGGCATTGCCACCAGCGATGCGACCTTTGCCGCAGTGCGCGATTTGGCGGTCCAGCTCGAAAAGACGCCCGTGGAAGCGCGCGATTTTCCAGGATTCGTCGCGAACCGGATTTTGCTGCCCATGATCAACGAGGCGATCTACGCGCTCTACGAGGGCGTCGCGTCGGTCGAGGGCATCGATACCGTTATGAAGCTCGGCATGAATCATCCGATGGGCCCGCTGACGCTTGCGGATTTCATCGGGCTCGATACCTGTCTTGCGATCATGGAAGTGCTGCACGAGGGCCTCGGCGACTCGAAGTACCGGCCGTGTCCGCTGCTCAAGCAATACGTCGCCGCCGGTTGGCTCGGCAAGAAGTCGGGACGCGGATTCTACGACTATCGCGCCGCGGCCGACGGCGCCGCCGCTGCACCGCGGTTGGAGGCCGAGGTGCGCTCATAGACACGCTCCGCGCCGCAGCATTCGAGCTGACCGGCGATCAGCGCGCGATCGGCGCGCTGGCGCGCGAACTCGCGGAGGGGGAAATCGCGCCGCACATCGCCGGGTGGGACCGCGCGCATACCTTTCCGCGCGCATTGTATCAGCAACTGAGCGCGGCGGGCATCATGGGCATGTTGGTGCCCGAAGAATACGGCGGCGTCGAATCAGACTACGTGAGCTATGCGCTCGCCATCGAAGAACTCGCGCGCGTCGACGCCGGCACCGCCGTGACGGTGTCCGTGCACTCGATGATCTGCGCGGCGATCGCACAGTTGGGCACGCGCGCGCAGCGCGCCCAGTGGTTGCCCAAACTCGGCGGCGAGAACGGAATTGCCGGTTTCGCGCTGACGGAGCCGGATGCCGGTTCCGATGCGGCGGCAATCCGGGGGCGCGCGCGGCGCGACGGCGATGCGTACGTTTTGCGCGGGCGCAAACAGTGGTGCACGAACGGCAGCTTCGCCGACGTCGTCATGGCGATGTTCCGCACGAGCGACGATTTGGCGCGCGGCATTTCGGCATTCCTCGTCGACCCGTCGACCGCCGGCGTGCAGGTCGAGCGCGTCACGGAAAAGCTCGGCATCCACACCAGCAACACCGTCGATCTCGCCTTCGAAGACGCGCGCGTTCCGGCCGGGGCGCTGCTGGCGGAGGAAGGCCACGGTCTGTCATCCGCGCTGCGCACGCTGACTGCCGGCCGGATCGGCATCGCCGCGCAGGCGACGGGCATCCTTGCCGCTTGCCTCGAGGCGTCGGTCAAATTCGCGAAGGAACGCGTCGCATTCGGACGGCCGATCGGCGCGTTTGAGGCGGTTTCTTTCAAGGTCGCCCGCATGGCGGTCGACCTGGATGCCGCGCGCTTGATGACGTACCGCGCCGCCGCGCTCGCCGACGCGGGACGGCCGTTTGCGGTCGAGGCGAGTAAAGCGAAGCTCTTCGCCTCCACAGCCGCGCGCACGCATGCATCGGAAGCGCTGCAAATTCACGGCGGCTACGGCTACACGACGGAGTTTCCCGTCGAACGTTATTATCGCGATGCGAAGATCACGGAAATCTATGAAGGCACCTCGGAGATTCAGCACCTGATCGTCGCACGCGACCTGCTCGGACGCTTGGAGTAGGGCGGCGGCGCTTAGGCGCGAACGTGCACGGCTCCATTCCCGGAGGCACCGCTGCAACGCATGAAGCTGATGGAATATCAGGG
>JBHEMQ010000114.1:6862-7324 GCA_046262475.1 Candidatus Velthaea sp.
CAAGTCGTTCGTTGCCGCGAATCCCGGGTCGTGGGTGCTCAAGAGTCAAGTGATGATGGGCGGGCGCGGCAAAGCGGGCGGCATCAAATTCGCCGACGATGCGGCGCAAGGCGAAACGCTCGCGCGCGAACTCATCGGCAAGGTACTGAAAAACGTTCAGAACCCCGACGGCGAAGAAGTGCGTTCGCTGCTGGTCGAGGAGAAAGTTGCAATCGCGAGCGAGGCGTACGTGTCGATCACGATCGATCGCGCCGCGAAGAAACCGGTCGTGATCGTCAGCTCGCAGGGCGGCATGGACGTCGAGGAAGTCGCCGAGTCGCATCCCGAGGCGATCGCGAAATACTGGATCGATCCGGCGGCCGGCTTTTCGCCGTACATCGCGCGCCGGCTCGCGTTCGCGGCGAACTTACCGGCCGGGTATCACAAGGCGTTCCCGAAAGTGGTCGCTGCGCTCTACGATCT
>JBHEMQ010000115.1:0-445 GCA_046262475.1 Candidatus Velthaea sp.
GAGCGCGGTCGCGCGCTCGGCGGCGCGCGGCACGTCACCGTTCCCGCCCGCGAGCAACGTTTGCGCGAGTTTCGGTTCGGCCGCCGTCAGCACGTGAGCGACGTACGCCGCGACCTGCGTATCCAAGACCGGCGACGCTGGATCCAGTTCGGCAACGAACGCCGCGAGTGTCCGCAGCGTCGTCACGCGGCCGTCCGCGCTATCGGGCAGCGCAGCTTCGAGCGTCGCGAGGACGTTCGGAAGTTTTTGCGGGGTTTCGAGCGCGATGCGCGCGAGGGCGACGTTCGAGGGTGTGACGGTAAGGCGCAACGCGCGCAGCAGCGCGACCGGCTCGCGATACTGCGCCAACCCGCGTTCGGCCCGCGGCGGTGCGGTCAGCGTTGCGGCAGCGGGCGGCGGCGGCGCCGCGGTGCGCGACGGCTGGAGCAGCGGCGGTGCCACGAAA
>JBHEMQ010000115.1:524-7320 GCA_046262475.1 Candidatus Velthaea sp.
GGTGATGATTCCACGACGGCTGCTCGGGCCGTCGCGAGCCGCGCTTCGATATCAGCCATCGGCGCGTGCGGCTGGGGCGGTTGGAAACCGGTGCGCGGGACGGCGGCAGGCGCAGCGGAGGCGGCGCGCGGCTCAGACGGTTGCGCGGGCGGTCGAGCCGCCGGCGGCACCACGCTGTGGGGCGTGCCGTCCGGCACGATCTGCACCGTGATGCGGCCGTCGTCGAATCCCATCACTTGGACGGTGATGCTGTCGCCCGGCCGGAGGTTCGGCGGCAAGGCCGCCGCAACGCGCCGTCCCGCGATCGCGATGAGATCGGTGAGGCCGTTCGAGCCCAGCACGCGCGCCGACACGATGTCGCCGGCCGCCAGCATGTCGTTCAACGCTTGCGGGTCCGCCGCCAGGGCCGCCAACTCCGCGTCGACGAGCGCCGTCATCCCGGCGTTGCCCGCTGCCGCGAGCGGATCCACGCCGGCCACGTTACGCGGTGAAGTCGATCAGATGCGCCGGCTCTACCGCAGCACCGTCATCGACGGCGGCCTCGAACGGCTCGCCGGGTTTGCGCGCGCGTTTCCGCGGCTGCTCGCGTTCGCGTTCGCTCTTCGGGCGCACTTTCGTCCCTTGCACCTCGCCGGCGCCTTGGACGGTTTCTTCGCGTTCGCTCAGTTGAGCGGCGAACGCGGTCTGCGCCGCAATCGCCGCTTGGCGCGGCGCATCTTCCGCGCGGGCGCTCAGCGCGGCCGTCTGCACCGACTGAATGAGCCCGCCTTGCAGGTCCGTCGGCCGGATCGCCATCAGCGCTGCCGGCTACCCCGTCGCGCCGATGTCGGACGGCGACGGCGCCGGATTTTTGCGCAGATACTTTTGTTTGACGTTGGGGTCGCCTTCGCGGTAGCCCACGTCCTGCGTGAGGTTGCGCAGTTTCGTGCGCAAATGGATCACCGCTTGCGCGTGAATTTGCGAAACGCGGGACTCGGACACGTTCAGCGCGCCCTTGATTTCCTTGAGCGTGAGTCCCTCGAAATAATAGAGCGAAATAACGGTACGTTCTTGCGGCGGCAACTCGTCGACGGCGCGCACGAGCGCCGATTTGATCTCGCGCGCTTCCACCGCGCTCGTGACGTCGTTGTCGATGTCTTTGAGCGTGTCGAGCAGCGGAATCTCGTAGCCTTTTTCGTTGGGCAAAAACTCTTCGAGCGAGAGCACGGCCGTGCCGCGAATTTTTTGCATGAGCACGTCGAGCTCTTTGCGCGAGATGCCCATGCGTTCGGCGACCTCTTCTTCGGTCGCCGCCCGGCCAAGTTGCACTTCGAGTTCCTGATACACGCGCTCCAGTTCGCGCGCGCGTTGACGCACGGCGCGCGGCACCCAGTCGAGCGCGCGCAGCGCGTCGAGGATTGCGCCGTTGATGCGCGTGATGGCGTACGTCTCGAACTTCACGCCCCGGGCGTCGTCGTATTTCTCGATCGCGTCGATCAAGCCGAGAATGCCGTCGTTGATCAAGTCGTTGATCTCAACGTTCGGGGGTAAGTTGATCGAGATGCGGCCGGCCACGTACTTCACCAAGTGAAGATATTTGTGGACGATCTCTTCTCGTGTGAGTTCAACCCCGCCGATCACGTAGCGGCTTGACTCGCGAGCTACCTTCACAAGCGCTCCCAGAAGATGGACTCGGTCGCCCATCAGCAGCGTGGGATATTCCCAACGGTCCCAGGGCGGTCCCCGGTTTTGAAGGGGTGAAAACGTGGGCTTACGCTGAGGTTATCGTCAAACCACCGCGTAGAATGTGCCTGTTAGCTCGCACAGCGTGCGAGCGACACCGCGGAGAGGCACCACGCGATCGACCAGGCCGGCGGCAGCAGCGGCGCGCGGCATGCCGTACACGACGGCGCTCGCCTCGTCTTGGCCGATGACGTAACCGCCGCGCGCCTTGATCGCTTTCAGGCCCTCGACGCCGTCGTGGCCCATGCCCGTCAGGATGACCCCGAGCGCCGCCGCGCCGTACGTTTCGCCGACCGACGCCGCCATGACGTCCACGCTCGGGACGTGCAGGGAGGAACGCGCGCCGTCGGCCTCGAGCCGTACTTCCACGCCGCGGCCGGTGCGGAGAAGGCGGAGTTGCTGGCCGGCCGGCGCGATCACCGCCGTCCCGGCGGCGAGCACGAGTCCCGGGCTGCCCTCAACGACGGTGATTTGGCTCGAGCCGTTGAGCCGCTCGGCGAGCGGACGGGTGAAGCCGGGCGGCATGTGCTGCACGATGATGATCGGGACGGGGAACGCCTTGGGCAGCTTCGGCAAAATCTGCGAAAGCGCGACCGGGCCGCCGGTCGACGTGCCGAGCGCGACGCACTCGAAGTTCGCGATGCGCGCCGCGGACGCCGTGCGTGGCGGAAACGCCGGCGGCGCCGGCAGGGGCGGCGCCGCCACGGCATCGCGCGGCTGGCCCTGCATCGCGCGCAAGTATGCGGTGCGCGAGCCGAAGAGCCGGATCTTCTCAACGAGGTCGCGCTGCACTTTGAGAATGTCGATATAGGCCGAGTCCGGCTTCGGGATGAAGTCGACGGCGCCGATCTCGAGTGCGCGCAGCGTCGTTTCGGCGCCGTCGCGCGTGAGCGCGGAGATCATGATGATCGGCGGGCCGCGTCGTTCGATGATCGCGCGCGCCGCCTCCAATCCGCCGATGCCGGGCATCTCGACATCCATCGTAATCACGTCGGGCTTCAACTGATTCGCGAGCGCGACGCCTTCTTCGCCGTTCGCGGCGGTGCCGACGACGGCGATGTCGTCTTCCTTCTCGATCATCTTCGCGATCGCGCGGCGCATAAACGCGGAATCGTCGACCACGAGCACGTTGATGATCCGCTTGGCGCTCATGCGCGGCCTCCTGCGACGCGCGCCGGAACGAAGCTCGTCAGCGCCGGTGCGGCGGCCGGCCGCACGCGATACACGATCGACTCGGGCTGCACGATCGGTTCGTAGCACTCGGTCAGATGGAACAGCGATTCGGCGTGGCCCAGGAAGAGGTAGCCGCCCGGACGCAGCGCCTTCGCGAACGATTCGACCACGCGCTTCTGCGTTGGCTTGTCGAAATAGATGAGTACGTTGCGGCAAAAAATCGCGTCGAAGGGCCCGTTGCGCGCCACTTTGGCATCGTCCATCAGATTGAGCGAACCGAAGCGGACCATCCGTTTGATACGCTCGCTGATCTGGAAGCCGTCCCCCAGCGGCGTGAAGTATTTGCGCACCATCTCGGGTTCCGTGGCGCGAAAGGAGAGCGCGCGATAGTACCCACGCTCGCACAGTTCCAGTACGCGCGGCGAGATGTCCGTGGCCGTGATCGAGATGTGCGGCTCCGCGATGCGCCCGCTCTCCAGCAGCGACATCGCGAGGGAATACGGTTCCTCGCCGCTCGAGCACGCGGCGGACCAGATGCGCAGGCGCGGCGAGACGGCCTGCAACTCCGTCATCACGGGGCCGCACAGCGATTTCAGTTGCGCGCGTTCGCGGAAAAAGTAGGTCTCGTTATTCGAGAGGACCGAGGCGAGGTCGGTGAATTCGGCCTCGCGGTCCAAGCCGAAGCGCAAGAACTTGACGTAGTCGCCGTACGTCTGCAGCGAGCGCTTCGCCAAGCGCGTCTGCAGGCGGCTGAGCAGCAAGAACTGCTTTTGGTCGTCGTAATAGATGCCGAAGCGTTCGCGAATGAGGTCGCGTAGGGCGCGGAAGTCCTCGTCCGAGATTTGGAAGCCGGAGATCAACGTAGTAGTTCTAGGGGCCGTACCGGATGCGCGGATTGACGGCCGCGTACAGCAGATCGACGATGGTGTTCACCACGACAAAAACCGAAGCAAAGAGCAGTAAGCAACCGTTGATCAGCGGCATGTCCCGATTCGAGATCGCATCGAAAGCCAGCCGCCCGACGCCGGGCCACGCAAAGATACTTTCGGTCAGAACGGCGCCGCCCAGTAGCAAGCCGGTCTGCAGCCCCAGCACGGTAATGATGGGAATCAGCGCGTTACGCAGCGCGTGCTTGAGCACCACGGTGCGGTCGTCGAGCCCTTTGGCGCGGGCCGTTCGAATGTAGTCGCTGCCGAGCACCTCGAGCATGCCGCTCCGCGTGATCTTGGCCACGATGGCGAGCGGAATGGTGCCGAGCGTGACCGCCGGAAGTACGAGGTGCCAGAGCGCGTCGGCCGCGGCGCGACCGTTGCCCGCGAGCACCGCATCGAGGACCGCCAGGTGGGTGCGCGGGGGCACCAGGTAGGCGAGCGACGTGCGGCCCGAGATCGGGAACAGGTTCAAGCCGGCGTGCACCGGCAGCACCGCAAACGCGTAGACCAGCATCCAGCCGAGCCAAAAGACCGGGATGGAAACGCCGAGCAGCGCGCCGCTCATCGTAACGGCGTCGACGGCGCTGCCGGAGCGCACGGCGGCGAACACGCCCGCCGGGACGCCCGCAAAAACCGCAAACAGCATCGCGCCGAGCGTGAGCTCGAGCGTCGCTGGAAAATATTGCGCCAGCTTCAGCGCCACCGGCTGCGCGTCGGCGATGGAGCGTCCCAGATCACCGCGCACCACGCTTCCCAGATATGCACCCAGCTGCACGTACCACGGCCGGTCGAGGCCGAGGGCGAGCGTCAGTTTGCGGATCTCTTCCGGACTCGCATGTTCGCCCAGGCGAATCTGCACGGGATCGCCTGGAATGGCGTGCATGAACAAGAAACTCGCCACCGTGATCGCTGCCAGCACGGCGGCGAGCCGCACGACCCGCTCGAGGGCGAAGCCGAACATTTACGCGCGCAGCGCGCGCACGGAAAATTTCGCCGCCTGAGCGTACAAGAACAACCACTGCGCGACAGTAAAATCGTTGCGGTCGTGCTGCAGCAGTTCCGCGAATTTCGGCGAGCGGTCGAGCTGCTCGAACAGGATGTCGAAGCGCGCGGGCTTGCGCTCCAGAAATCGCATCAGCTTCACGCGGTGGTGCAGGCGTCCGTAAAAGGTGCGCTTCACGATGCGGTCGTACGCGGGCGCCGGATCGCCCGTCCGCGAGCGGCGCGCCTGCGCCGCCGCTTCCGCGGCGAACCGGCCGGTGCTCGCCGCTTCGTGAATACCTTCGCCCGTCGTCGCATCGACAAGACCGGCCGCCGTACCGCCGACCATGATCCGGCCCGCGCCGATCGCGGGGCGCGGCGGCCCGCCGTACAGCAAATTGCCCTCGTCGCGAACGGTGTACGCGACGCCCGGAAAAAGCCGCGCTTGAACGGTCGGTAGGAAGGCATCGAGTTCCGCGCGCAGCGCGGCCCCCGCGATTTTCGCCTGTATGCCGAGCCCGATCGCGAGATGATCGCGTTTCGGAAACATCCACGCGATCACCGGATGCCCGCTGCGCGGGCTCACGTAATAATGCATCTCGAGCGTCTGGTACGCGCCGGGCGCGGCGGGTACGACCGGATACACGCGATACTGAAAGCACGTGATCAGACCGGCGTTCCACTGCGGCTGCGTGAAGCGCGCGTCCACCGCGTCGAGCCGAGCCGTCGCACCTTGGGCAAGAAACAGCGAACGCGCGCGAATTCTCTTGCGCGTTCCGGCGGCGTAATCGGCGTATTCGACGACGACGCCGTCGCCGTCGCGCTCCGCCGAGCGAAAGAGCATGCCGGTGCGCACGTCGGCGCCGGCGCGGCGTGCCAGATCGCCGATGGTGCCGTCGAGTTCTTCGCGCGTCGTCGTGTGCGCCGGCCCGACCGCGAAACCGTAGGTGCGCCGCAGCGTCAACAGCGTTATCGTCGGCGGATTGCAGTGCACGATCGAACGCGGGAGATCGAAGTCTTCGCAGAAGCCCGGCCGCAAACCGGCGGCGCATACGCGCTTCGCGCCGACGACCGCATCGCGCTCGAGCGCGACGGTCGCGACGCCGGCGCGCGCGGCCTCGCGCGCGGCGATGCCGCCGGCAGGACCGCACCCGACGATCAAAAGCTCCGTCGATTCCATGCGCACGCCCTCATTCGCGCGCATGCGGCTCTTCTCTGCCTAGGCGATGTCTTGCGCGCGAAGCCCTTCATAAGCGAGTACGGTCGCGAAGCCGTACACGGCGTGCGGAACGATGTCGGCGACCCAGCTCGCCGCGTCCCACTCTTTGGGATCCGCCGCGCCCAAGGCCGCCGCCGTCACGTCCGTGAGCGCCATCGCGAGCGCGCCGGCGAGAATGCCGGTGACGGCGAGCGGCACGCGGTCGCGCAACAAGGGGCGTGCCGCCGCGTACACGAGCCCGACGCCGACGCCGTTGACGTAGCCGAGCAGGGCACCGACGCCCGTCTGCCGGTTCTTGGTGGCGTCGTCCGGCTGCTCGGCCGCGAGGGGCGCGATGCCGGCCTTTTGCGCCAGCTTCGCGACCAGCGTTTGCGTCATCGAACTCGCGGGCCGTCCGCGCACCGCCATATCAGTGTACGTCGCGGCATCGAGCGCGAGCGTGCCGACGGCCCCGGCCGCGGCGCCGATGAGTGCTGCTGTCTTCATACGAGGCTTGTTCCCGAACAGGAGGGCGATTTGAGCGTGCCAAACGGCAGTGGCGTAAAGCGCTCGACCAGCGGTCGAGCCTTTCTTTGCGTAATAGAGGATAAAGAGTGGACCCAAATCTCGCGATCGAGCTCGGCTTAGCCGCCGGCGTCCTGGCCATCGCCTATGGCATCTTCTTGATCACGTGGGTGCTCAAGCAGCCTGCCGGCAACGCCGAAATGCAAGCGATCGCGGCCGCGATTCAGGAAGGCGCCATGGCGTTTCTGCGGCGGCAGTATACGAC
>JBHEMQ010000116.1:0-835 GCA_046262475.1 Candidatus Velthaea sp.
GCTCAACCGAGACGGGGTCGTGCTGGCCAAGTTCGTCGGTGAGGTCAGTGCCGACCGCCTCGACGCCCTGATCGGCAACGATTTCCCGGTAGACTTGCGTAAAACCCAGCGTGTCGCTGTAGAACCGGATCGTTGCTTCGAGATCGGCGACCACGATTGCGACGTGATCGAGCGGGGCGTCGATCACGCGATGCGTTCGTGTGCGACGTACCGGCCGAAGACGTCACGCAACACGTCGCAGATTTCGCCGAGGGTCGCGCCCGCGTCGACGGCCTCGACCAAAGCCGGCATCAGATTCCCGGTGCCTTCGGCGGTGCGGCGCACGTCGCCCAGGCGCGTCTGCACGGCGGCGGCATCGCGCCGCGCCCGAAACGCGCGCAGGCGCTCGGTCTGCTCGCGTTCGATCGCCGCCTCGATGCGCTGGATGGGAATCGCTGCGGCCGCACCGTCGTGCGCGAAGCGATTGACGCCGACGACGACCGCCTCGCCGCGTTTCGCGCCGAACGCCGCGATGCGACGCTCCGGCGGATGCGCGAACATTTCACGGCACTCGCGCAACGCGGGTTCGCAACGGTGCGCGATGCCGCTGCTACGGCGAACGTGCTCGCGGCGTTACTTGGCGGCTTGCAGCGTGCCGCCGTCGTCGACGGCGAGCCGCTCGACGACGCGCGTATTCACGCCGCCGCCGACATGGCGGAACGCGCGATCTTCGGCGGCTAGATCGCGCTAGGACGTCGCCTTTCGGCGGTAGGCCGCGTTTGCGCGATGCCCATTGCGAGCGCCACGAGCGCGAACGCGGCGGCAATGCCGGCCGTCGCGGGAACGCCGTACAAGC
>JBHEMQ010000116.1:845-7120 GCA_046262475.1 Candidatus Velthaea sp.
CCCATGCGGAGTCGGCGATCACTTGGTTCGCGAATCCCGACGTGATCGCCTCGACCATCCCACCCAACTCGTCGATCTGGCGGATCAGGTCATGCGACTCCTCCTCGATCCGGGACGTCAGCGACTCGACGTAGTACGAGCCGGCAAGCGGATCGACGACGTCGGTAACGCCGCTTTCGTACGCGATGATCTGCTGCGTGCGCAACGCAACGCGCGCCGCGTCGGCCGTCGGCAGACCCAGCGCCTCGTCCGCGCCGTTCGTATGGAGCGACTGCGTGCCGCCGAGAACGGCGGCGAGTGCCTGCAGCGTCACGCGCACGACGTTGTTTTCGGGCTCCTGCGCCGTGAGCGTCGAACCGCCGGTCTGCGTGTGGAAGCGCAGCGTCTGCGCGCGCGGATCCTTCGAACCGAATTCGTCGCGAACGATCTCCGCCCACAACGTGCGGGCCGCACGAAACTTGGCGACCTCCTCGAAAAAGTCGTTGTGCGCGTTCCAGAAGAACGAGATGCGCGGCGCGACGGTGTCGATGGCAAGACCCGCGGCAGCGCACGCGCGCAAGTACGCCTTCGCGTTGGCCAGCGTGAACGCGATCTCCTGAAGCGCCGTCGAGCCGGCCTCGCGAATGTGATAGCCGGAAATGGAGATCGTATTCCACTGCGGGACTTCGCGGGCGCAGTACGCCATCACATCGGTGACGAGCCGCATCGACGGGACCGGCGGAAAAATGTATGTCCCGCGCGCGACGTATTCTTTGAGCACGTCGTTTTGCGTCGTCCCGCTCAGCTTGCCGAACGGTATGCCGCGCCGGCGTGCCACGGCCAGCACCAGCGCAAGCAAAATCGCGGCCGGTGCGTTGATGGTCATCGATACGCTGACGGCGTCGAGCGGAATGCGGTCGAACAGCGTCTCCATATCCGCCACGCAGTCGATTGCGACACCGACCTTACCGACTTCGCCGCGGGCGGCGGCGGCGTCCGAATCGTACCCGAGCTGCGTCGGCAGATCGAACGCGACGGAGAGTCCGGTGGTGCCGCGTTCGAGCAAGTACCGGTAGCGTGCGTTCGATTCCGCCGCCGTCGCAAACCCGGCGTACTGCCGCATCGTCCAGTGACGGCCGCGATACATGTCGGCGCGGATGCCGCGCGTGTACGGATACGTGCCGGGAGCACTGCGGCGGACGGCGACGCGTTCGTCGTAATACGGGTCGAGCGGAATGCCGCTCCCGTTGATGTCGCGGGCCACGCTCGCTTCTTCCGCGGCGCGGCGCGACATCATCCTATGTGCTGCGCCGCGCCGCCCACGCAAAAACGACGGCGAGCGCCGTGCTCACCGGTAGCGGCGCAAGCGTCTTGAACGTGCCCGGGATGCTACCCTGCGCGACCTCGACCGCGGGGAGGACGACGGCCACGGCTTGGTCGAGCGCAACGATCCAAAAGAGCGGCTGCAAGCGGCGTGAAGCGCCTAAGAGCAGCACGTACACGCAGGCGACGACGAAGTATTCGCCGCCGCCGAGCGCCGCAATCACGGAATCGCGCACCGGAATATCGAACAGCGGCGCGCTCCAACCGGGAGCGAACAGTGAGACGCCGGCGACCAGCAGATCGACCAGCAGTCCGAGGACGAGCGCGACGCGCACCACCGCGTTCACGGTGCGAGCGTTATCAGCGGCGTGCGTGCTTCGACGGTCGCGCCCCGCGCAACATGCACCGCTGCGACGGCGCCGGCTTTGTGCGCGCGAATTTCGTTCATCATCTTCATGGCCTCGATCACGACGACGACGTCGCCTTCCGCGACGCGCGCACCGGGAGCAACCGGAACTTCGACCACGACGCCGTGCATGGGTGCCGCGATGTCGTTGCCCTGCGCCGCGTTCGCGGCACGCGCGCCGCCTTTTTTCGGCAGCGCGGCGCGCGTTGCGCCGGGCACCGTCCGCGACGCCGCCGGCAGATCGAGGAAGCGAACGTGAAAGAGCTTCCCGTTTACTTCAACCCGCACTGTTTCATCGGATGGGGACGCCGGCTGCGGCGGCGCCGCCGGCGTTCCATTCGCCGGCACGGCCCCGAGCGACGCCGCGAACGGTTCGAGCGTCGCCGTTCCGTACGTGGCATCGCGCACCGGCGGAAAGTCGATCAGCGCGCGCAGCAACGGTATCGTCGTCGGGACGCCGTCGATCCGGTATTCGTCCAGTGCGCGCCGCAGCCGCGCAAGCGACTGGTCCCGGTCGCGGCCCCACACGATCAGTTTCGCAATCAGCGAATCGTAGTCCGGCGTGATCACGAATCCGGGAAACGCGGCGGAATCGACCCGCACGCCGAAGCCGCCCGGCTCTTCGTATGCCGTCACGGTGCCCGGTGCGGGGCGGAAATTCTGCGCGGGATCCTCCGCATTGACGCGCACTTCGATGGAATGCCCCGCGAAGCGGACGTCGGTTTGGCCGAACGCGAGCGGGCGCCCCGCTGCGACCAGAATTTGTTCGCGCACGAGATCGATGCCGGAGACCATTTCGGTGACGGTATGCTCGACTTGGATGCGCGTGTTCATCTCGAGGAAGAAGAAGTCGCTGCCGGCGACGAGGCATTCGATGGTGCCGACGCTGTCGTAGCCGATGGCGCGCGCGGCGGCGATTCCGGCTTCGCGCATGCCCGCCCGGACCGTCTTGGGCACCAGCGCCGGCGCCTCTTCCCAAAGTTTTTGATGCCGCCGCTGCAGCGAGCAGTCGCGCTCGCCGACGTGCACGACATGCCCGTGCTTGTCGGCGAGGATCTGCAGCTCGACGTGCTTGGGGTTCTCGAGATACCGTTCGGCGTACAACGTTCCGTTGTTGAAGTATGCGGCCGCCTCGCGCTGCGCCGTCGAGAACGCCGGCTCGAGCTCTTCGAACGTTCGAGCGATTTTCAATCCTTTGCCGCCCCCGCCGCCCGACGCTTTCAGCGCAAGCGGCAAGCCGTACCGTTCGGCGGCGGCCCGCGCTTGCGCAACATCGGCGAGCGGTTCCGTACCGCCCGGCACGACGGGAACACCGGCGGCCACCATCGCTTGGCGTGCGCGCACCTTGTCGCCCATTGCGTCGATCGCGGCGGGATGCGGGCCGATCCACGCGATGCCCGCATCGAGCGTGCGCTGTGCGAACGCCGCGTTCTCAGCGAAGAAGCCGTAGCCGGGATGCAGCGCGTCCGCGCCGCTGCGGCGCGCGGCCTCGAGCAGCGCGCCGGCGTCGAGATAGCTCTGGGCGGGCGCGGCCGGGCCGAGCCGGAACGCTTCGTCGGCCATTCGAACGTGCCGCGCGTCGCGATCGGCATCTGAATACACCGCGACGGTGGCGCAACCCAATTCTTTCGCGCTGCGGATGATACGAACCGCGATCTCACCGCGGTTCGCGATCAAGATTTTTCGAAAGGGCGGATCAGCCACGCAGCAGCCCGCTCGCGCGCCACGGCGTTTTCGCGCCGGCGGCGCGCAGCGCCGCGAGGCCGGCCGCGCGGAGACGGCCGGCGGCCCGCCAACGCGACGCCGCCGGGGGCGCCGCCGGTGCCCGGCGGTGCAGCAGCGCGGCCGCCGCCGCAACGACGGCCGCGAACTCGTCGTCGCCGATCGCTGCGCCGTCCGCTCTCACGTCTTCACCGCGTCGGGATACATGCCCATGGCGTGGTAGCCCGCATCCACGAAGTGCACGTCGGCGGTGATCGCGCTCGCGAGATCGGAGGCGAGATACACCGCGCAGTTGCCCACCTCGCCTGCCGTGATGTTACGGCGCAGCGGCGCCGCCGCGCTCACCTTGGCGAGCATCCCCGAAAACCCGGCGACCTGCCGCGAACTCGCGGTCTTGATGGGCCCGGCGGAGATGGCGTTGACCCGGATGCCGCGTTCGCCGAGGTCGTACGCCAGATACCGCACGATGGACTCGAGTGCCGCTTTTGCGATGCCGGCGATATTATAGTTCGGAACGATCGCGGTCGCGCCGTAATAGGTGAGCGCGATGATGCTCGCGCCGTCGGACAAGTTCTCACGCAGCGCCGCCGCGAGCGCGATCAGCGAATAGGACGAAATGTCGAGCGCCTGCGTGAAACCGCTGCGTGACGTGTCGTAGACTTTGCCCGCCAGGTCTTCCTTGTTCACGAACGCGATCGAGTGCACGAATCCGTCGAGCGGGCCGCAGCGCGAAGCGAGTTCCCGCAGCGCCGCATCGGAGGCGACGTCGCACTCGAACGACGGCGCGCCGCCCAGTTCCCCGGCCAGTTTCTCGACCTCGTCCTTGACGCGTTCGCCCTGATAGACGAAGACCAGCCGCGCGCCGTGCGCGTGCATGGCGCGCGCGATGCCGGTTGCGATCGACCAGCGGTTTGCGACGCCGGTAATGAGAATCGTCTTTCCGTCGAGCAGCTTCACGGAACAAAAAGTTATGGTCCGGCCCGACGTCCCCTTCGCGGGGCTCCGGCCCGCCGGGCGGGAATGCGGGGGCGATGGAGGGCCGCATGCGCCGTTATCGGATTGCCGCAATTCCCGCCGACGGCATCGGCACCGAAGTGATCGACGCCGGGCTCGCCGTGCTGCGCGCGCTGCAGGACGCGGGCACATCGTTCGCGCTCGACGTCACGACATTCCCGTGGGGTTCGGCGTACTACGAAGAGCACGGCCGCATGATGCCCGAGGACGGCCTCGATGTGTTGCGGCTGTTCGACGCGATTTATTTCGGCGCGGTCGGCAGCACGCGCGTCCCGGATCACGTGACGCTCTGGGGATTGCGGCTCGCGATTTGCCAGGGCTTCGACCAATATGCGAACGTGCGCCCGACGCGCGTGCTGCCGGGACTGCGAAGCCCGCTGCGCGACTGCGGTCCGGGCGATCTCGACTGGGTGATCGTGCGCGAGAATAGCGAAGGCGAGTATTCCGGAACAGGCGGGCGCGTGCACCGCGGATTTCCCGAAGAGGTCGCGATGGAGACGTCGGTCTTCACGCGGCGCGGCGTCGAACGCATCATGCGGTTCGCTTTCGAGCTGGCGCGCTCGCGCGCGCGCAAACGCCTGACCGTCGTCACGAAGTCGAACGCCCAGCGCCACGGCATGGTCATGTGGGACGAAGTCGCCGCCGATGTCGCGCGCGCGTATCCCGACGTGCACGTCGAACGCGAGCTCGTCGATGCGATGACGTGCCGGATGGTACTGAAGCCCGCGAGCATCGACGTCGTGGTGGCGTCCAACCTGCACGCAGACATTCTCAGCGATTTGGCCGCGGCGCTTGCGGGCAGTATCGGCATCGCCCCCACGGCGAACCTCGATCCGTCGCGCCGGTTTCCGTCGATGTTCGAACCGATTCACGGATCGGCGTTCGATATCGCCGGCAAAGGCATCGCGAACCCCATCGGCGCCTTTTGGACTGCCGTCATGATGCTCGAACATCTGGGCGAGCATGATGCCGCCGCGCGTTTGATGCGCGCCGTCGAAGAGGTGACGCGCTGCGGACCGCGGACGCCCGATCTCGGCGGCACCGCGCGCACTGCGGACGTCACGGCCGCCGTCGCGGCGGCGCTCGGTGCGGTGCACGCGTGAGGCTGCGTCGCGGTGCGTTGCTTCTGGCTGCGGCGGCGCTGGCGTTCGCGGCCGCACCGGCGCGATCGGCGCCGCCGGCTGCCGATGCACCGGCGGAGCTGACGATCGCGTATCAGCCGGGGCTGAGCTATAGCAACCTGATCGTAATGCGCGAGCGGCGCGCGCTCGAGCAGCGTTTCCCCAACACGAAATTCACCTGGACGATCTTGAGCAGCACGGCGGCGGTGCGCGACGCGTTCATCGCCAACCAAGTGCAGATCGGCGCAGGGAGCATTCCGCCGTTTCTCACCGGCTGGGACCGCGGCGTCGGCTGGAAAATCCTCGCCTCACTCAATCAGATGGATCTGTGGCTCGTCGCGAAAGATCCGACCCTGCGCGCGTTCAAGGACCTCAAGCCCGACATGAAGATCGGGATGCCGTCCCCGGATTCCATCCAGTCGCTGACGCTGCGCAAGGGCGCCTTGCAGCAGTTCGGCAACGCACACGCGCTCGATACTGCGATCGTGTCGATCGATCACCCGTCCGGCGTGCAGGCGCTTTCCGTGGGACAGCTGAGCGCGCACCTCGCCTCACCGCCCTTTCAATACGAAGAGGTGCAGTCCGGCGACCACATACTGCTCAAGAGCTTCGACGTGTTCGGGCACCACACGTTCAATAGCGTCTACGTCAACGAAAAGTTCGCCGACGAGCATCCGCGCTTCATCCAGGCATTTTATCGCGCGCTGAGC
>JBHEMQ010000117.1:0-238 GCA_046262475.1 Candidatus Velthaea sp.
GGACCCGACGACGTGGACGTGCGGCTCGGGCTTCAACACCGCGCAACTTCTCCCCGGGAAAGAAAACGCGGCGCCGTCCGGCGGCGGATTTTTCCAGTGCAAGAACTACGCGCAGCAGTTGTTCTGGGCAACGGACCAGACCCTCGATGCGCCCGATGTCGGCAACAACTCGCCGCCGACCTACAGCAACTTCGATGTCACGCTGCAGAAGCAGCTCAAGAACGGAATCGGTTTGCGG
>JBHEMQ010000117.1:248-6361 GCA_046262475.1 Candidatus Velthaea sp.
AATCAGTTCACCGATGCCAACACAGGCGCGATCACCGCGCAAGTCTTTTCCATAAGCAATCTCGGCGTCAACCGAACGAACGGCTTGGAATTCGGCCTTTCGCTGCCTGACAAACCGTTCGGTTTGACCGGCTACTTGTCGGCGACCTACAGCAACGTCTTCAATAGCAATCCGCCGCTGATCGCCGGGGAAGATGTACTGCCGCTTGTTTCAAAGTCATCGTTGGCTCTTCAGAACGTCTATCGTGCCGGCTACGTCTCTCCGTTCGTGATCAACGCGGCCGCGTCGTACAAGATGCGCAACGGCTTCCGCATCAACCCGATATTCAATTACGACCGCGGTTATCCGATCGGCGCGGGCCAGCTGACCGCGTCGGGCTCGCGCCAGGCTGCCGGTTTCCTCATTGACGGCCAATACCGGACCATCGTTCAAACCAATCTCGATCAGGCGACGGTGCCGTCGTATCGCGCCGGCTATTTCGAGAACGCATACACGCCTTCGTATCGCGGCTCGTTCACGCCGACGAACTACGTCGACCCGGTGAATCCAGGAAACTATTTCGCTCCGTACATTGCCGCGACGCGCGGCACGCCGGAAGCCGCGTCGGCGGGCGGAATCCTCTCACGTCCGCGGCTCTACAGCGATCTCAGCCTGGAATACGCAGTGAACAAGAACACGTTCGGCGTGCTGATACACAATCTGTTCGGCAACGTCTACTCCGAGCCGACCCTGAACCCGCTCTATCAGCCGGTAGCGACCGGCGTCGCGGGCCCCTTGACCGGCATGCGTTCGCAGGGAAATCCCGCGAGCCCGTTCTTCGCAGCAGGCACGCGGAATCTGCCGGATTCGGTCTTCAGCAAGTCGCCGTACATCGAAATTCCGAATAATCCGACGACGTTTCGCTTCTATTACCAAATCGCGCTCTGACGCAGGGAGTCCACGTGAGAGTCATCAGACTGAGTTGGGGCGGCGTCGTCCTGGCCTTCGGCGTGGCCGGTTGTTCGGCGAGTGCAACCGGTCCGCCGGCCGTCACATCCGTAAATCCGGCCGCGCAATCGGCGTTGCAGTTTTCCATCGGTACCGCCAACATCGCAGGTACCGCGACCGGAATGAACGTCGTCGTGACGGATCGTCAACCGAACGGCGACAGCGCGGTGCTCGTCGATACGCCGACGCTTACGGGGCCGTTCGTACTGCCGGCGGCAAGCACGACCGCTGATGCAAACGGTTCGACGGCTTCAAGCGGGCCCTCCGCCGGAGAAGTGAGCGGAACGTTATGCGGCGGGACGCCATGCATTACCGGCACGCCGCAAACGGCGCCGGGCAGCGCAGTACCGTTCAGTTCCACCTTCGGGACATCCGGCGGCGCCTTCGGCCTCGGCTTCGCACCGGCGAACTCGTCGTCGAGTAACGGAAACGTGTATCTGCCCTATCGCGTGCCGATGTACGGCGGAGCGCTGTTTGCGCCATGGGGCGGCCCGCCCGCCTTCGATCCGACCGGCGACGGCAAGGGCACGCGTGACGGGACGTTCGCGGACAGCACGCGCGGCATTCTCGGCGTTGCGCTCGGCTTGAACGTCTTTCGGGGCGTGACGGTGGGTGCCGGCACGTACAATCTCAACGTCAACATTCCGCTCGCGACGGGGAGCCAGAACGTTTCAGCGACGTCCACGCTGGCATCGGTGAGCACGCTTGCCGCGCTGCCGGCCGTCACTGGGATCACCTTTGACGGGACGGGGCAGGCGACGGCGTCGTTCACCCTACCGCCCGGCGTCGTCGGCGCTTTCGTCGAGATCATCGACAACGGTCCGTCGAACTGCAACGGATCCGGAAATTTAAATCTGTACGGCGCCTTTACGTCAGGTAACCCGACTGCCTCTGCGCAAGTGCTTACGTATTACACGTTCTGGGTCACGGCCTCGGGTTCGGTCACGATTAGGAACGCAAATTCACCGGGACCGCCGGGCAGCGCGTTCCCAGCAATCTGCACCCTCGCGCAGAACACCGCATCGCCGATCGCATCGACGAAGACGAAAGTTCCCGACGCGTTGACGGCGTTCGTGATCGGCTTCAACTACGATCATTACTCGATCACGTACAACAAGCCGCTCAACACGACGTATCCGCAACGGCCCGCGTTGCCTGCTTCGGCCAACGTCGTCGTGTCGGCACCGTTTACGGCGACGTCTCCCTAGCGGCCTCGGCGTCCGGTCCGCGCACGTGTTCGGGCCGGACGCCGAGGCCGACGAAATAGGCCGGCAGCCGGCGCAGGAAAGGAAACCGGTTGAAGAGGCCGAGTGCGCGCGGCGCGCGCAATGACGTCGTGCTCGTCAGCACGCGGCCGATGACGGCGTTTTGAATGAAGAGTTGAAAACGCTGCGTGACCGCCGTGGGCAGCGCGCGCCGGCGCTGCAATGCGCGCAGCGGACGTACGCCGATGCGGCCGCGGTGCAGGGCCGCGGTCAGGATGTTGGCGGCGGCAACGGCGTCCTGCACGGCAAGATTGACGCCGACGCCGCCGATCGGCGACATCGCGTGCGCGGCATCGCCGATGCACACGAAGCCGGGACGGTACCAGCGTCGCAAACGGTCGACGCGCACGGTGAGCAGTTTGACCTCAGACCAATCGCGCAATTCGCCGACGCGGTCGCCTAAGAACGGAACGAGCGCTGCGAGATCGCCGCGGAACGCCGGCAGGCCGCGCGCGCGAACGGCGTCGATCCCGCCCTTCGGAATGACGAACGCGCACTGCCAGTAGTCGCCGCGGTCGAACATCACGAAGATCTTGCCGGCGTCGACGGTGCCCAGCAGGTCGCGCGCATCGGAGGGCCGGCGCGAAAGCCGCAGCCACAACACGTCCATCGGCGCGCCGAGTTCCGAAACCGGCAGACGTGCGCGTTCGCGCAAGAGAGAACCGCGCCCATCGGCTGCGACGACGAGGTCGGCGCGGATCTCGCGGTCGCCCCGGGGCGTCGTCGCACGCACGCCGGCGACGCGCTGTCCATCGAACAGCAAATCCGTCGCTTGCGCGTTCAGCTCCAAATGAAAACTCGGGTACGCGCGTGCCTCCGAGGCGAGGAAATTCAAGAACTCCCACTGCGGCATCATCGCGATGAACTTACACGCGGTCGGAAGATGGCGAAAATCCGCCAAGGTCACGGTCAAATCGCCGATGCGTGCGGTCGCCGTCTCGATTTCCTGGTGCGGCAGCGCCAGGAACCGTTCGATGAGGCCCAGCTCGTGCATCACCTGCAGCGTCGACGGATGGATCGTGTCGCCTCGAAAGTCGCGGAAGAAGTCCGCATGCTTCTCGAGCACGACGACGTCGAAGCCGGCGCGGGCGAGCAGAAACCCGAGCATCATCCCGGCCGGCCCGCCGCCCGCGATACAGCAGCGCACCTGCCGGTCCATGCCGAACCGTTCGTCCCCCCGTGCGGCGCGCCCCGGTCGGTGGTGCGTGGCGGGACGCACGCTCAACAGCCGCAGTTGACATTTCGCGACGCCTTCAATATCATGAAATAGACATTATCTGCTATTGGACGAGGAGAAGCGCGTGGCGCATGCCCAGCCGGCCGGCGAGAGGTATTACCAGTCCGCCGACAGCCTCGTGGCCGGCTTCATCGGCGACCTCGTTTCGCGCGGGCGCGCGGTGAAAACGTGCGAGGCGTACGCCCGCGACTTGGAACATCTCGGCGCCTTTCTCGAACCGGCGACGGACGGCGGGGCGCGCAGTTTCCCCAAGCTGCAAGCGGCGACCGCATCCGACATTCGCCGCTACGTGCTGGATCTCATGACGGTCAAGCGGTACCGCGTCGTCGCCGTGCGCCGCAAACTGAGCGCGATCCGCACGTTCTATAAGTACCTGCGGCGCGAACGCCTGCGCGACGACAATCCGGCCCTCGACGTCGACCTGCCCAAGGCCGAGCAGCGCAAACCCAAGGTGCTGCGCGAAGTGGAGGTTGCCGCGCTGCTGGCAGCGCGGCCGGAGCGCACGACCCCCTGGCTCGTGGTGCGCGACATCGCGATCGCCGAGCTGCTCTACGGCAGCGGCATCCGCCGCGCGGAACTCGCGGGCCTGAACCTCGACGATGCGGACCTGGGACTGCGCACCGTCATCGTCACCGGCAAGGGCAACAAGCGGCGCCCGGTGCCGCTCACGCGCAGCGCCGCCGAGGCGATGCGCCGCTATCTCGCGCTGCGGCCGGCCTCGCCGGAGCGCGCCTTCTTCCTCACGCGCTCCCGCAAGCGCATGGGATTACGGCAAGTCTGGGTCGTGATGAAGGAGTTCGCGGCGCGCAGCGGCGTCGACCGCGCGACCACGCACTCGCTGCGCCATTCGTTCGCGACGCATCTCGTCGATCACGGCGCCGACATTTCAACCGTGCAAAAGCTGCTCGGTCATGCGAATATTTCAACGACGATGGTGTATCTGGATCAATCGATCGAGCACTTGCGCAACACGTTCGAGCGTTCGCACCCGCGCGACCGCGACGACTTCGGCGACGCCGAACGCTGAGCGTCCGTTACTTCGCGCGCGCGGGCGGCGGCACGCACGTGCGCGGAATCCAGTAGTGCTGGCCCGCGTAGTTGTAGCCGCTCTCGCTGATCGGGATGCTCGTCTCGTAGAGCTGGAAATCGTTGACGGTCGAACGCGTGGCAAGCGATATCTCGACGCGCTCGCCGAGGTGCATCGAATGGGCGACGTACGAGCGGTACGGCCGCAGATCGCGCGGCGTCCAAATGAACAGCGGCGCGGCGTCGCAGACGACCGTTGTCGTGCGCATCGGCGCGGGCGACGCGTTTGCATTCGCGTAGGGATCGGGCGCCTGTGCCGTAAGCGATAGAACCAGCGCAGCCGCCGCAAGAAGCGTTTTCACCGCCTTAGTATACCCTAGCGGCCGCCGCCGACGTCCAGCACTGCGCCGGTTACGTATGATGCCGCGTTTGACAGCAGCCACAAAATCGTTTCGGCCACTTCTTCCGCCGTACCGGTGCGCTGCAGCGGAACGCCGGCGAGCAGGCGCTGCACGCGGCCCGGGTCACCGGCGGCAGCGTGAATCTCCGTTTCGATCAATCCCGGCGAGACGGCGTTCACGCGAATGCCTTCGCTGCCGACTTCGCGGGCCAGACCCAGCGTGAACGTATCGACCGCGCCCTTCGATGCGGCGTAGTGCACCCAGTCGCCGCCGCCGCCGATTGCCGATGCGCGCGAAGAGAGGTTCACAATTGCGCCGCCCTGGCCGCCCAGCCGGGTCGACATCCGCCGGATCGCCTCACGCGCGCACAGGAAGGTTCCGATGATGTTTACGGCGAGCAGCCGCTGCAGCATGTCGGCCGATACGTTCTCGACGCGGGACAGGCCGCCGGTGATGCCGGCGTTGTTAACGAGCGCCGCGATCGGCCCCAACGTCCGTTCCGCTTCCGCGAAAAGCGCGATGACGTCAGTGTCCACCGCGACGTCGCCGCGGATGGCGGTTGCCGTGCCGCCCGCCCCGCGTATTTCATCGACGACGCGCCGCGCCGCAACTTCGTTCACGGCGTAGTTCACGGCGACGGCGTACTTGCGCTGTGCGGCAAGCTTCGCGACCGCCGCGCCGATGCCGCGGCTGCCGCCGGTGACGACGAGCGTGCGCGCGCCGGCGGCCGGCTCAGCGTCGAGCTGCTTCACGAGCCTTCACGAGGCGGACGATCGTTTCGTTGTAGGGCGTCGGCACGGCGGCGCGGCGGCCGGTTGCGACGACGGCGCCGTTGATGAAATCGATCTCGGTGCGGCCGCCCGCATTCAAGTCCGCAACCATCGAGTTGTGCATGGAGCCGGTTTGTTCCACGATCGTGCGCACGTAGCTCCACGGATCCGAAAACGGCAGCGCGATGCGAACGGCGTTCGCAACCGTTGCCGCTTCTTGCGCCAGCGACCGCGCGATTTCGCTCGCGTTCGGGTCGTCCAGCACGACGCTATTGGGCCGGTCGAGCAGCGCCGCCACGGGATTGATCGCGGCGTTCGCAATGAGCTTGCCCCACAAATGCGGGCGAATGTCGTAGACGGTCGACGCGGGGATTCCGGCGGCGTCCAGTAATCGCGCGATGCGGTTGCACGTGTCCGTCGAAGCGCC
>JBHEMQ010000117.1:6371-7083 GCA_046262475.1 Candidatus Velthaea sp.
TTTGACCCGTGCCGACCGCACGCGCACGCCCCGGCCCCAGCACGAGCGACGATTCCGTCGTCGCGCCCAGTACGAGCGCGAGGTGTCCGCCGAGCGCGGTCTTGATCGCCTCCTCGTTGCCGACGCCGTTTTGCAACGACACGACGGCACTCGACGGGTTCAATTTGCCCGCAAACGGGCGCAGCGCGCGGAGGGTATCGGTGGCACGGACGAACACGAACAAGGCATCGACGTTATACAGGTCGCGTGCGTCGGCTGACGCCTTCACCGCGCGCGGCTCGCCGTCATCGAGGCGCAAACCGTCGCGGTTGACGGCATCGACGATGTCACGGCGGATCTCGAAGAGCGTCACGTCGTTCTGCACGGCCAGTTTGTAGCCGAACAGCGTTCCGATCGCCCCCGCCCCGACGATTCCGATGCGCACGCAGCCTCCTACCAGTAGTACCGGTATGTTCGCGGCGTTCCCGAGCGAATCCGGAAAAGCGCGATTCCGAGGACGCCCGCGCAGAAGCCGCCGATGTGGGCGAAATATGCGGTCCCGCCCTGTTCGCTTGCCACTTTATCCGTCAGTGCCCCGAACCCATGGAGGAACTGCGTCACCGCCCAGACGCCGATCACGAGGATCGCCGGAAGCCGCAGGAACAGCGGAAAGCATCCGATCGGCACGATCGTGTTGACGCGGGCCGTCGGGAAATTGATGAGATACGCGCCG
>JBHEMQ010000118.1:0-715 GCA_046262475.1 Candidatus Velthaea sp.
ACTTAACATCGTGGCGCTGCTGCTGGTCGGGTTCGTGGTCCACTAAACCCAGCGCCGGCGCTACGTCGCGACCGGCGCCGGTCCCGGCTCGCCTTCGATCGCCGTCCGGTCGCTTGAAAGTTCATGGCAAACGACCGAAAGATTAGGTGATGGCGTTCACACGGATGTACCACGAAACGCCGCGCGTGCGATGGCTCTAGACTTTGCGCGTGCGGGTTCCACGACTCGAACCGCGCCGGCCGGCGTGCCGGGCGTTCGTTTGTCGAGCGCGTATCGCGGCAACCTGAGCCGCGGCGACGCCGCGACCGACTGGATCGACACCTTCGTGCTCGCGGACGGCCGGCTCGCGATCTCGATCGGCGACGCCACGGACGGGGACGGACGCCGAGCGGTGCACGCGGTGCGCGCCGCGCTGCGCGACGCCGCCGAACGAACGTCTCCGCTCGGCGCCCTCCGGCACGCCAACACCGTGCTCGCCAAGCTCCGGAGCGGCGCGATGGTGACGGCGATTTTCGGCGTCCTCGACGGTACAACGCTCGCGTTCACGTACGGCTGCGCCGGCCATCCGCCGCCGCTCGCCGCCAAAGCGGACGGCTCGGTGGACGAATTGCCCGGACGCGGCACGGGCATTCCGCTCGGCGTCTTCGCGGACTTGGCCGCGGTCGAACTCGCCACGCAGCTGGAGCCCGGCGATGTGCTCGCGTTGTACACGGAC
>JBHEMQ010000118.1:725-6919 GCA_046262475.1 Candidatus Velthaea sp.
CGTTGCCGACGCCGTGTTTCGCGAGCGCGCACCGCTCGGCGACGCGGCGCTGCTCGCGCTCGAGTTGACGCCCGCGCTCGAGCGCCTCGACCTGCAACTGCCCGCCGTGCCCGCGAGTGCGCCGCTCGCGCGCGCGGCCTTGCGCCGGTTCGTGCACGGCTTGGCCCTGCCCGCGGGCCGCGCATTCGATGTGGTCCTCGCTGCCGGCGAAGCGGTCGCAAACGCCATCGAGCACGCCTACGTCGATACCGCCGGTCCGTCGCGTTTTACGCTACGGGCAAACCGCCGCAAACGCCGGTTCCAGCTCACCGTCGAGGATTACGGCAAATGGCGCAGCGGCGAAAGAACGCTCGAACGCGGCCGCGGTTTGGAATTGATGTACGCGCTCGCTGACGACTTCGCCATCGAGGAAACCGCCCGCGGCACGCGCGTGCGGATGGTCTTCGCGCTCGAGCTGTCGCGAGCTCGAACCTAGCGCCGCCGACATGCCGCCCGCGGCGGCGTGCCGAACCGCAGCGCATGACCAGTTCACGGCCGCCTCAGGCCGGCGATCCGCTGCCGCCCGACGTTGCGGCGCTTCCTCTTCCGCGACCGGCGCTCGGCGTGTGGCTGCGGCACGTCGGTTGAACGTTTTTCGCCGAGCCGCTCGCGCAGTTGCGCGAGTTCGACCGGACGCATGGCGGGAGTCGCATCGACGTTCGCTTCATCACCATCGGTTCGCAGGCAACGGCGGATGCATTCTGCGGCCGCCACGGAGCCGGTGTTCCATGCATCGGCGATCGGGACAAACGAACGTACCGCGCCATGGGCTTCGAGAACTACAACCTGCTCCGGCTTTTCACCGATCCGGCCCTGCGCGCGCGGCGCAGCGAGAACAAGGCGGCGGGATTTTCACAAGACTGGCGCGCGACGCGTCTGGGCGACGGCGCGCAGCTTCCCGGTGCGGCGGTCATCGATGCGGCCGGCATCGTGCGTTGGGTTCACCGCGGAACGCATCCCGGCGATCTGCCGCCGATGCGCGAGATGTTGGAGCGGGCGGCGGCGCTTCTCGCATGCGTTTAACGGCGCGTGTGTCCACAGTGTCACCCAGGTGGCATCCTCGCGCCGTAGGCTGTGGACATGGAACGACCGTTTTTCTGCTCCGACTGCGCCTGCGAACACGCTGATCCGGCCGACGCCCGCCTCGGCCACCTCGTGCCCTGCATCGACTGTTCGCTGACAAGCGAGGTCATTGCGTATCAGATCGCGGTCGTGGTGCGCCCCGCCATCGCCGCGTGAGCGCGACGTTGCGTCGCCCTTAGGAGAGCAGCGTCAAGGTGCGGTCAGGAACATCCATTTGATCGAGCGTACATTGGCGTGGGGCTTTGTCGGTCCGCCAGCGCAGTGGGCGGGTGCCGTGCCGAAATCGGCCGGCCGTCACCTGATCGAAGCTCACTTCGACCACCACCTCCGGCTTCAGCGGCTGCCACGTTGTGTCGTGCGCGCGGCCGCGATTCCAACGGCTGGGGCCGCCGGGCGTCCGGCCGGTGAACGATTCTTTAACGAACAGCGGCCGCAGGCGCTTCAGCAGCGTGCGGCGTTCATCGTTTGAAAAGGCCGACGTAAAACCGACGTAATCAAGCAGACCGCCGTCATCGTAGAGGCCGAGCAGCAGCGATCCAACGGCCTCGCGGTCACCGCTGGCAAAACGCAGGCCGCCGACGACGCAGTCCGCCGACCGGATGCGCTTGATCTTGACGGCAGCGGTGCGTTCGCCCGTCGCGTACGGGCGGTCAAGACGCTTGGCGATAACACCGTCGAGCGCAATGCCGACCTTTTCGTACCAGTCGTCAACGACGGCGAGTTCGCGCGTCGCCGGCGACAACCGCACGATGCCGCGCGCAGCGAATCGCGCTGCGATTTCCTCGAGCCGCGCGCGACGCTCCGCGAGCGGCTCGTCGACGAGTTCGCGGCCGTCGTACGAAAGCACGTCGAAGACGAGGTACCATGCCGGCGTCTCGGCCGCGAGGCGCGCGATGCGCGACGCGGCCGGATGAATGCGCTGCTGGAGCGCATCGAAGGCGAGTGCGCCGCCGGACGCAACGACCAGCTCGCCGTCGAGCACGAAGCGCTTCGCGGGCAGCGCCTGAAGTGCCGCAACGACTTCGGGAAAATAGCGCGCGAGCGGCTGGCCCGATTTCGACTGCAACTCGACCGTTTCGCCGTCCCGGAAGGCCAGCGCGCGGAATCCATCCCATTTGGGTTCGTACTGCCAACCGCCGTCGCGCGGAATGTCGGCAACTTGACGCATTTCCATGGGAGCGTAATCCAGCGGGAGCACGCGGCTACTGCGTCCCGGCCAGGAGCGTTTCGAGCTTGAAGCGGCCGGTGCGCTTGGCCATGGGCGCCCACAGATCGCCGACGCGAGCGAGTCGCTCGCGGACATTATCGATGCGAAAATCTTCCGTCTCGACCCCGGCCTCGATTTCGGCCCACGTCACCGGCGTCGACACCGACGCGCGCGGTCGCGGACGCACCGAGTACACCGACGCGAGCGTCTTGCCCCAGGCGTTCTGATTGTAGTCCACGAGCACGCGGCCCGCCGGGCGCTTTGCGATGCGGTATTCGGCCGTCACGATCTTGGGATGCAGGCGTTCCAGCGTTTGCGCGAGCGCCTTCGCGAATCGCCATACCTCCTTCTGCAGCGGGCCGCGTGCGATCGCGACATACACGTGGATGCCCGAGGAACCGGAGGTTTTCGCGTACGGCGTCATGCCGAGATCGACGAGCGCATCGCGCACGCACAGTGCGACGTCACGCACCGTGGCAAATCCGGTGCCCTCGACCGGATCGAGATCGAAGTGAAGGTAGTCGGGCCGGTCGATGTCGTCGCAGCGCGAGTACCATTCATTGAGATCCACGCAGCCGAGGTTGACGACCCATAACAGGGACGCGACGTCCTCCACGACCGGGAAGTCGATGATGCTGCCGGAGCCGTGTTCGATCGCGCAGGTTTTGAGCCATTCCGGCTTGTTCGACGGCGTGCGCTTCATGTAAAAAAACGGAGCGTCGATGCCGTTCGGGTAGCGCTTCATCACCATGGCGCGCGCCTTGAGATGCGGGATGAGATGCGGCGCGACGTCGGCGTAATACTGCAGCAGATCACCCTTCGTGACCCCGAGCTCGGGCCAGAATACTTTGCGCAAGTTGGTCAAAGCAACCGGCTTGCCGCTCAAGCGCAGGGTGGTCGATTCGGTATCGCGCGGGATCATCCGATGCCTCGTGGGGAAGCGAAGGTGCGGTGTTTCGTGTCATTACGTTCAACGCCAACGGCATCCGGGCCGCGGCGCGCAAAGGCTTCTTTCGCTGGATGGAGGCGCAACGCCCCGATGTCGTGTGCCTGCAGGAGACCAAAGCGCAGGAGCACCAGCTGCCGCCGGAAGCGCTCGACCTTGCGGAATTCAACTCCGTATTCGTCGATGCGCAAAAGAAGGGCTATAGCGGGGTGGCGATCTTCACCCGGCGGCCGCCGGAGGCCGTGGTGCGCGGCACCGGCATGGACGACATGGATGCCGAAGGCCGGCTCGTGCGCGTCGATTTCGGCGACCTGCGCATCGGGTCGCTCTACGTGCCGTCGGGCACGAGCGGCCCGGCCCGCCAAGCGGTGAAGTACTCGTTTCTCGACCGCTTCATCGCCGATCTTGCCGCGCTGAAGAACGCCGGTGTTCCAACCATTTTGTGCGGCGACTACAACATCGCGCATCGTGAGATCGACGTGTTCGACCCCACGTCGTGTTCGCGCGTAACCGGCTTCTTTCCGGACGAGCGGCGGTGGTTCGACGACGTTATCGACCGCGTGGGCTGGGTTGATGCGTTCCGCGTCGTCAACGGCGAGCCGAAGCAGTTTACGTGGTGGTCGAACTGGCCAAAGGCGTACGAACGCAACCTGGGTTGGCGCATCGACTATCAGCTCATCACGCCCGAACTGGCGCCGAAGGTGCGCGCCGCGTCGATCTATCGCGACGAGCGCTTTTCGGATCATGCGCCCGTCACGATAGACTACGACATCTAGGGACGGCTCAGGACTTCTTGCGCCCGCGCCGGTTCGGACTCGGCGGCGCCTTCTTGCCGCTGCGGCGCGCTTCCGACAGCGCGATCGCAATGGCCTGCTTGCGGCTCGTCACCTTCTTGCCGCTGCGCCCGGACCGCAGTTTGCCTTCATGCATCTCGTGCATTTCTTTGCCGACGTTGTCGCTCGCGGCGCGACTGTACTTGCGGCCGCTCTTCTTGCGGCCGTCCGTCGACTGCTTGCGGCCCGCACCGGACTTCTTGCGCGCGGTGGTGGATTTCTTGCGCCCGCCGCTGCTTTTCTTGCGGCTGCCGGTCGATTTCTTGCGCGAACTCGACGACGACTTCTTCCGCGTACTCGACGTCGTGCGGCTCGTGGATTTCTTGCCGGTGGTTGATCTCTTGCGCGTCGTTGTTTTCTTCCGCCCGGCCGGCCCTGTGCGGCCTGATTTCTTTCGCCCGGCGGACTTCTTTGCGCCGGTCGCGGATTTGCGTCTCGTTGCCATGGCGATGTCTCCCTTGTATGGGTTCGCGCCCCGGTGGGCGTGCCGCCAAATATGGAGCCGCATACCCTCTCGCCGGGCAAGGTATGCATCAGTGAAGCGTCAGCGGTCTCTGGCGCGCGGGAATACGGTGAACATGCCAACGACGCGCCGATGGTCGCAACATGTTACTGAAACCAGCGATGCGCTGGACCTCACGCCGGGTGTCTTCGAATCGGACGATCCGGCGAAGATCGCGGCATCGCTCAAACGCTCCGCCGAGCACAGCGGCCGGCGGAAATCGAATCCGTTCAGATCCGCGATGTCGATGCTGACATTCTTCATCAACCGCGCGGGGAAGAATCTGCCGGCGAAACGGCGCAAGACGCTGGAACGCGCGAAGGACGAATTGCGCAAGCAATTCGACGTACCGCCTAGCGGCCCGAAGCGCAAGCGGGCGCGTACATAACGGCAGATGAATCCGTGACGCTCGGCGCCGGTCGCTAACGCGAGGCCTCGTTTCTTTGTCGCGCGATCGAACGATCCAGGAGCACCGCAAGCGCAAGAATGCGCCGCGTCAGCGGAACCGGCGTTGCTGTGCGGTCCGCCAGCTCCACGACGGCGCCGATGATCGGACCGATTTCGAGGCGGCGGCCGGCCTCGACGTCTTGCAGCATCGAGGTGCGCACGTTCCCCGAGCGCGGCGACGTTGCAATCCGGTTGTCGATCGAAATCCCCGGCGCGTCGCCGAGCGCGGTCGCGACGGCCAGCGCTTCGTCCATCATTTCGCGCACGACCTCGGCCGTTTGGGCATCCGACGCAATTTCGCCGATGTATGCGCGCGTGAGCGCGCTGATCGGATTGAAATTGACGTTGCCGAGAAGCTTCGACCAGATCTCGGCGCGGATATGCGCGTCGGCACGTGCGTCAAAATCCGCGCGCCGCAACGCGTCGACGAGTGCATCGACGCGCTGCGAGGCACCGCCGGCGGGCTCGCCGAGGACCAAACCGCGATCGTTCGTGTGGTTGACGACGCCGGGGCGCGCGATGTGTGCGGAAAAGTACACAGCACAGCCGACGGCCCGCTGCGGATCGAGTGCGGCGGCGATGGCGCCGCCGGCATCCACGCTCTCGATGCTCCAGCCGGCCGCGACCGGGTGCCGGAACGGATACCACCACGGCACGCCGTTCTGCAGCGTCACAACGATGGTATCCCGTCCGTACAGCGCCGTAACGGCCAACACCGCGTGAGCGACTTGGTGCGACTTGACCGCGAGCAGAACAGCATCGATGCCGGGCAGCCGCATTCCGCTTTCGTAGGCGGCGACGTCGAGGTGATAGCTGTGGCCGGGTTCATTCACCGTAAGACCCTCCTTTTGGAGGGCCTCAAGGTGTGCTCCGCGCGCGATGAATGCGACATCCGCGCCGCTGCGCTGCAATTGTGCGCCGACGTACGCGCCGATCGCGCCGGCGCCGACGACGCAAAATCGCATGCGCCCGCGTTCGTCGCCGTCCTAGACAAACCCGCACCGCGCTATCCGTTCGGGCAGCTTATTGGGCGCGACCGTGACAGCGGCGGAAGTCGTGGGTAGCGAACAAGTCCACGCTCCGGAGGTTTCCATGGAAGAACTCTTACAATGCCGATGCGGTCACGGGATCTCGAGC